>NZ_JBJZOH010000002.1:0-304893 GCF_047200595.1 Streptomyces sp. MS19 | reverse complement strand
GGGGGGGGGGGGGGTGGGCGGCCCCCCCCCCCCCCCCCCCCCTCTCTCTCCCCCCCCCCCCCCCCCCCCCCCCCCCCCCCACCGTCCCCCCCCCCCCCCCCCCCCCCCCGATTCCGCTGTGCGCGCGCCGGATTCAGGCGCGCAGTCGGGCGCGCGGTCAGCCGCGCTGGATGCCGGACGTGTCCTGGAGGACGCCACGGCGCCCGTCCTGCGTCTGCGCGACGAGCGACTGCCCCCGCTGCTCGACGGCCAGGTACCAGGTGCCGGGCGCCAGTTCGGCGATCGGCGTCGGCGACCCGTCCTCGCCGTACAGCGGCCTGGCGGCCGGGACGGCGAACCAGAACGGCTGGAAGTCCGAGGGACCGCCGGTCGCGGGCGCGACCTGCGTGGCCTGGTACGGGGCCGGCTGGCCGCCCGCCGCCGGGTAGCCGTAGCCGCTCTGCTGGCCGCCGAACGGCGGCTGCTGGCCGTAACCGGCGGGCTTGGGCGCGCCGGCCAGCGGCGCCTGGAGACCCGGCACGACCGGCGTCATGACGGCGACCGCCGCCAGCGCCAGCGAGGCCAGCAGGCCGATGATCAGGCCGACACCGACGTCGAGGCCGAAGCCGCCGCCCAGCGACCAGACGGCCGCCCACGCGGAGGTGACCGTCAGCGCGATGCCCCACTGGTCGAGCCGCAGTCCGCCGAGCTGGCGCTCACGGTTCGGCAGGAAACGCGAGCCGACGATCGCCGCAGCACCCAGGATGCCCGCCAGGAAGACCGAGGGGAGCACCGGGAAGATGTTCGACTCCCAGGCATTGGTGCTCCCGCCGTAATCGCCGTCCATCGAGTAGGTGTCGAGGAAAGAGGCGATGAAGAGCAGGACCGCTGCTCCGATCACTACTGCGTCGCCTCGGGAGAGCGAGCGGTTGTTCACGTCTGATCCTTTGCCGTTCTCGTCGTCATGGTCAGGTCGAAAAGGTGCGCCCATCGTACGGACGCCGCCCGCGCGGGGACCGGCGGACGGGGGCGACTGTTTCCGACACGACACGCTTGTGATGAGGTCGTGACCCGCCCCGGGACGGCTCGCCGCACAGGTCAGCCCCCCTGCCCCGTACGCCGCAGCACACGCAGTGAACGGCAGCCGCGCAGCGCCGTGAAGGCACCGCTGCGCGCCGCGCGCCGCCACACACGGTACGGCGGCTGACCGCCGTCCGCCGGGTCGGGGAACACGTCGTGGATCGCCAGCAGTCCGCCCTCGGCGAGCTTCGGCACCCACCCCTCGTAGTCCGCCGTGGCGTGCGCGTCCGTGTGCCCGCCGTCGATGAACACCAGGCCGAACCGCCCGCCCAGCGCCGCCGCCGCGGCGCCGGAACGGCCCACGACCGCGATCACGTACGGTTCGAGACCCGCCTCGGCGACCGTGCGGCGGAACAGCGGCAGGGTGTCGAGCCGCTCCGGGGCCGCCGCGTCGAGCAGCGACGGGTCGTGGTACGCCTCGCCCGGCTGCTGCTCCTCGCTGCCCCGGTGGTGGTCCACGGTGACGGCGACCGTGCCCGCACGCCGTGCCGCGTCCGCGAGCAGCAGCGTGGACCGGCCACAGTAACTGCCGATCTCCAGCAGGGGCAGACCCAGCCGCGCGGCGTCGCGGGCCGCCGCGTACAGCGCCCGGCCCTCGTCGGGCGGCATGAAGCCCTTCGCCGCCCCGAAGGCCGCGAACACGCCCGCGTCCTCAGCCACACATCCCCCTGCGGTCCCCGTCGTACTCCCCACATGCTGCCCTACCCGGGGCGGGCGGGGGCCACGGGGGTCGTGTACCGGTCAGGCGGTTCCGCGCCCGGGGCCTCAGGGCGTGGCGAGCGGGGCCTGCTGGAGGGGCACGGGCTTGGTGATCTGCGGCGCGGCCTCCTCGTACGGGGCGTACGCGGGGGGCCGGTACTCCGGGGGCGCCTGTTCCTGGGGCGCGGGTTCCTGCAACGCGTACTCCTGGCCCACGTCATTCTGGGACGCGTCGTGCTGCTGTGCCGCGTCCTGCGGTCCTGGCTCCCGCGACGCCGGCTCCTGCGGCGCGAACTCCCGCCCGCCGTCCTGCCCCACCTGCTGCTGCGGCACGTCCTCCGCCTCCGCCCCCCGCGGTTCCCCGGCCGACGCCGCCGCCACCGCGTCCTCCGCACTCCACCCGTACACGTCCCCCACCCCGTGCTCCCGCCGCGTGCCCGGCACCGAAAGCCGCGCCAGCCCACACGGCGTCTGCTCCGTACTGAACGGCAGCAGCAGCTCGCCCTCCACTGTCCACCGCCCCGTGCCCCTCAACCACCCCTCGGGCGCCGCCAGGTGCCGCAACTCCCGCTCACCCGGCCGCCACACCGCCACCCAGTCCCCCTCCGCCGCCGCCACCCGCAGCGCCACCCCGCAGTCCTCCGGCACCAGCACCTGCCCCGGCTGCGCGGCGAACGGCGTCATCCGCACCCCGTCCTCCCGCAGCGCCTCGGGAAAACGCACCGGCCGGTGACTCCCCAGCACCGCCCACCCGATCCGGTCACCGCCCGGCGCGTCCGACCGCACCAGCAGCAGCCCGCTGTCCGGATCGGCCAGCAGCAGCCGGTCGTTGCTCTCCTCCGCGATCCGCAACAGTTCGGAGGGCCCGCCCCCGCGCTCCACGTCCACGGTCACCGCCCGCGTACGCCCGCGCCCGTCCGTATGGTCGAGCGCCAGCAGCCGCCCCTGCCGGTCGAGCCACGCGCCGCCCGAGCACGGCCCCGGCAGCACCGTCACCAGCTCAGGGCCGAACGCCCCGCCGCACACCAGCCACAGCGCCGTCCCCGACAGGCCGGTCGCCGCGTCCCTGGCACGCGGCGCCAGCGCGTACACCCGCGTCCCGTCCGGCGCGGGCGGCAGCAGCGTCAGCCGCTCGCACTCCACGGCGCCCAGCGGCAGTTCGCCCGTCTCCGGGCCCGACGGGTAGAGCAGCGAGAAGTGGCACTTCCCGTCCGCGCGCCGCCCGATCAGCACCCGCCCGTCCGCCAGCGGCACGAGCGCGCTGTCCGGGTCCTCCGGCTGCGTGCCCGGCAGCCTGACGGCGTACGGCTCGGGCCCGTCGAGCGTCCAGCGCTCCGGGCACCACCCGCCGTCCCCGCCCGTGAGCCTCGCTGCGTACGAGCCGTCTGCCGCGATCACCAGAGGCGCGGGCCGCCACCCCGGCGGGGCCGTGACCGTCATCGGACTCTCCTGCTTCCTGTGCTTCCCCGCCGGTTCGTGGAGGTTCCTGGAGGTTCCGGCGGGACAAGTGGGACCAGAGGGGGGTACCTCCACCGAGGACGCTAGATTTCGGGCCACCGGCCGAACAACTCTGCCGGTCCTCCTTCACACGGAAGGGTGACAGTTGGTCGAACAGCATGATCAACTGGACGCTCTGTGCTTCTCGTCCCCTCCCGCAGATACCCCGGCGTTCCGTCCACCCGCCACCATCCAGCCCACACCGGGACGAACCGGTACGGAACGCCCTCCCTTGCCCCGCGCGTTCCCCCCGATCAGATTCCCCGGCCGGGCGTGTCCCCGGGACGGGTAGCCTGGGCCCGTGCCCGTACTCTCCGACGTGACCGCCGCGCTCGACGGCCTGTGGCCCCGCGAACTGGCCGAGGGCTGGGACGCCGTCGGACCCGTCTGCGGCGACCCGGACGCCGAGGTGACGCGCGTCCTGTTCGCCCTCGACCCGGTGCAGGAGATCGCCGACGAGGCCATCGCGCTCGGCGCCGACCTCCTCGTCACCCACCACCCGCTCTACCTGCGCGGCACCACCACCGTCGCCGCCGACACCGCCAAGGGCCGCGTCGTCCACACCCTGATCCGCAACGGCGTCGCCCTCCACACCGCCCACACCAACGCCGACCGCGCCGACCCCGGCGTCTCCGACGCCCTCGCCGCCGCCCTCGGGCTCCGCGTCACAGGACCCCTCGTCCCCGACCCCGCCGACCCCACCGGGCGGCGCGGCCTCGGACGCCTCTGCGAGCCCGACCGCCCCCTCGACCTGGCGTCGTTCAGCGCACTCGCCGCCGAACGCCTCCCCGCCACCGTCCAGGGCGTCCGCGCCACCGGACCCGCCGACCTGCCCCTGCATACCATCGCCGTCTGCGGCGGCTCGGGCGACAGCCTCTTCGACGCCGTACGCGCCGCAGGCGCCGACGCCTACCTCACCGCCGACCTGCGCCACCACCCGGCGTCCGAGGCCCGCGAACACTCCCCGCTCGTCCTTGTGGACGCCGCCCACTGGGCCACCGAATCCCCCTGGTGCGTCCAGGCCGCCGCCCAACTGGACGCCGTGTCCGAACGGGCCGGCTGGGGCCTGCGCACCCACGTGTCCCAGCGCGTCACCGACCCCTGGGCCCTCCACCGGCCGTCACCCACCACAGCCGTCCCATGACGCACCGCCCCATGTCCCCACCGCCACCCGCCGCCGGCACAGACCGAGCAGACCCCAGCAGAGGAGCCCCCAACTGAACGCCGCGCCCGCCGATCAGATCCGGCTGCTGGACGTCCAGGACCTGGACGTCCGGCTGACCCAGCTCGCCCACCGCCGCGCCCACCTGCCCGAGCACGCCGAGATCAAGGCCGTCGAGACCGACCTCGCCCAGCTCCGCGCGCTGCTCGTCGCCGCGAAGACGGAGGAGAGCGACACCCTCCGCGAGCAGACCAAGGCCGAGCAGGACGTCGACCAGGTGCGCCAGCGCGCCGCCCGCGACCAGCAGCGGCTCGACTCCGGCCTCGTCACCAGCCCCAAGGACCTCTCCGGCCTCCAGAGCGAGATCGCGTCGCTCGCCCGCCGCCAGGACGACCTGGAGAACGTCGTCCTGGAGATCATGGAGCGCCTGGAGAGCCTCCAGGCCCGCGTCGTCGAGTTCACCGCCCGCGTCGAGGACCGGGAGCGTACGGCCGCCGAGGCCGTCGAGCGCCGCGACAAGGCCACGGCCGGGATCGACGCGGAGGCCGACACCGTGCGCGCCGACCGCGAACGCCTCGCCGCCTCCGTCCCCGCCGACCTCCTCAAGCTCTACGACAGGCTCCGCGAGCAGCAGGGCGGCGTCGGCGCCGCACGCCTCTTCCAGCGCCGCTGCGAGGGCTGCCGCCTCGAACTCAACATCACCGAGGTGAACGAGGTGCGCGCCGCCCCCGCCGACACCGTCGTCCGCTGCGAGAACTGCGGCCGCATCCTGGTGCGCACCTCCGAGTCCGGCCTGTGAGCGGCGCGGCGCCCGGCGGGCGCAGGCTCGTCGTCGAGGCGGACGGCGGCTCCCGGGGCAACCCGGGCCCGGCCGGCTACGGCGCGGTCGTCCTCGACGGCGTCACCGGCGAAGTCCTCGCCGAGACCGCCGAGTACCTCGGCACGTGCACCAACAACGTGGCCGAGTACCGGGGCCTCATCGCCGGGCTCCGCGCCGCCCACGCCCTCGCGCCCGACGCGGCGGTGCGCGTCCGCATGGACTCCAAGCTCGTCGTCGAGCAGATGTCGGGCCGCTGGAAGATCAAGCACCCCGACATGCGGCCCCTCGCCATGGAGGCGCGCGGCGTCTTCCCGGCCGGGGCGGTCACGTACGAGTGGATGCCGCGCGAGCGCAACAAGCACGCCGACCGGCTGGCCAACGAGGCGATGGACGCGGGCGCGCGCGGCGAGACATGGCGCCCGCCGGCCGACGCGCCCGCCCGTACGCCCGACCTGGCCGACCCGGAACCGCTCCCCGAGACGCCCACCGTCGGCTGGGGCGGCAGCGACGCCCCGGCGACCACGCTCCTGTTGCTGCGGCACGGCGAGACGGCGCTGACGCCGGAGAAGCGGTTCTCCGGCAGCGGCGGCGCCGACCCCGAACTCTCGGAGACGGGCCTGCGGCAGGCCGAGGCGGCAGCGGCGGCGATCGCGGCCGCCGGGGGAGTGGCGGGCGTCGTCAGCTCGCCCCTGGCCCGCTGCCGCCGCACGGCCGAGGCCGTCGCCGTACGGCTGGGCCTGGAGGTCCGCTTCGACGAGGGCCTGCGCGAGACGGACTTCGGCGCCTGGGAGGGCCTGACGTTCGCCGAGGCGGGGGAGCGGTACCCCGACGACCAGCAGGCATGGCTGCGCGACCCCGGCGGCGACACCGGCCCGACAGGCGGCGAGACATTCACCGCCGTCGCACGCCGGGCGGCGGTGTCCCGCGACAAGGCCATCGCACGCCACGCAGGCCGGACGGTGCTGGTCGTCAGCCACGTGACACCGATCAAGTCACTCCTCTGTATGGCACTCGGCGCACCCCCCTCGGCAATGTTCCGCCTGGAACTGTCCCCCGCGGGCTTGTCCGAAATCGCCTACTGGCCAGACGGCGGCACAAGCATCCGCAGGGTGAACGACACATCACACCTACACACCTGACCCCACCAACTCACGGCACAAAACACCCCAACTACCTATCCCGCCACGCGTTGGTACCCCTCGCAGGGGCGATGAGGACCCCGCCCGTATCGCCTCCAGCACCGCCGCCGCCAGCGGCAGAATGTCAGGCCGCGCGCCGCCTGACATTCCCGCGTCCCACCTCGTCGGACGGGTGACATACGCCGACGACGCTGGGAGAGCCCCCGATGAACGTGTTCCTGTGGACCGTGCAGGCGGTGCTGGCCGCCGTGTTCGCCCTGTCCGGGCTGCTGAAGCTGGTCCTCCCCATCGACCGGCTGGCGGCGCAGCTCCCCGTCGTCCGCGACTACGCGCCGCGCACCATGCGGCTCATCGGCGTCGCCGAACTCCTCGGCGCCATCGGCCTGATCGTCCCCGCCGCCACCGGCATCGCCCCCACCCTCACCCCCGCCGCCGCGACCGGGCTGGCCGTCCTGATGCTCCTGGCGGCCCGCGCGCACCTGCGCCGCAGTGAGTCGCAGGCACTGCCCGGGAACGCCGTGCTGTTCCTGCTCGCCGCGCTCGTCGCGTGGGCCCGCTTCGGCCCGTACGCCTGGTGACGGGCGGCCGGGGACCGTTAACGCGTTGCGGCGGTCCGTGCCCGGCCGCCAGACTCCCGGCATGCTGAAGCCCATGAGCGAGACCTCACGCGACGTGTCCGCCCTCTTCGCCAGCGGGCGGCTTGTCGCGATCCCCCGCCGTACCGCCCGCCGCGAGCAACTGCTGAACCACCTCGCCGAGACCCTCTTCGAGCCCGGCCGCGACTACTCCGAGCGCGAGGTCAACGACGCGATCGCCACCGTCCACGACGACACCGCCGCCCTGCGCCGGTACCTGGTGGACGCGGGCCTGCTCGCCCGCAGCCCGGACGGTACGGTCTACCGCCGCGTCACAGCTCCGTGACCACCACGTCCAGCTTCCCGGGCCCCGGCGCCTCCACCACGTAACCGAGGTCCCGCAGCGCGCCCGTCAGCGCGGCCGCCGATCGCGGCAGGGCGCCGGCCGTGAGCAGGTCGCGCAGCATGCGGCCCTTCGTCGCCTTGTTGAAGTGGCTGACGACCGACCGCTTCTCCACGCCGTCCACCACGCGCGACTGGAGGACCCGCACGGTCACCGTCCGCCGCGCCACCTCACCGGCGGGCCGCCACATCGCCGCGTACGCGGACGACCGCAGGTCGAGCACGACCTGCCCGTCCGCCGCCTCCGCCATCGCCTCGTCCATCGGCGTCCGCCAGTACGCCGACAGCACGCCGAGCCCCGGCAGCCGTACACCCGCCGCGCAGCGGTACGACGGCACGCGGTCGGTGATCCGCAGCGCGCCCCACAGCCCGGAGAACACCACCACCGACGCCCGCGCCCGCCGCCGCGCCGCCGCGTCGAGCGACGCCAGGCCCAGCGCGTCGTACAGCACGCCCGTGTACAGCGCACCGGCGGGGCGTGCCGGGGCCGACCGCAGGCGGGCGTTCTTCGCCACCTCGCCGCGCAGCCCCTCGCTGAGGCCGAGCACCTCGCGCGCCTTCTCCTCGTCGGCCGCGCACAGGGCGGTCAGCTCGTCGAGCACCGCCTCGCGCGCCGCGCCCAGCGCGGGGAACGACAGCCCGCCGAGATCAACGGGCGCACCGGCGCCGTCCCCGGCCTTACCCTCCGATGGTGGCAGCAGCACAAGCACCGGCACAGCGTACGAGACGCACACCCGCGAAACCCAACCGTGACCGCCCCGACCAGGCCATATGGACCCGCGTCGCCCCGGCGCCCGGCACCCCGGCGCTCGACCTGCTCACCGCCTCCTTCGACCAGCTGCGCTACGCGCCGCACGCCCACGCCGAGTTCGCCGTGGGCGTCACCACGGGCGGCCTGGAGACCATCCGTTACCGGGGCGCCGACCACGTCTCCGCGCCGGGCACCCTCGTCGTCCTCGAACCGGGCGAGACCCACACCGGCGGGCCCGCCACCCTCACCGACGGCTTCGCCTACCGCGCGTTCTACCCGCCGCCCGTGCTGCTGGGCGAAGGCGTCACCGGCCGCCCGTACTTCCGCAGTCCCGTCATCGAAGACCCCGCGCTCGCCACTGCCCTCGACCGCGCACACCGCGCCGCCACGAACCCCACACCCGACCCGCTGCGCACCGAGACCGACCTGCTGCACCTCCTCACCGCCCTCGCCCTGCGCCACGCCGCCCCCGGCACCGCCCGCCCCCTGTGCCCGCTCCCCGGCCCGGACCGTATAGCCGACGCCATGCGCGAACGCCTCGCCGACCAGCTCGCCGCGCCCCCCAGCCTCGCCGCCCTCGCCACCGAACTGGGGCTCTCCCGCTACCAGGCGCTGCGCGCGTTCCGCACCTCCACCGGCATGACGCCCTACGCCTGGCTCGCCCAGCACCGCGTCAACCGCGCCCGCGCCCTGCTCGAACGCGGCTGCCGCCCCGCCGACGCGGCGGCGCGCGTGGGTTTCGCCGACCAGGCGCACCTGACCCGCTGGTTCCGCAGGGTGCTCGGCGTCACACCCGCCGCGTACCGCAACAGCGTTCAAGACGCCGCGCGCCGTCCCCGCTGACGCTGGGGGCATGTCACCACGAGGCTGGTTCCTGTTCGCCCTGATGTGCGTCATATGGGGCATCCCCTACCTGCTGATCAAGGTCGCCGTCGAGTCGGTCTCCGTGCCCGTCGTCGTCTTCTCGCGCACCGCCATCGGCGCGCTGCTGCTCCTGCCGTTCGCCGTCCGGCACCTGCGCGCCCTGCGCCCGTACGCCCTGCCCATCGCGGCCTTCGCGGCCTGCGAGGTCATCGGGCCGTGGGCGCTGCTGTCCGACGCGGAACGCCAGCTGTCCAGCTCCACGACCGGCCTGCTGATCGCCTGCGTGCCGGTCGTCTCCGTGCTCCTCACCAGGGAACGGCCGGACGCCCGCCGCTGGACCGGACTGATCGCGGGGCTCGTCGGCGTCGCCGTCCTCGCCGCGCCCGAACTGACCGGTGGCAGCGCGTGGTCCGTCACCGAGGTCCTGCTGACCGCCCTCGGCTACGCCGTCGCGCCCCTGATCGCCACCGGGCCGCTGAAGGACGTCCCCACGCTGCCGCTGACCGCCGCCTGCCTGGCCCTGGCCGCCCTGCTCTATGCCACCCCGGCCGCCCTCACGCTGCCCGACACCATGCCTTCCGGCCGGGTCCTGGGCGCGCTCGCCGCGCTGGGCGTCGTCTGCACGGCGCTGGCGTTCGTCATCTTCCTCGAACTGATCCGGGAGGTCGGCATCTCGCGCGCCGTCGTCTTCACGTACGTCAACCCGGCGGTCGCCGTCGCGGCGGGCGTCACGTTCCTCGACGAGCCGCTGACGGGCGCGATGATCGCCGCGTTCGCCCTGATCCTGGCCGGATCGGTGCTGGCCACGGGTAGAATGGCACGCACGGCGGACGAGCCGACCGGGCGGTCGCGTCGGGATGCACCGCATCCCGCCGAGGAACGTCCGGGCTCCACAGGGCAGGGTGGTAGGTAACGCCTACCTGGGGTGACCCACGGGAAAGTGCCACAGAAAACAGACCGCCGGGGCTTCGGCACCCGGTAAGGGTGAAACGGTGGTGTAAGAGACCACCAGCGCCCAGGGTGACCTGGGCGGCTCGGTAAACCCCACCCGGAGCAAGGTCAAAAGGGGCCGCCTCGCGGCGGCCCTGCGCGGATGACCGAGGGCTGCCCGCCCGAGTCCGCGGGTGGACCGCACGAGGCCGGTGGCGACACCGGCCCTAGATGGATGGCCGCCTCCCCCGGGCGCCGCGAGGCCCCGGGGAGACAGAACCCGGCGTACAGGTCGACTCGTCCGCCGCCCCTGCCGCTGACCAGCGGCGGAGCGGCCTATTCCCTGATCCGGAACCGCCCTGGGGATTCCCTGGGGAGAGCTGGCCGGTGCCCGCTCCCCGGGCGGCTCGCCGCCCCCGTCCGCCGAGGTCTCCTCGCCGGCGCGCGGCCACCGCCTGAGCGCCGCCATGCCGCGGGTGCCCACCCGTGGCAGGAAGTGGATGTACGTCCGGAGCGTGAATGCCGGGTCGAGCTTCGCGATGGTCCCGCCTGCCTGGAGAACCACCGAGGCGAAGGTGAGCCGGAGAACGTGGAAGCCTTCTTGACGAGGCATTCCCATGTGACGGGCTTCCACGGCCCTGCTCGGCCCTGGGCTGTGGTGATCTGGCGGGGGCCTTCGTCGTTCGGGTCGTGATGCGGGGACTCAGCCGTGCTGCTGGGATGCGCTACGCAGCGAGGACAGCGATCCGTTCGGACATTTCTCTGACCCTCGATTCGTCGCGGTGAGGGGCGAACGCGCGGCTGACCTCTTGGAGGCGTTCGACGCTGCGCTGAGAGTGGATGCCTTCCTCGATCAAGTTAGCGGCCTTGTGGGTGGCGTCCAGCGCTCCGTCAAGGTCGCCGGTCTGCTGGTAGGCGAGGGCGAGGGTGCCGTAGCGGACTGCTCGATCGCGTGGCGCAGCCTGGGCGACGGAGCGCTCCAAGGCTTCGGTGGCCTGCCGCGCTTGCCCGCTGAGCAGCAGAAAGCGGCCCTCGGTGGACCTGAGTTGGGATTCGCCGAACCAGGTGAGGTAGCCGGGGGTGTCGGAGGCGTCGGCGTGGTCGAGGGCATCGAAGGCGCGGTTGAGGGATTCCGCGGCCTTCCTGGTTTCTCCCGCCTTGCTGTAGACGGTGGTCTGATGGGCAGCCAAGGACGCCCGCATGACGCTGGAGACTCGGTTGCGTACGGTCTCGGCGGTGTCCATCAAACTGACGGCGGCCTGCTGCTCGCGCTGGTTCGCGGCTTGGGTGGCCATGAAGCACAGCGTGTGAGCTCCCAGGGCGTCGTCCTTCGCCGTCCTGGCAGAGCGGAGGGCGGCCGTGTAGTGCTGTTGCGCGGCCGTGTGGAGGCTGGCGTCGTAGCTCATCCAGCCCAGCAGGCAGCACACTTCGGCGGCCAGGGTGTAGAGCCGCCGACCCGTCGCCTCGGTATAGCGGCCGTTGTCGAGCATACGGGTGATCAGGCGCAGGTCGGCCCGTGCGGAGTCGAGGTAGTCGCCTCCCCCTGTCTCCTCCTCCATGGCACGCAGGGACTCGACTCGATGAGCCATCCGGTCCACTGTGGCGGGCGTGACCGTGTCTCCGGCTGTGGCTGCGGCGACCGCCTGATCGGCGGTGGCCCACTGGGCGCCGATGCCCGCGAGCGCCGTGCCGCCGATGCCGAGGAATCCTCTCCGGTCCATGGATGCACTCTCCGCAAGTCGAGTCAGGGATTCCAGCGTAGCCGCCGGGGTCCAGGGGGCTGCAATGGTCAAGTTCTCCCATGCGGGCAGCCAGTAGGGCCACGGGACGGACCTGCGTGAGGAATCGGGAACTTTCAGCATGTCGGCGATCACCCACTGGGTGATGTCATCCGGGGCGTGATCACCGCGTTCCCATTTGAAGATCGTGGACCTGGTGGTTCCCAGGTTGCAGCCGAGTGCGCGACCGTGCAGCCGGATCGACTCGGCGAACTTCGTCTTGCCCTGGCCGAGCTTGGCTCGCACGAAGGCCAGTGGGTGGTGCAGTGCCTCGTCCGCGCGATCGGCCATCAGGACTCCCCGCTGTCACCTGCCTGCTCAGCGTAGCGCGGCTGGCGGCGTGCACACCTGGCGGGACAAGGAGGTGAAACCCCCTTGAAACCTTATGCCGTTGCCGTCGAGAGGTGGATGGTCGTTATCGCGTCCCGGAGACCGGGCGACCCAGAAGAGGGAAGCGGAGTGTGATCCGTCGTGCTGGAGCGACTGCGTAGCTCGATGCCCCATGGCTTCCGCGGTGCACCGGCAGATGGCCCGGTGGCCGCGGCGCGGCAACGAGTCGTCTCAGTGGTCTCTGGCTGGCACCTCGGTCTTTCGCAGGACCGGCTGGACGATCTCCGGCTGCTCGCCAGTGAAGTGGTCACCAACGCCCTCAAGCACACCAGCGGCGCATGCGCTGTTTGCGTGCGGTGGACCGGGACGCGAGTCCGGGTGGAAGTGACCGACCAGGATTCCGCTCTGCCACGGCCTGCCGATGGCGGGCTGGAAGAGGAGTCGGGGAAGGGGCTGATGCTGGTTGCCGCGCTCTCCGCGGAATGGGGAGCGGAGCCCAGCACGGCCGGAAAGACCGTGTGGTTCGAGATCGCGCCCGACGAGTCGGCGGCGGCGCGCCGCCGGCCAGCCGGAGACGCCTTTCCCGCATCGTCCCACACGCACGTCCGCCTGCTACTGCGCGGCGCCGCGTAGGTGCGCTGTCCCGGCACGCCCAGTCCCTCCGGGAAGCCCATCGGCCAGTAGCAGCCTGCGCCGGGTGCGGGGCTACCCCCGAATCCGCTCCGGCGTCGGCTTCCCGCCCGCCTCTGCCGAGGTGTTCACCCAGCCGGTCACCGGGTTCCCCCTGCCCCTCGGCGGGGGCGGGCTCATTCGGCATCCCCTTGACGAAGGAGTGAGCGTCAACGTGATTCAGCACCGGGCCTTACAAGACCTCGGCAGCGCTGTACCGGTCCGCGTCACAGTGGACCGAACCTTGCGCGTCAAGATCATCGATGCATGTGGCATGACCTGCACGTTCTGCCACAACGAGGGAACACCGGTCAGTGCGGACAACCGTGCACGGCAGGTTGGGGGTGCCCTCTCCGGGGCCTACAACCCCGCTGGCCCGTCCGGTCGGGTGTCCATCTACCTGGCCTCGAACGGCGCGCGCTTCATCGCGGCGCCCATCCACGCCACGGAGGCGTTCCGCGTCGCCCTCGAACAGCTCCGAGAGGCCCTCGGCTTCACCGAGGTGCATCTCACGGGTGGCGAGCCCACCCTGCACCCGAAGCTGGCGAATGTCGTCGCGCTGGCGGGCAACAGCGGCTACCGGGTCAGCGTCACGTCCAACGGAGAGAACGGCGCGAAGATCCTCCCGGGCTGCGTGCAGGCTGGGCTCCAGCGCATCAACTTCTCGATCTTCGGCACTGACCCCGGCGAGCTGGCCGAGGTGCAGAACGAGAAGTTCCGCAGGGGTGGGCCGGCTGCGGCTAAGATCAAGGCGTTGGACGAATCGATCCGTGTGGCGCTGGACTTGGGCCTGAGGACGAGGGCGAACGTCGTTCTTCCCGACCGTTCGCACGTAGGGCGCGTTCACCGGCTCCTGGAGCGGTACTCGCCGCACCTGTCGGTCCGCGTCCTGTCGTCGCTGGCGGACGGCGAGGGGTCCCTCGACGCCATCGACACCCTGCTGGCGGAACTCCAGGCGGAGCCGTACGAGGTGCATCTCATCGCTGGTACGTCGGGCTTTCGTGTCTCGTACCGGCTGCCGAACGGGCGCGTGCTCATCGTCAAGCACATCCGCCCGCTCCGACTGCCCGAGACTTGCACCGGGTGTCGATTCAACGATGACGCTGACTGTCAGGAGGGGTATTACGGGGTGCGGCTTTACCGTGACCCCGCGGGAACCTTCCATGTCGGTGTGTGCATTCAGCGTATGGACCTGTGTCTCCCCGTGGAAGAGTTCGTCCGCGGCGGGCTGTGCGACGAAATCAGAAAGCTGCGGGAACGGGAGTTCTACGACCTGCACGCGTAACCCGTGCATATCGAAGGAAAGTGATGGCGGAACACGAGTACGAGGCCAAGTTCCTGGCGATCGATGTGGAGGTACTGCGGGACAAGATCCGTGACGCCGGCGCGGAACAGGCGTTCGCCCGCACCATGTTCACTCGCCTGATCTTCGAGAACGACGCCGTTCAGGGGAAGCAGTGGCTGCGCCTGAGGGATGAGGGCGGGAAGACCACGCTCACCCTCAAGCAGGTCAGCGACGCCACCCACATCGGTGGGACTACGGAGATCGAGATCGAGGTCAGCGATCTGGAGAAGACAGCCGAACTCCTGAAGGCTGTCGGCCTGCGGCAGGTCCGCTATCAGCAGAACTACCGCGAGGAGTGGCAACTCGACGGCATCACCTACGACTTCGACACCTGGCCCGACCTGCCCACGTTCCTCGAAGTCGAGGGGCCGTCCGAAGAATCCGTCCGAAGGGCCGTCGCTCACCTCGGCCTGGACTACACCGAGGCGCGATTCGGCAGTATCGACCTGATCTACAAGAGCGAGGCGAACCGCGACATCCTCGCCGAGCCGACGCTGCTCTTCACGCGGCCATGAGATCAGCGCGGAGCCGGTGAGGCCGCTGCCCGCAGTCCGCCTGCGGGCAGCAGCCGCTGTTTGAGGTGCACGCGGTCACGAACGTTTCCCGGCGCCGGGGTGGGGGAACGGCCCGACGCCACGCGTTCGGCGCCACGCTCACGTGTTCGCTGGCGGTCGGGCTGCTGTTCCCGCAGGTCGAGCCGTCTCGGTTCCGAGTGCGTTCCCCCACGAGTCCGGACCGCTTCGGCCTCCCCGGCGGCTGCGCCCGCCCGGGGGAGGAGGTGCCGGCCGCCTGCCGCCGGGAGGTGCGGGAGGAGACGGGGCTCGACATCGCGCCGCGCCGCGTCCTGGCCGTGCACCAGATGGCCGCCGCCGGGACCACCGCGGAGGGCGTCAACATCGTCTTCGACGGCGGCCTCGTCCCCAGGGCGACAAGGCTGACACTGCCACCCGACGAACTGTCCGGCTACCACTGGATGCCGGTCTCCGACCTCCCCGACCTGGTGGCGCCGTACACGCGTTGGCGGATCACCACGGCCCTCACCGCACTACACGGCGAAGCGGTACACCACATCTACGACCACCCCGACAACCTCACCGCCACGGGCGACGCGACATCCTGGTCTTCCGCCTAGGAGCCCCAACGGGCTGCGGCCGGAGCCGAGTTCCCAAGCGCGTTGCCGTCGCCGATGCGGACCGGGTCGGTCTCGAACAGGTACAGGCCCTGTTTGCCGGTCACGGCCAGACTCCGGCCGTCCGGCAGCCAGCGGCAGTCCATCGGGTTCCTGCTGTCGTCCGGGTCCGCGTAGAGCCGGACGGTCGTCTCGTTCTCGCCGGTGTCGGCGGCCCAGACGCGTACGGTGTGGTCGCCGACGGAGGCCAGGCGGGTGCCGTCGGATGACCACGCGCAGGTCTTCACGGGGTGGGTGTGGCCGCGCAGGACGTGCAGCGTCTCGCCGGTGGCCGCCACCCAGACACAGATGTCGGGCCCGTTCGCGCCGGCGAGCAGGGACCCGTCGGGAGAGATGCCGAGCAGGCGGCTGGAACTGTCGACTTTCCGGCTCGTGCCGCTGGGCAGATCGTGGACGACCGTGCCGCCCAGGCCGCTGTAGGCCAGCCAGCTCGCGTCCGGGGCGACGACGCAGCGCAGCATCCGGCCGGTGATGGCGGGGTGTTCGAGGACCTCCCGTTCCTGCCCGGTGGCCACGTCCAGCAGGCGTACGGTCCCGTCCTCGCACGCGGCGGCCAGCCAGGCGCCGTCGGGGGCGGCGGCGAGGTCGAAGACATGGTTCGTGGCCGCGCTGAGCAGCGACTCGCCGGGGCGGACCGGGCATTCGATGCGGTGCAGCAGCCGGCCGGTGGTCACCTCCCAGATCGCGACGGCGTCGCGGTCGGCGGCCGCCAGCCAGGCGCCGTCCGGGGCCACGACGCACGAGCTGTAGCGGCCGGAACCGAAGGCGTTGCGCCGATCACCGGTGACGGCGTCCCAGATCGTGATCCGGCCGTCCGGCCCGTTGTTGTCGGTGGTCGCGAGCCACGAGCCGTCAGGCCCCGCCGCGCAGGACGACAGGGGAACCCGGCGCGGATCGGGCCGTTCGGCGGCGCCCGGGGCGTCCAGGTCCCAGAGCCAGAGGGTGCCGTCCTGGCAGCCGACGGCCAGCCGCGCGCTGTCCGGCGAGAACGCGTACGACGTCACCGGCGAGTTGTGCTCGCCGAGCGGGACCGGAGCGGAACGGCCGCCCGTCGCGTCCAGGAGCGTCGTGCGCGTCTCCTCCGGCGTGGCGGCGAGCCACGAGCCGTCGGGAGAGACCGCGTGCACCGGCCCCAGGGGGCATGCGAAGGTCGCGCGCACCTCACCGGTGGCGGTGTCCCAGACGCGGGTACGGCTCTGACGCGGGCCGGTCTCGGCGGCCAGCCAGGACGCGTCCGGCGCCGACACGAACCGTTCGTTGCCGTCCACGTCGAACGCGTCGTCGTCCGCGGTGACCGTCCGGGCGGCGGGCGCCGTTGTGTCGAGGAGCCGGCCGTCCGGCATCCCGTACAGCGCGAGCGGCTGGGCGGGGCGGCCGAGGGCGAGCCACGTCCCGTCCGGCGCCGTCGCCACCGGCTTGTCATCGGGCCCCGCGTCCAGTTCGCCGGACAACCGGCCGTCCGGCATGCGGTGGAGCCTGATGCGGCGTCGCCCCGCCGTTGTGCGCGGCTCACCGATCGCCAGCCAGGCGCCGTCCGGGGCCGCGGCCACCAGCCGTCCGTCGAACATCCCGCGCAGGTCCCCGGACTCCACGTCCCAGACCCACACCGCACCGGCCGCGTGGGTGGCCAGCCACTCTCCTGAGGACGGGAGGACGCAGCCGTGTATCCGGTTCGGCACGCCGGCACCGTGATCGAGGGTCGGTCCGGGCCGCCACGTACGAACGTCCCAGAGCCGGACCGCGTTCCGCCGGTCGGGGCTGAACCCGCCGGTGATCGAGACCAGTCGGCGACCATCCGGCGACCAGGCACACCAACGGGCGTCGCCCTCCCGGCCATCGAGGACCCGGGCCAGGTGGGGGGCGGGTCGATCCGGCATCGGCCACCTGCTCCGCAGGCCGGGGCCGGACGACTCCACCCTCGACGCCAACTCCGGTACACCGCTCAACCGGAGCGTCAGGGCATCACGCAACTCTCTCTCGGACTCGGCACGGGCGAGTAAATGCGCGACCCGAGCCAGCTCACGCCGCAACACATCAGCCACGGGCCCGCCGACACGCGTCAACTCTTCCTCAACGCCTGGCAGCCCACTCGCCCAGAGCTTCGCCGCGACCTCGTCAAGGGCAGACGGATCGGAGATCAACACACGTGACCCTTACTCATCGCCTCACCACCACCGACACCCCACACAGGAGCACCGACGACCCGGGAGGTGCCCTGCCCCCACGGTACCGACCCCGGCGGTGGAGCCCCTCCGAGGGGCGATCAGGACACGATCTCGGGGCGCTCGGCTACTGCTTTGCGTGAGTTGGCGTTGACGACTTTCCTGTATCACCCGATCAAGTGCAGCAGTCCGCCCACTGCCCTGAGCCGGACATCGTTGGCGCAGCGCACGTACCCCTTCAGCTTGACCAGAACGCCAACAGCCGCTCGCGCCCGTCGAGACAGCTCTCGCAATCGGAGTACCACCGCACGAAGCGGGTCACAGCGGCACGCTCGTTCAAGGACAACAGACGGACCAGCTCGTCGAAGGAGGAGAGTCGGTCCTCTGGAGGCGGGGTGAGCACCCAGACCACCCAGAAGCCCGGATCGCCGGCCTCCTCGGTGCCGAAGAGGCAGTGATGTACGAAGGCCGGGAAGAAGTACCAGAACGCCTCCGGCAGCAGACACCGCAGGTCCATCCGGATCTGCAACAGGTCGACGGCGGCCAGTTCGTCCCAGCTCTTTCCCGACACGGCCCAGGCCACATCCTCGGTGTACACGCACGAGTGCGCCAAGAGTTCGCCGGGGCGTTGACGGGCGGCAAAGGCGGCACGGAGCTGCTCCCAGATCTGGGTGCGCTCGGAGAGTTCGGCCAGCTCGTCTTCATCGAGTTCGTACTCCACGGGTTTCCCTTCCTTCTTCGCGGCGCTCTTCTCTCGACCCAACGGTGGTGAGACATCACCGCACTGCCGCAGAACGCATCAACCTCAGCCACGCCGAGCGATCATGCCGGATCATTCTCCGCACGGGTTTGCGCCGCAGTGCAGACGCCGCCGGTATGGCCTCACCTGGACCAGAAGCGCGGCTTCCACCCGCGAGATCTCCCTGCGGCCCCAGCCCCCGACGCGGACACCACCCGATACTCACCTTCACCTGAGGGATGCGGCTCCTAGGTGTGTTGATCGCGAGCGTTGTTGAGATGAAGGCATGACGGCGGGTGTGGCGAGGCTGCCCTCACACCTCTGCCACGCGGCGGCCTCCGTGACTGGCTGGCCTCGTCTTCGAAGACGATCCATGCCGCGCGGGCCAGCGCAGTTCTTCCATACCTCGACGGCCGCCTCGTTGCGCTCGATCGCCGGGCGCGGGCTGTCGGCAGAACCATCCGTGCCGTCCGAGCAGCCTCCGAGGGGCGATGAGGACCCCCCTAGGGGGTGCCGGATGGTGTGGGGGAGTGTGGTTTGCAGTGAGCCTCCGGTTGTGTTGGTGAGGCCGGGGTGTTGCTGAAAGTGGTGTGTGGTGTTGAGGGCTCGATGGTCTCACCTTTGGGTTGTTCAGCTGGGGAGTTGGGGCGTCGGTGTCGAGGCGTTGAGCAGGGTGGTTCCTGCTGGGGTGAGGGTGTGCAGGATGCGGTTGCGGTCGCGGTGCGCGTCTGTGAGTGCGCAGGCGCGTAGTGCTGTGGCGTGTTCGCTCGCGCTCGCGGGGGAGATGCCCAGGTGTCGTGCGACTTCCGATGTGGTGCTGCCGGGGTTTTCGGCGATTGTGTACAGGACTCTTGCGCGTGTGCGGCCCAGCAGTGTGATCAGTGATTGCGATACGTCGGCGAGGAGTCGAGCCGTGGTGATGTCGTTCGCCGTCGGGCGGGAGAACGCGTCGGGGCCGTCGATGGGGTAGGACAGCCACGGTTGGGCCGAGTCCGAGTGGCCCAGAGTCGGGGCCGGCGTCTGGAAGACCGTGGGGATCAGGAGCAGGCCTCTGCCGTTCAGGTGGACGTCGCCGCTGTGGCCGGAGACGAGGCGGACCTCCAGGACGGGCGGGCGCCAGCGGATCCACCGGGGGTTGAGCCCGTTCAGCACCTTCTCCAGGCCGTCCTCGGCGAAGTGGCGGCTGCGGGTGGCGCGGTCGGCGGCGGCCAGGTGGGCGATCCTCGGCCAGTACGGTGCCACGACGCGTTCGTACGTCTGCTCCATCACGTCGACCAGCAGGTGCAGGCGCCGTGGGTCGTCGCCGACCCGACGGGCTTCGGCCGGTACGCGGGGGACGAGCTCCGCCCAGCGTTCCATGTCGGTCCGCAGGCGCCGGGCCGGCGTGCGCCGTACGGACTCCAGCATGTCCGAAACGCTGCCCGGTTCCGCCGTGGTGAGGAAGTCGGCCGAACTCGCGCGTCCTGGCAGGACGTCGAACAGCAGCCGTGTCCGCCGGTCGAGTCCGGACAGGGCGCGGCGCCCCCAGGCCGCGAAGCCGAGTGGCCGGTCGGGGACCTGCAACATCCGCACCGCCGCCGCCAGTTCCCGCAGGGGGTGCGGCCCGTCGGCCAGCCGCACGCGGGCGACGTCGGCCGGCGTGAAATGTATTCGCAGAGTCATACGGGCGATGTTCCGTGTGCTCCGTCTTTCGGTCCAGACCGAATCTCCTCGATTTCGTGTACGGCGCACGGAAGTCTTGTGCCGCGCGGCACCGCCACCGCCTCGGCGCGGGGGAGGCGTCGGCCTCAGGGTGCGGTGACCGGCGGAGATGGCGTCGGCTGGACCGGACAGGCGCCACCGGCGACGGCCGGATGGGCGTGGGAAGCGGACGGCGGGGAGGACAGCCCGCCGGTCACGCCCCTGGGACAGAGGAAGCAGCGGTCAACGGGAGGAAAGGTATGCGATCGAACAGCCTGGCAAGGTCAGTCGCGGGTGTCGCCCTCGTCATCGGGATCACCGCCGGAGGGCTGGCGGGCGCGGGCTTCGCGGCACCCCAGCCGACCGCCGGCGCGGGGGCGGCGGAGGCCGGGGACGTCGGCGTGCGCGCGGTGAACAACCTCGGCCTGAGCACGCAGCAGGCCAAGTACGTCCAGTGCTTCCTACGCGTCGAATCGACGTACGCCGGCGCCATCGACGGAGCGCTGGGCAACGGCAGTTGGGCCGCCATGCAGCGTCACCTCGCCGCGTACTGGGGCTACCCCGCCAGTCAGATCGACGGGGCCGTCGGCCCGAACACGCTGAAGGCGCTCCAGAGGATGCTGGCCTACGGCTACGGCTACGGGTACAGCGGCAGCATCGACGGGCTCGACGGGCCGAAGACCCGTGCCGCGTTCGCGAGGTTCGCCGACGAGCAGCGCGGCTACTGCTGAGACCCGATGACCGCGGCCCGTCCTTCGGGGAGGGAAGGGCGGGCCGCGTCGCGGCGCCCCGGCGGGCGGGGGAGTGCGTTCGCGCCCGGGATCGTTGCCGTTGTGGAGGCGGTGCGGGCGGCCGGGGGCCGGACCACGGTCGTACGCCGTCCCCGTGCGTGCGCAACCAGCGCCGGGTGTGCAGTCGCACCCGCCCGTGACACCCTTGTCACGGGCGGCTCCGTGGTGCGGGGCGCCCTGTGACGCATCGGGAGGTGTCAGTGGCCACATCCACAGCGGTGGTGTGGGTGACGGGGTTCGGAGCCGTAGCGGTGAGCGTCGGCGTGACGGCGTGCGTACGGGCGTGGGCGCAGGTGCAGATAGCGAGGATCGAGACCAAGCGGGGCACCGCACCGGGCCGCCCGCGCTAGGTGGGGGCCCCGGCGCCGCCGGGGGCTGCTCGCGTGCCAGGGCGCGGCAGCCTTTCCGTGGGCCGGGCGTGAAGAAGACCCGGTCGCTGGACGGCATTTCGGCGGTGGGAACATGCTCGCGTCGGTGCATGCCGGAGAGCGGGGCAGGAAGTCTCCCTGCCGGTGCGACGGGGGACGGCCGGACGTGGAGAGCGGGTGGGGTCGTGACTGCCAGGGCTGTTGTTCGGCTCGTCGGGGGGGGTGTGCCCTCGTCCTCGCGGGGTGTGGCGCCGCGCAGCCGGACTACCCGGCGCCGCTCAGTACGGAGGAGGCCGAGGTGGTGGGCAGGTGGTGCGGTGAGGGCGGTGCCGAACTCGATCTGTCGGCCGAGGGCGGTTTCACCGCGTCAGCGGTGACGGGCTACTACAGCCTCCTCGGAGCCGCGCCAGGTGAGAACCGTCTTGGGACCGAGACACGTGACGGGCGGGGCGAGTGGCGCCTGTCGAACGCCTCACCCAAGTCCTCACAAGTGGCATTGAAGTTCGCCAAGGGTGAGGTCGCCTACTTCTTCGCCGGTGTCGAGGAGGAAGCGGCGGTGCTGTGGAGCGACCTCGAAAAGGACGGCGACTTCGTCGTCCTGACACGCTGCTGACCTTCACTCCCCCGGGGCCAGGCCGCCTCGGGGGAGGGGGAGTGCCAGGCCGGTGAGACGGGTTGTGGCCGGGCCGTTGTGCAGTGCGGATGTCACGTCGGCGGGCAGGGAGGTCAGGCCCAGCAGGCCCGTCGCCAGGGTCGCCGTCGTGCGGTGCCAGTCGGGGGCGCGGCGCAGCATCGCGTGGTCGCCGCTGTTCACCACCAGGCGGCATACCGCCGCCCCCGCCGCGCGGGCGCGTGCGGCGAAGGCCAGTGAGCCGTGCGGGTCGGTGATCCGGTCCGCGTCGCCGTGCAGCAGGACCGTACGCGTCCCGGTGAGCTGGTCCACCGGCTCGTCCGGCGGGCACCACGGCGCCAGCGCCACCACGCCGCGTACGCCCGTACGGCCCGCCGCCCGCAGCGCCGCGCGGCCGCCCATCGAGTGACCCACCAGCACCACCGGCACGGGACCGAACCGCCGCGCCACCTCCGTCAGCGCGTCCTCCGCGTCCCGCAGCGCGTCGGCGCGCCCGCCGTTCCAGCCCCGGTGCCGGTAGCGGACGACGCCGGTGACGACGCCCCTGCCGCCCGCCGCCGCCCGCACGGCGCGGGCGAACGGGAGCATGCGCAGCGCCGGCAGGTTCCACCGGCGCGGGCGGCCCAGGCCGTCCGACCGGCCGCCGTGCAGGAAGAGCACCACGCCCTCCGCACCCTCCGGCCCGGCGCCGCCGCCGGTGCGCATGACCAGGGCCCGGTTCCGTTCCATGTGCCGCCTCCTCACTTCCGAACTTCGAGTACGTCCGCTCCTGCCCCTTCTTCGGCGCGGAGCCCGCCCCCGGATGGGTCCGTCCGGCTGATTCCCCGCATGTTCTTCCCGCGCCGACCAATCCGCGCCCGCCCCGGCGACGAAGCACCTGTGAACCTGACAGGCAGTGGTGGTGGAAGGGGCGGACACATGGCACAGGACCGGCGGCGAGTGGCAGTCGTGGGGTCGGGCGTCGCGGGGCTGACCGCCGCGTACATCCTGCGCCGCACCGACGACGTGACGCTGTTCGAGGCCGACACGCGGCTCGGCGGCCACGCCCACACGCACGAACTGCCCGGCCCCGACAACACCCTGATCGCCGTGGACAGCGGCTTCATCGTCCACAACGAACGCACGTACCCCACCCTGCTGCGGCTCTTCCGCGAACTCGGCGTCCAGACGCAGGACTCCGAGATGAGCATGTCCGTACGCTGCGAGGGCTGCGGCCTGGAGTACGCGGGCGCGCGCGGCCCGCGCGGTCTGTTCGCCCAGCCGCGCAACGCGTTCCGCCCCCGCTACCTGGAGCTGCTCGGGCAGGTCCCCGTCTTCCACCGCGCCGCCCGCAGGCTGCTCGACTCGTCGCCGCACGCGGGCGAGCCGACGTTCGGCGAATTCCTCACCGCCGGGGGCTACTCCGACTACTTCGTCACGCACTTCGCCACACCGCTCGTCTCCGCCGTCTGGTCCTGCTCCGCGTCGACCGCGCTGCGCTACCCCGCCCGCTACCTGTTCCGCTTCCTCGCCCACCACGGCCTGCTGAGCATCTCCGGATCACCCACCTGGAAGACGGTGACGGGCGGCTCCCGCGCGTACGTGGACCGCGTCGCGAAGGAGCTGACGTCCGTACGGACCGCCACGCCGGTGCGCGCGCTGCGGCGCTTCCAGCGCGGCGTGGGCGTGACGACGGGTGACGGCGCCACCGCGCTGTTCGACGCCGTCGTCGTCGCCGTCCACCCCGACCAGGCGCTGCGGATGCTGGCCGACCCGACCGAGGACGAACGCCGCGTCCTCGGCGCGTTCCGCTACTCCCGCAACCCCACGCTCCTCCACACCGACACGTCCCTGCTGCCCCGCGCGTCCGGCGCCCGCGCCTCCTGGAACTACCTCATGCCGTCCTGCACGGCCGCCGCCGACCGGGTGCGCGTCAGCTACGACCTGACGCGCCTCCAGCGGCTCCCCGGCCCGGCGACGCACGTCGTCACGCTCGGCGGCGAGGACCGCGTGGACCCGGACCGGCTGCTGGCCCGCATGGACTACGAACACCCCATCTACACGCCCGAGTCGGTCGCCGCCCAGGCCCGGCTGCCCCGGCTCAACACCCCCGTCACCGCGTACGCCGGTGCGTATCACGGCTGGGGCTTCCACGAGGACGGCTGCCGCTCCGGCGTGGAAGCCGCCCGCGCGCTGGGGGTCGCCTGGTGACGGTCCGCCCGGTGACGCCCGCCCTGTACGCGTCGCAGGTGACGCACGTCCGCACCAGCCCGCTGCGCCACCTCGTACGCCACCGCACGTACCTGTGGCTGCTGGACCCCGATCACCCGCCCCGCATCCCCCTGCCGCTGCGCCCCCTCGCCCGTTTCGACGCACGCGACCACTTCGACGGCACCCACCGCACCATCCGCGCCGGCCTCGACGCGTACCTCGCCACCCAGGGCGTCGAACTGCACGGCGGACCCGTGCTGATGCTCACCCACGCACGCGTCCTGGGCTACGTCTTCAACCCCCTGACGCTCTACTGGTGCCACGACCCCGACGGCACGCAGCTCTGCGTCGTCGCCGAGGTGCACAACACGTACGGGCAGCGGCACTGCTACCTGCTGCGCACCGACGCCGACCACCGCGCGCGCGTGCCCAAAGAGTTCTACGTGTCGCCGTTTTTCCCCGTGGACGGCGCCTACCGCATGCGGCTCCCCACACCCGGCGCACGCCTCGACGTCACCATTCACCTCGACCGCGACGGCGGCACCCCGTTCACCGCCACCCTGCGCGGCACCCGCCGCCCCGCCACCCCCGCCGCGCTGCTGCGGGCCGCACTGCGCCATCCGTGGTCCACCGCCGCTGTGTCGGCCGCCATCCGCGCGCACGGCATCCGACTGTTCCTGCGCGGCCTGCCCATCCAGCCGCGCCCACCCCTCACCCCTACACCGCACAAGACCCAGGAAGGCACGCGATGAACGCCCCCGTCGCACGGAAGCCGAGCCCGACCGTCCCGGCCGTGGACCCGGCCCGCTGGCCCGACGTGGCCGCCATACCGCCCGCCTCCCGCGCGCGCACCGCCCTCACCCGCGCCGTCGTCCGCCGCGCCCTCGCCCGCCTGCCCCTGACCGCCCGGTTCCCCGACGGCACCACCCTCGGCACGGGCGGCCCGCGCCTGGAGATCCACGACACCGACGCGTTCCTCCGCCGCCTCGGCACGGAGGGCCTGATCGGCTTCGGCGAGTCGTACATGGCGGGGGAGTGGGACGCGCCCGAACTCGCCGCCGTCCTCACCGTCCCGGCCCGGCACGTCGGCACCCTCGTGCCCGCCCCCCTCCAGCGCCTGCGCCGCCTCTGGGCCCGCCGCACACCCCACGCCCACCGCAACACCCCGGAAGGCGCCCGGCGCAACATCCAGCAGCACTACGACCTGTCCAACGACCTGTTCGCCCTCTTCCTCGACGACACGCTGACGTACTCCGCCGCCCTCTTCGACCGCGTCCCCGCCCGCCAGGCCGACCTCGCCGACGCCCAGCGCCGCAAGATCGACCGGCTCCTCGACCTCGCCGGCGTCCGCGACGGCACACGCCTGCTGGAGATCGGCACCGGCTGGGGCGAACTCGCCCTCCGCGCCGCCGCACGCGGCGCGCACGTCGTGTCCGTCACCCTCTCCCACGAGCAACGCGCCCTCGCCCTCGACCGCATCCGCCGCGCGGGCCACGCCGACCGCGCCCACGTCCTGCTGCGCGACTACCGCGAGATCGACGGCACGTACGACGCCATCGTCAGCGTCGAGATGATCGAAGCGGTGGGCGCCGAATTCTGGCCCGCCTACTTCACCGCGCTCGACCGCCTCCTCGCACCCGGCGGCAAGATCGCCCTCCAGGCCATCACCATGCCCGACGACCGCATGCGCGCCACCCGAACGGGCTACACGTGGATCCACAAGTACGTCTTCCCCGGCGGCAAGATCCCCTCCACCGAAGCCATCGACCGCACCGTCACCCGCCACACCCGCCTGCGCATCGCCGCGCACTACGGCTTCGGCCCCCACTACGCCGAAACCCTCCGCCTGTGGCGCGAACGCTTCACCGCCCGCACCGACGACGCCGCCGCCCTCGGCTTCGACCCCGTCTTCCACCGCCTGTGGACCTTCTACCTCGCCTACTGCGAAGCCGGATTCACCGCCCGCTACCTCGACGTCCGCCAGCTGCTGCTCACCCGCAAGGAGACCGCGTGAAGAACGTCGCCCCCGCGCTGACCGACCTCCTCGCCCACGCCCTCGGCGGACGCCCGCCCATCCGCCTGCGCGCCTGGGACGGCAGCCAGGCCGGACCACCCGGCGCACCCCTCGTCGTCCTGCGCACCCCCCGCGCCCTGCGCCGCCTCCTCTGGCAGCCCGACGAACTCGGCCTCGCCCAGGCGTACGTCACGGGCGACCTGGACGTCGAAGGCGACCTCTCCGACGCCCTGCGCACCCTGTGGGACGCCGCCAGGGAACGCGGCCTGCACCCGCCCGCCCCCACCCCGGCCGCCCGCGCCCGCGCCGCACTCCTCGCCCTGCGCACCGGCGCCATCGGACCCCGCCCACCCGCCCCCGCCACCCAGGCCCGGCTGTCCGGCACGCTCCACAGCAAGACCCGCGACAAGGCGGCGATCAGTCACCACTACGACCTGTCCAACGACTTCTACGCCCTCCTCCTCGACCCCACCATGGCCTACTCCTGCGGCTACTGGGCCAGCGACGACCCCGCCCACACCCTCGCCGACGCCCAGCGCGACAAACTCGACCTGATCTGCCGCAAACTCCGCCTCACCCCCGACGCCCGCCTCCTCGACATCGGCTGCGGCTGGGGCTCTCTCACCCTCCACGCCGCCGAACACCACAAGGCCCGCGTCGACGCCGTCACCCTCTCCGCCGAGCAGCGCGACCACGTACGCGCCCTCGTCACCGGACGCGGCCTAGACGACCGCGTCCGCGTCGAACTGCGCGACTACCGCGACCTCGACAGCGGCGGCTACGACGCCGTCGCCACCGTCGAGATGGGCGAACACGTCGGCGACGCGCAGTACCCCGCGTTCGCCGCCGTCCTCCACCGCGCGCTGCGCCCGCACGGCCGCCTCCTCGTCCAGCAGATGTCCCGCGGCGCGAACGCACCCGGCGGCGGCCCGTTCATCGAGGCGTACATCGCCCCCGACATGCACATGCGCCCCCTCGGCCACACCATCGGCATGCTGGAGGACGCCGGCCTCGAAGTGCGCCACGCCGAATCGCTGCGCGAGCACTACACGCGGACCATCGACGCGTGGCGCGACCGCCTCGAAACGCTGTGGCCGCAGGCCGTGGACCTGGTCGGCGAGGAGACCGCCCGCGTGTGGCGGCTCTACCTGGCGGGCTCCTCCCTCGCGTTCGCCGAACGCCGTATGGGCGTCGACCAGATCCTCGCCGTACGCCCCGCCGCCGACGGGAGCGCGCGGTGAGCGGCTTCGCCTGGGGCGCCTTCGGGCTGAACGCGGCGGTGGCGGCGGGCGCCGCCCTCACCGTCATGCTGGCCACCTTCGCCGTGGCCGTCGTCAGAGGGCTGCACCGGATCGTCGACGTCGCCTGGGGCCTCGGCTTCACGGCCGTCGCCGCCGCCTCGTACGCCGTCTCCGCCGCCACCGGCACCGGCGACCCCGTACGCCGCGCCCTGGCGCTCGCCCTCACCGCCGCCTGGGGCCTGCGGCTCGCCGTCCACATCGCCCGCCGCGGCCGGGGCCACGGCGAGGACCCCCGCTACGAGCGCATGCTCGCGCGGGCGCCCGGCAACCGGAACGCCTACGCCCTCCGCAAGATCTACCTGCTCCAGGGCGCGCTGGTCTGGCTCGTGTCGCTGCCGGTGCAGGCCGCCTGCCACGTGGACGCGGGCGCCGGACCCGTGACGTACGCGGGCGCCTCGGTGTGGCTCGCCGGACTGGTCTTCGAGGCGGTCGGTGACCACCAGCTCGCACGCTTCAAGTCCGACCCGGCGCACCACGGCCGGATCATGGACCGCGGCCTGTGGAGCTGGACGCGGCACCCCAACTACTTCGGCGACTTCCTCGTCTGGTGGGGCCTGTTCATGATGGTCTGCGACAGCTGGCAGGCGGCGGCGCTCACCGTCGTGTCGCCGGTCGTGATGAGCCTGCTGCTGACCCGGGGCAGCGGAGTGGCCCTGCTGGAACGGCACATGGCCGACCGCCCCGGCTGGGAGGAGTACACCTCCCGCACCCCCGCCTTCTTCCCCCGCCCGCCACGCCGCTGAACCCGTTCACCCGAAGAGAGCGAGGAGGCGTTCGGCGCGTGCGGTGGCACGGACGCGGTCGGTTCGCCTCTCCCTGTCTCGCGGGTCCCCGGAAGCTAGAGTGCGCTGCGCCGACGAGCGCTGCCGAGACTGGCCGATCTTCACGAAGCCGTGCTGACGGTCGGCGGACTCACGTAGGTGACTCTGAGGCGCTGCCGAACAATCTGGCCGTGTGTAATTTGGACACCACGAATGCGCTAGCGTTCCTAAGCGGCTTTTATTGAGCCGTCCAAAGATATTGGCGGCCGTTTTCGCTGACGGCTGAGGATCGCAACAGAGTGCACTGCGGGGTGCCGGTCTATCTGAGTTGAGCAGAAGACGAGCCGAAAGTATTACTTTCGGCTCGTCTTCTTGTTTTCGCCCCCCTGTCGTCGGCGCCGTCCGTCGGCGTCCGCGTGTCGCGAGCAACGTTCGGCCTGGAGCGCTAGTGTGATCAGTGCATTAAGGGTCACCTGAGATAACCGGTCCCCTCAGTGAACTCTGAACTGGAGGAAGAGATGGTACTCAACATGCTGCCGACGGAATGGTGGGTGGGGTGCGGGATCACGGCAAGCGCCCTGCTCTGGGTGCTGATTCGTCGTAAGCATTTCCGCATGCAGTTGATCGCACGACTCAACTGGTCGAGACGAGACGACGTGCCGAAATCTCCGATGTGTTGCCCATGTTCTGTCGAAAGCTCGCCGTCTTCGGTCGGCAGGCCCTTGATTCATATCTTCGTCGGTGGAGCGCCGAGTTGGCAATCGTTCGTAACGGTGGTCAGCAAGGACGGTGTTGGGGTGGCCATGCCCTCGACTGTGCCGACTGAATGAGGCAACGGCCGATCTCCTTGCCTCTTGGCTGCCGTTCTATCCCGCTGATGCCCTCAGAGGACGAGGTCGTCGCGGTGGGGTGTCAGTTGGGCGAGGCCCAGGGTGCAGACGTCGGTCAGGCCCGCGTGGGGGAGGCGGTAGATCCGTACGTTGTCCCGTTGTTTGTCGATAAGGCGATCGATCGTGTCGAGCAGGCGCAGGAGGTCCGTCTCGTCGGCGACGATCTCGAAGACCGACTTCTGGACGCGTATCCCGTGGCCCTCGCACAGCTTGGCCATGCGGCGCAGGCGTCGGCGGCCGTCCGGAGTTGTGGTGTCCACGTCGTAGGTGAGGAGGAGGTCCATCACGACGGGTTCCACGGGAGGTAGCCCGGCAGTTCGCCTCTGACGTGGCGGGCCAGGAGGCGGCACTGCACGACGGGCAGCAGTCCGGTCGGCACCGTCCGGCCGACGACGGGATGCTCCCACTCCTCGGTCTTCCACTCCTGCCACGCCGCCAGCACGGCCTTGCGGCCGTCCTCGGTGAGGCTGACGGCACCGCCCGCCAGGTTGTCGAAGTGCTCCGCCCGCAGCTGCCGCCGGTTGAGGAGCGTGAGCGCGAAGCGGTCGGCGAGCGGGGCGCGGAACTCCTCCATCAGGTCAAGCGCGAGCGCCGGTTTCGCGGGCCTGATGCCGTGGAGGAAGCCGATGTACGGGTCGAGGCCCACCTGTTCGGCGGCACCGTGGACCATGCCGCGCAGCAGGCCGTAGCTGAAGGACAGCAGGGCGTTGACCGGATCGGTGGGCGGCCTGCGGACGCGGTGCGTGAACGGCGGGATGCCCGGTGCCGGCCTGAGCAGGAGCCGCAGCGCGGCGAAGTACGTGCGCGCGGCGTGGCCCTCGTACCCCATGAGGTCGTCGATCGTCTCCGCCTTGGCGGCGGACGTCAGGATTCCGGCGAGCACGGCGGCCGCCTGACGGATCTCCTCCCGGGGCCCCGGTGGTGCGTCGCGGGCGGCCCGGAGCAGGACCCACCGGCTGTTGCGGACCTTGCCCGCGAGCATGCCGCGGGCGATGGCGATCCGGGGCGGCATCCGGTCGTGCAGGAGGTGCTGGCCGTGCCGGAGCAGGACGTTGCCCCGGACGGCGCCGTCAAGTCGGGCCTGGAAGCGGCCGGAGCGGGACATCCACGTCACGGGACGGGCGTCCTGCGCGCAGCGGGCGAGCAGTTCGGTCGAGAGGTTGACGTGGCCGTAGACCACGATGCTCTCGATGCGCCGCAGGGGGAGGGATCTGCGGGTCTCGGTGTCGGGCAGCCAGACGCGTAACGCGTCCTGGTCCAGGCGGAGATCGGCCCCCTGGGTCTGCACGTAGAGGGTGTTCAACAGCTCGGTGGTCATGACGGGTCGTCTTCTGGGTCGTCGGGTGTGAAAAGCGAGTCGAGGGCCTTGCCGTACCGGTCGGCGCGGGCGAGGACGCGGGGCATGCAGTCCGTGGCCATGGAGCAGCGGCGGCACCGCGCGTCGGTGGCGGGCGCCGGGAGCGTACTGGTGTCGAGGAGTTCGCGGACGGCATGGGTGGCGGCGAGGACGCGTGCGTGCAACTCCGGTGTGACGTCGATCAGATGACGGCGGCGGTCGGCCGAGGAGTAGACGGCTGCCCGGGGCACCGGGCGCTGGAACATCTCCTGGAGGCAGATGGCTTGTCCGGCTGCCTGCACGTCCGCCGGGCCACCGGGGTGGTAGCGGCCGGATTTGTGCTCGACGGGCAGGACGGTCCCGTCGGCGTGGATCTCGACGGTGTCGCACGTACCGGTCAGGCCATGGCCGTCGTGCCAGACCGGCAAAGCGTGGACGACCCTCACGCCGCCGCGTCCCCGGTTGCCGGGGGTGTCGACGCGCTGGTGCAGGAGCGTGCCACGGACGGTGGCCGCGTCGTCGGCGAAGGCGTCCTCCAGGAGGATGAGTCCGCACTGCCGGGCGCAGTAGGCGTAGTGCTCCAGCGAGGAGAGCGTGACCTGCGCGGGCTCGCGACCGGCCCTCGCCGGAGCGGTGGCGGTGGCGGTGTCGTTCATCCGATGAGCCGGGTCAGGGTGACGCCCGCGGGCAGGTCCGCTTCCCGCACCTCGATGGGGCCGTAGTCGGTGATGCTGCGGGCCGTGGAGTCGGGCAGGTTCTTGACGGTGATCCTCTCGAAGAGCGTGTGCGAGGGGGCGCGGCCGAACGCGTCGTCGTGGGTGAACACGTACAGGCCGCGCAGGGCCAGCGCTCCGCGGGAGGACGCGCGGTCGTGCTCGAACATGCCCATGAACGCGCGCCAGAACAGTTCCAGGTCGTCCCGGCTCACACCTGTGCGGTGGGCGAGCGGCGCGCTGAAGTGGCCGGTGCCCCGGTAGAGGGCGTAGGGCACGATGTGCTTGGAGCCCATCTCGGTCTCCTTGCCCTTGTTCTTCTCCGTCGGGTTGTTCCAGGCGTCCACGTCCTCCTGCTTGGTGGGCGTGACGCGGGTGATGCCGATTTCCAGCGGGGTGATGGGATCGACGGACCGGGAGAACGAGATCTGCACCGGCCCCTGCACCCGCCCCGCCTGCTTCTTCCCGGTGCTCATGACGGCGCCGAACATCCGCACGTCGTAGAAGTTCTGGCACATCCAGGCACGGGCCTGCGCGGCGTCGGCCTTGTCGCCCAGGTCGCTGTACGCCCGCTCGTGCTGGCTGTTGAGGGAGACACCCGCCTCCACGTAGATGTGACGGCCCGGCGCCGGCTCGTGCTCGGCGAAGAGCGCGACCGTGTTGCGGATCTTGCGCTTGATGGCGACATCGCTGATCAGACCCTGGCCGGTGATGGGGTCGGTACGGGGCATGCCCCCGGCGTCCGGGTCACCGTTCGGGTTGCTGTCGGTGGCGTCGATGAGGAAGAGGAAGTCGTGCTTGCGGGTCGGGTCGAGGTGGGCGTCGGTCATGCTGTGTTCTCCGATCGGGCGGGAGGGGGTCGTGACGGGTCAGGCGACGGGGGTGGGGGCGCTGTCGGGGGCGTTGCCGTTCTTCGCGGCCTTGGCGTCCTTGGCCGCCTTCGCGGCGGCGAGGTCGGCGGCCCGCTGCTGCTCGTAGCCGATGACGAAACGCCCCTGCCCGCGCGCGGACAGGTGGGACGGCAGGTCGTCGGCGAACGCGGCGAAGACCGTGGTGAGCCTGTTGCGCAGCGCCCAGTACGCGCCCTCGTTGTCGCGGCGGAGGCGCTTGAGGTGAGCGTTGGCGCCGTGCCGCAGGTTCGCCAGGACGGTGCCGGGCGCGGTCATGGCGGTGCCGAAGTACTTGTCACCGATGGTGGCCCTGATGTCCGGGAGCGCGGCGCGCTGCACGGCTTCCAGGACGGCGAAGGCACGTCCGCACAGGTAGGCCGGGTCCGTGCTGTCCGGGTCGAGCTGCTGGGGCATGGGGCGGTCCGTTCGGTCGTGAGAGCGGGAGAGAGCAAGGCGCAGCAGCGCGACGCGGGCGGTGTCCACGTGGTTGTCGGCGCGGATGCGCTGGAGGAGGTGAGGAAGGAGGCGGGCCGGGAGCGGTGTGCGGCGCACGGCGGAGAGGAACAGGTCGCGTTCCATGCCCTGCGGCGCGCTGTTCTTGACGTACTGGTCCTTGCTGTGACGCCCCGTGGCCAGCGCCATGAGCCACAGCGGCAGGTAACGCGTGGAGCCGGTCCAGCCGTCGAACACGCCGTGGTCCTGGTACCAGGCGCCCAGATTCGCCTGGACCGCCACCAGGGGGATGTCGAGCCAGTCACGGACGACGGTCCTGGCGTTGTTGAGTCCGAGCGTGAGGGAGTGGAAGTCCTTGTCGGCCACCCCGTGCAGGGACTCGGGTGTCGGGTGCTCGTCCAGCGCTTTGAAGAAGTGTTTGATCGCTTCCGGGTCTGGGGGGTTGTCATACAGCGCCTCGATCAGGGGCCCTGCGAAGCCGTCCCGGACCCACCAGAGGAACACGCTGTCAGGGAAGCGGCGGCGATGCTTCTCGTCGGACAGCAGGTGGTTGAGCGCCGCCATGGCCCGGCCGCCGCATCGGTCGCACACCGGGGTGTTGACCAGCTGGATGCTGCCGTTCCTGCCCTGGGCCTCGGTGTTGACGCTGACGAGCTGGGCCTCGTTGCTGCCGCCGGTGGAGGGGATGAGGCCCTTCTTCACCGGCTCGGGGATGGTGGCGAGGAGGTTGCCCACCTTCCCGCAGACGAGGCACAACGCGCGTGTTGCCTCGGCGCCGCCCTTGCGCTCGCGGACGATCCTGCTCCACAGGCGGCGTACGGCCGGCAGTTCGTGGAGCCATTGGGCCCCCACCATGACGGCGACCGTCTCCCGTGCGTCCATGTCGTCCGGGACGGTGAGGCTGGAGATCCCTGCGCCGTCGAGGAATGTGGTCAGCGCCTTGGCACGCGGATCGTCGGCCGCGGTGTCCGTCCAACGGGACACGAGAGCCCGGTAGTCCGCCTGGCGGCGTGCGGCCTCGGCTCGGTTCTTGGCGGTGGGGCCGTCCGGGGCGGAGGCGTTCCGGGGGACACCGAGGACGAATTCGGCGGTGTCCACGAGGAGGAAGGGGGCGACCTTGGTCCCGGAACGCTGCACGTACGGCACGGCCTGTACCACGGCCGTTCCCTTGGCCTTCTTGGCCGGGCGCAGGTCGATCAGGGAGCCGCGCCGGCCGTCGTCGGTGAGCACGAGCCCCCAGTGGATCTGGCGGTCCCGGTAGAACTCCGGCGGGAGGACGTCGGCGATGCGGTCGGCGTATTCGGTGAGTCGCTGGAGCAGCATCGGCTCAGTCCTCCCCGGTGTTCGCGCGGTGCGGCGACCGGGAGGGCGCCGACGCGTCGATGGCCAGCGGCCGCGTGGTGTCCATGACGCCTTTCTTCAGCTCCGCCTCGAACCACACATACCGCTCGCCCTCGGGCGTGTAGCGGATGGAGTGCAGCATCACGCCCAGGTCCTCGGTGAGATCGGTCAGCGCGGGCCGGCCGGTGGCCGGTCCGAAGGCCGCCGGGAACTCGCGGCAGCCGAAGAAGGGTTCGGAGAAGCACGCCCCACGGTCCACCCGGCGCCGCAGTTGCTCGCGGTACTTCTCTTCCGGCGCCGCACCACGGACGACCTCGACCTGGGCGTGGATGCGGTAGGCCACGTCCCGGAGCGCGACGGTGTTGCGCTGGTCACGGTCGGTCTCCACGTCGTAGCGCAGAGCGGGGTTCCGTGCGAGTTCCCTGACCCGGCCGGAGTTCAGCGTGGACTTGACCTCGTTGCGCCGCATCTGCGTCCAGGCGATCGGCGCCAAGACCTCGATGCTGCGCACGACATACCGGAACTCGGGCTTCCAGAAGATGGCCTCCAGAATCCCGGCAGCCGCCGAGGGCGTCATGACCGGGTAGCTCACCCGCTCGGTCTTCAGCTCGGGACGGGTGAAGCAGGCGAGTGGCCCCCAGGTCTCCACGACGAGGTCCGGAAACACCCAGCCGTCGTTGCCGCGTCGCCCGCAACGGCTCCGGGCATCGGCGCCATCTGCATTCGTCATCGCTGCTCCGCTCTCCCTGTCGAGCTTCGTGTGCCGCCTTTTCCACCCCCGACGACCGGGGATTCCCAGCGAGGCGAGACGCTAGCAGCGGGCACTGACAACGGCGGGAGTCGGCCGAGTCGCGCAGTCGCAAGTGATCAGATGCGGAAAGAATCGATCGATCGACGTAAACTTCCCGCCTTGCCGACAGGGTCATCTCCGCAGGTCGGATTCACGACGGGGTTCCGTCCCCCGATCGGATCATTGTCGCGGAGGCGTCAGGGCAAGTGCTGGTAGTGGCTCCGCTGTAGTCCCTTCTACCGCGGCACAAAGGGACATCTTTGCGGGGACAGGAGGAGCGGTATGGGCGGTCCGCCATTTCTCAGCTGCTCGAAATTGGCGCCATGTGAGCGGGATTGGCCCGGGAGAAGGCTCTCCCGGGCCAATCCATGTCCGCAAGCGATCGATCTCCCCTGGTGCCGCGGTAGTTGCGATCCTCAGTGGCGCGCCCACCGGCGTGCCACCGCCACCGACCCGCCAGGCGGCCGGTCGGAGAAGCAGCGTGTGGATACCGCCGTGAGAAGGGGCTTCACACCAGGAAGCCGCTCCGGTCCTCCGGTTCCGCCGGGTCGAGGCCGCGTTCCGGATGGTAGGCGCCGCGCCACAGGAGCAGATCGCCGATGACCGGATCGGCCAGCCCGGCCGTCAGCGCGGCCTCGGCCTCCCGGATGGGGAGCGCGGCGATGTGGGGCTGCAAGCGGCGCAGCGGCTCCGGCCCGGTGGGGTAGGGCGAACGGAGTGCGGCGATGTCCGCTTCGATCGGCTCGGCGTCCTCGTCCGGCCGGATCACGATCACCGGCCGGGTGAAGTCGTCCTCGATCATCTGGAACTCTCGGGCCACCGCTGGGAAATCCAGGGCCTCACGAAGGGCGTCGATCTCCGTCCCCATCCCCTTCGCCCCGCCACCCTGGAGCGCGAAACGCGTGCCGTAGTAGGCGTTGAGGGCAGCCAGGTCGTCCGGATCGGCCGCGCCGGGGCCGAAGTAGGTGTCGGTCACGTCCAGCGCCCGCTTGAAGGAGTCGCCACCCGGCCGGCCCGCTCCTTGTGCCTGAAAGACCACCGTCGTGCCCAGGTCCGGGTCCAGGTGCCCGTTCCGGTTGCAGCGCCCGGCGGCCTGCTGCAACGACTCGGCCGGTGCCCAGGCGCGGAACACGAGGGGGAAATCGATGTCCACGCCCGCCTCGATCAAGCTCGTGGACACGACGCGGACCTCGGCCCCCGCGTCGAGCAGTTCGCGGACACGCTCGATGGTCTGACGGCGGTGGCCGGCCGTCATCCGCGTGGACAGGTGGAGCACGTGTCCTGTCGCGCGGTCCTGGAGCATCCGGTGCAACAGCGCCGCGTCCTTGGTCGTGTTGACCACCGCAAGGGTCTGACGGCCACTTTCCCGGGCGATCTCGTCGGCGACGGACTCCCAGCTGACGTCCGCCCCCATGCGCCACTCGTAGCGGACCCGTTCGAGATCGGTGAACAACGAGGCGGGGTCCTCAGCCAGTTGCCGGTGGGACACCCCGTCCAACTGCTTCAGCGCCCAGAAGTCCGGCTGGGTCGCCGAGGCGAGGACCACTGTCACGCCGAAGTGCTCGACCAGGCCGCGCAGCGCGCTGAGAATCGGCACCAACAGCCGGTCCGGCAGCGCCTGTACCTCGTCCAGCACGAGCACGGAGCCCGCCAGCCGGTGCAGCTTGCGCATCGCCGCCGGCTTGCGGGCGAAGAGCGACTGGAACAACTGCACCGTCGTCGTCACGACGAACGGCGCGTCCCAGTTCTCGGCGGCGGTCCGCATCCAGGGGCCGCCGCCCTCGGCGTCCAGATCGACCGCACTGTGGTGCTCCAGCACGACGCGTCGTTCGTCCGCGTCCTCGGGGTCGAGCAACTCGCGGTAGACCTTGGCGTTCTGCTCGGTGATGCTGATGAACGGAACGGCGACGACCACCCGCCGCAGACCGTGGCGAGCGGCGTGGTGCAGGGCGAAGCCCGCCGAGGCCAGGGTCTTGCCGCCGCCCGTCGGAACATGCAACACGTAGATGCCCGGCTCGCGTTCGGCGGCGCGGAGCACGTCCTCGTAGACGCGCTGCCTGACGTCGTCCACCTTGGCGCGGGGGCGGTCCGCGAGCATCTTGCGGCGGCGCTCCTCGAAGCGTTCCGTCAGGGCGCGCATGTCCACGGACGGGGTGGGAGTGACCGTCCGCCCGGCGAAGTGGGCCTCGGTATCGAGGAAGTCGGCATCCACGAGGCAGCTGAACAGCATGCGGATCAGGAGGTCCATCGCCAGGTCCTGACGCTCGGCGGGTACGGCCGCCAGCCAGCGGGGGGCGGGAACCGGCCCGGCGCGCCGTACCTCCGGGATCAGGCGCTCTGCCTTCTGGCACGCTTCATCGACCAGTGCCTGATCGCCGTGACGGCCGTCGCGGATCGCGTCGACGATCTTCCGGAGTTTCGTCAGATCCGGAAGGCCGCCATGATGACCTTGTACGACGGCGCCGAACTGCTTGCCCGCGTACTTCGCCGCGAGGAAGGTTCCGGCCTCCTTGTGCGGCACGCCGACACGGCCGCCCGTCCGCTCAGCGCGTTCGACAAGGGCGCACTGCCAGGTGCATGTCGCTTTGCCGACATCGTGGACGAGCGCCAGGTAGGCGGCCAGGTCTGCCGCCCCGAACGCTTCACCGAACTCGCGGGCCAAGGCGGACGTTCCCCGCAGATGTTCTTCCAACGTATGACGGCGGCGCGAGACAGCACTCCTGCTGTGCGCCCAGAGTTCGCCGGATTCAGCGACTACGCTCACCATGACGCCGACCGTAGCGCCCGCCTCTGCCACCCCGCCGGACATCGCTTCGGAACCACAAGTATGGCGGGAATCCCCGGATCGCACCGAAGGAAAATGCCCGATTAACACCAACTCGTCCCGCCTGGTGGCTTCACGACTGCACTACGCTGGGCGATACAGGCTGGTAAACAGCCGTGGCAGCCACCTTCCGGGGCGGCTGAGGATCGCAACTCGCCCCAGCGCCCGAGATTCCTGCCAGCGCGGCCGGGTGGCAGCCACCTTCCGGGGCGGCTGAGGATCGCAACACCATCCCGTGCCCCGAGCCCGTCGAAGTCCGCTGCGAGTGGCAGCCACCTTCCGGGGCGGCTGAGGATCGCAACGTGTCTGGCGGCGGCCGGTACTACCGCGCGCAGGTGTGGCAGCCACCTTCCGGGGCGGCTGAGGATCGCAACTCCTCCACTGTACGAGAGGTATAGCAGAGGTACAGGTGGCAGCCACCTTCCGGGGCGGCTGAGGATCGCAACGACTCGCAGGGCGAGTACGAGGAAGACGTGATGCGGGTGTGGCAGCCACCCTCTGGAGGGCCGGGGATCGTGCAGAGCGATGAGTGATGCGTGTGATCCGGGACACCCTGGGCCGGGGTCGGGCTGGGCGGTTAACGTCGGGGGGTGATGTTCGATCCTGCCGATGCCGCGTTTCTCGACGACCCCTACCCCGCGTTCGCCGCCCTCCGCGAGCGCGGGCCGGTGCACCCGCACGAGGGGCTCGGGCTGCCCGTGGCCGTCTCGCACGCCGCGTGCGCCGCGATCCTCCGGGACCGGTCGGCCGGCCGCATCTGGCGAGACAAGGAGCCCGCCGCCGCGTTCCCCGCCTTCAACATGCTCCACCGCAACTCCCTCCTCGAAGCCGAGCCGCCCCGCCACACCCGGCTGCGCCGCCTGATCTCCGCCGCCTTCGGCCGCGGCCACACCGAACGCCTCAAGCCCCGCGTCCAGGCCATCGCCGACGCCATGACCGGCAGCCTCGCCGACGCGATCGCCGCGGACGGTTCCGCCGACCTGCTGGCCCACCTGGCCGCCCCGCTGCCCGTCGAGGTGATCGCCGAACTGCTCGGCGTCCCCACCGCCGACCGCCCCCGCCTCCAGCCGTGGTCCAACGCGATCGTGAAGATGTACGAGTACGGCCTCCCCCCGGAGGGCGCGGCGGCGGCCGAGGCAGCGTCCGCCGAGTTCGTCGCGTACCTGACCGCGCTCGCCGAAGACCGCGCGCGCCACCCCGGCGACGACCTGGTCAGCGACCTCGTGTCGGTGCGCGACGGCGGCGACCGCCTCTCGGCCGACGAACTCGTCGGCACCGCCGTCCTGTTGCTGATGGCCGGGCACGAGGCGACCGTCAACGTCATCGGCAACGGCGTCCTCGCCCTCCTCCGCCACCGCGACCAGTGGGACCGCCTCGTCGCCTCACCCGCGCTCCTGCCCACCGCCATCGAGGAACTGATCCGCTACGACGCGCCCCTCCAGCTCTTCGAACGCACCGCGACCGCCCCCACCACCGTCGCCGGCCATGAACTGGCCCCCGGCGACCGCATCGCCGCCCTCCTCGGCGCCGCGGCCCGCGACCCCGCCGTCTTCACCGACCCCGACACCCTCGACATCGGCCGCACCCCCAACCCCCATCTCGGCTTCGGCGCCGGCATCCACTACTGCGTCGGCGCGCCCCTCGCCCGCGCCGAAGTCGCCGCCGCCCTCACCGCCCTCACCACCCGCCTGCCCGGCCTGCGCCTCGCCGCCGAGCCGAGCCGCCGCCCGGAGTTCGTCATCCGTGGCCTGCGCGAGTTGCGCGTCACCACTGCCGGGTGAACGCGGCCGGCGCGGCGCCACGCTGTCCCTAGACTCGGGGCCGAGCAGCCGACCGGGAGGAACAGAACATGCGCCCCGAGCGCTTCCAGCAGTTCGTCATCGACACCTACCGCGCCGCGGGCCTGGAGGCCGAGCCGTGGGCGGACGGTATGCGGCGCCCCTTCGGCGTCGCGGTGACCCTGCCAGGCGGCGCGCGGACGCGCCACGCCATCACCGTCCAGTCGCGTGACAGCGACCGGTACGCCGATCCGGAGGAGCCGGTGGAGGGCGACGCGCCCGCCTCCGTGGACGTTCCCGCGCCGAGCGGCGGACGCCCGGCCCCGGCCGCCGTGGAGAGCTACGTCACGGCGGTCCTCACCAACGCGGGAAGCCGCGAGATCGTCCGCGTCTACGCCTACTCGGACCGCGAACAGCCCGCCACCCGCCCCGGCTTCGGCGTCCTCTTCCACAGCGGCGCCCGCGCGTTCTGCCTGCTGGACGGCGACGCGTCCTGACGCCCGCCCGCCCGTTCGGTTCGGGTACGAACCCGCTTCCGGGCCGTTACCCATCCCCGTACAACGCACGGCCACCGGTGACTGTCATACGAAGCACCGACATCTTCCGTCAGCCACCTGTGAGGCCCGCATGAAGCTCAGCCGCCCCATAGCCGTCGCCGCGGCGTCGGCGTCCGCCGTCCTGCTGCCGTTCGCGGGCTCGGCGCAGGCGGCGCAGGTCCCCGCCGCGCCGGTGACCCCGGCGGACGGCGTCGAGTGCGGCGGGGAGGCGGGCGACGTCCCAGTGACCGTCGAGCTGACGGACGCGCCCGACGCCCTGGTGGCGGGCGAGTGGGACGAACTGACCGTCCGCTGGACCAACGCGGGGGACGAACCCCTCGCCAACCTCTACGTCTACGCCGACCTGTGGGCGTACACCGACGAGGAGGAGGCGGACTCCTGGCCGGTGGACATCGAGTGGCAGGCCCCGGGCGGCTGGCAGGACGTGCCCTTCGAATCCGACCTGGCGGCGGGCCACTTCGCCATCGCGCGGGACGTCCAGCCGGGCGACGACGTCGAGGTGCGGCTGCGCGTCCAGGTGACCGAGAGCCCGGACGGCTTCGCGGACGTCAGCTTCGGCAGCATGAACGTGCTGGAGGGTGACGCGTGCCGCTGGGGCGAGGACGCCGGTGTCACGTTCGACGTCGAGGGCAACCTGGACGCGGTCGAGCCCGTGCCGACGGACGAGCCGACTGATGAGCCCACCGCCGCGCCCACGGACGAGCCGACCCAGTCCGCGACCCCGGCCCCGGCCCCTGCTCCGACCGGTCCCGAACTGGCGGACACCGGCGCCGACTCGTCACTCCCGCTGATCGGCGGCGCCGCCGCGCTCGCGCTGGCCGCCGGTGCGGGCGTCGTCCTCGCCGCGCGCCGCAAGGGCGCCCGTACGGACGCCTGACGCCGTCGGTCAGGGCGCGGTCCAGCCGGTGGCTGCCGCCCAGCGCTCGGCCGCGCCCACGAGCACGTCTGTCGCCGGTGCCTTGATCTGCCCGTACGCGGGCAGGTCGGGCACACTGGCGGCCAGCCGCCGCTTGAACTCGCTTCGTCCGCCCGCAGATAGTCGAGGAACAGCAGCGCGTACAGCGCGCCGGGCCCGCAGCGCTCCCGCAGGTGCACGTTGCAGGCCCGCGCGCCGGGTGGCGGCGCGAAGGCGGCGCTGCCCGGACGACACTCGGCACGGTTCCACGGCTCGGGGCGGCGGCAGAGCCGATGGCGGCCAGGGGCGGGATGCTGGCGGCCGGATCGACGGTCTTCACGCGGACCTGGACATCCACGCAGTCCTGCGCCGCGAGGCCGGGCACCGACGTGGACCCCACATGGTCGATCCAGAGAACCACCCCACCGGGCGCCATTCGCAACCGCACGGCGAGCCGCTCGAACTGCCCCGGCCACTCGGCCCGATAGGGAACGACGGCGACCGGCTTCACTTCATCGGGGAAAGGCACGCCGCCGCACGCTACCGTTATAGGCACGGACCGGAGCCCCGGACCGCCCTGGCCATCGGCAGCTATGTAACCCACGGCCTCCGGCTCTCCAACACCACTTCGGAACCTCAAGCATGGCAGGAATCCCCGGATCGCACCGAAGGAGAATGTCCGCTTGTCCCCAACTCGTCCCTCCCCTCGTCCAGATGCACCGGCTACGCTGGGCGATACGAGCTGCTAAACAGCCGTGGCAGCCACCCTCCGGGATGGCTGAGGATCGCAACACCTCCATCGCCGACCCCGGGTAGCGACTCTGGTAGTGGCAGCCACCCTCCGGGATGGCTGAGGATCGCAACCACGGCGGACCCGGCATCCCTCGCGCTTCGCCTGGGGTGGCAGCCACCCTCCGGGATGGCTGAGGATCGCAACTCGTACACATGGGAACTGGACGCTTAGCGTCCCCAACGTGGCAGCCACCCTCCGGGATGGCTGAGGATCGCAACGGCACCGCCATGGTCGCCTGCGTCGGCGGCATCCTCGTGGCAGCCACCCTCCGGGATGGCTGAGGATCGCAACACTACAGGTCCCTTCGGGGCTTGTCGGGGCCGTCCGGGTGTGGCAGCCACCCTCCGGGATGGCTGAGGATCGCAACCACCACGCCGTCGGGTCCTCCGGCGGCGTGCCGAAGTGGCAGCCACCCTCCGGGATGGCTGAGGATCGCAACGCGACCTCAAGGCGGGCTACACCCACGAGCTGGTCACGTGGCAGCCACCCTCCGGGATGGCTGAGGATCGCAACGTGGCGTAGCGGGCGGCGAGGCGCGCCGCGGCGCGCCGTGGTGGCAGCCACCCTCCGGGATGGCTGAGGATCGCAACGACGTCGTGTCCGTCTACCGCATGGACGCCGATGGTGGCAGCCACCCTCCGGGATGGCTGAGGATCGCAACGTGCCGGGGCAGCAGGCCCCGGTCATGCGCGCGCTGTGGCAGCCACCCTCCGGGATGGCTGAGGATCGCAACCCGCCGACGTCCAGCGGCCGGCCATCAGCCACGCCCCGTGGCAGCCACCCTCCGGGATGGCTGAGGATCGCAACTGGACGACCACACCAACGAACGCTTCTCCGACTGGATGTGGCAGCCACCCTCCGGGATGGCTGAGGATCGCAACACAACGCGCCCTTCGATGCCTTGGTGCTCGACCGGCGTGGCAGCCACCCTCCGGGATGGCTGAGGATCGCAACGAGAAGGAGTTGGCGGACGCGGCCTTGGATGACCGTGGCAGCCACCCTCCGGGATGGCTGAGGATCGCAACGACCTGCTCCTCTCACGTCCGGACATCGGCACCGTGGTGGCAGCCACCCTCCGGGGTGGCTGGGGATCGCAACCTCCCCTGGTCTGCGTTCCAGCTTCGGCGGAAGGCGGTGGCAGCCACCCTTCGGGGTGGCTGGGGATCGCAATGCGAAGGTCTGGGTGTGCGGTGTTCCCGATGATGTGGCGGGTGGCTGTGTCCTTACCAGGAACGGCCGTTCGGCAGGTTGGGCAGGTCGGGGGATGACAGGTGCAGCACCTTGTACTGCTCTGTCGCGTCCTCGTCCCGTGTCGAGTTGTCCCGCCACAGGATGAACCGCATCAACTGCCAGTGGTGCGGGTCGAATGCCAGCGCGGCCGTGTGGATGTCCTCATGGCCTGCCAGTTCCCGTAGTTCCTCCGTCTCCCGTTCGATCCGTCCCGCGAGGCCCAGGCCGGAGCCGTCCGGGTCGGTGGGGAGGGCGGTGAGGCGGCGTGAGGCCGCCTCGGGGGGTGTCGAACGGGCGGGGCCGGTGACGGTGGCGATGCCGGTCCAGTGCCGTACGGCCGGGCGGCCGAAGTCCCGGATGATGTTGTGGAATCCGCCGCCCCCGACGAGGAACTGTGCCATCGCGCCGGTGTCGTTCCACAGGTAGAAGGGCGCGTACTGGTTCACCGGGGAGCCGTCGATGCCGCGTTCGCGGATCACGTAGGCCTTCAGGCCCAGGCCCGCGCGGTCGTCGAGGACGTGGCCGCCCTTGGCCACCCGTTCGCGGATGATGCCCATGTCGTAGTCGGCGGGCAGCGTGATCTCGTACTGCTTGGCGTACATGGTGGTCGTGCCTTTCGCGGTCAGGAGAGGTATGCGGAGTCGGCGACCTCCTGGACGGCCAGGTGGGTCATGAACGTGTCCGGGGCGGCGCCGTGCCAGTGCCACTCGCCGGGCGCCACGCGCACGGTGTCGCCCGGCCGCAGCGTCCGCACCGCTCCGCCGCGCGACTGGGCGCGCCCGGTGCCCTCGGTGACGTGCAGGACCTGGCCGAACGGGTGCCGGTGCCATGCGGTGCGGGCGCCGGGTGCGAAGTGGACGCTGTCCACCCGGACGCGTGAAGGTCCTTCTGGAACGGCGAGTTCGTCCACCCAGGCCGCGCCGGTGACCCACTCGGGTGGCGCGGCGTCGGTGTGTCTGGGGGTGGCGGAGACGTGCATGCGAAAAGGTCGTCCGTTCTCTCTGCCGGCGGCGGTCCCGCCGTGCTCACGCGAGCAGCATACATACTAGTAGGTACAGGCGAGCCGCGCGTCCCGCAGTACGCGGTCCACCGTCTCCGCCAGCGTGCTCGCCGCCGCCACGACCGTCTCCATCCCGCCGGGCAGCAGGTCCAGCGGCCGGTACCACGACCGCATCTCCCGCTCGCCGTACTCCGCCGCCTGCGGCTTCGTCGCGTGCCGCCGCAGCGTCTCGGCGAACGGGACGTCGAGGTAGAAGTGGCGCGTCAGCCCCCGGTGGTCGCGTCGCAGAGCCGCCAGCATGTCGCCGTAGTGCGCCGCGTACAGGATGCCTTCGAGCACGACGTGGTACCCGTGGTCGAGCGCGTAGCGGACGACGGTCTCGATGAGGCCGATGTTCGCGCCGCCCGGGATGTCCTTCTCGCGCAGCACGGTCCGCCGCAGGTTGTCCTGGCCGACGAGGGCGAGGCCGCGCCCGTACCGTGCGCGCACCCCGGCGGCGACCGAGGACTTGCCCGAGGCCGAGTTGCCGCGCAGCACGATGAGCCGGGTCGTGGCCGACCCCGTTCCGCCGCGCGCGGGGCCCGTGTGCTGGACGGGGTGGGTGGGGTCTGGGTGATCGGAACTGATCGGGATCATCGGCACCTTCCGTCCCACAGGCACCAGCAGCCCCACCCGTGACGCCCTTTGTCCTTCTCCGAGAGGAAGTACACGCTTTCTGTGTCAAAAGGGTTTCCCGTGCGAGGGAAAGTGGCTACCTTCACTGTCCGTACCGGCTTACTCGCGGGTCACCAGGCCTCCGGCGCGGCGGCGCGCGCCAGCGGTTCCGGTGCACCGACGGTTCATCCTCTCGTGCGCATCCGGAGGGCGCACGCGCGCGAACGATTCCGATCTCGTCCCGATCCGCCCGTTCCCGTCACCGCATCCGCACCCGTCACCGTATCCGTACCCTCTGACACCCCTCCCGTCGCCGCCCGTCCCCGCCAGGTCCCCGACCGAGGCCGGTGACCGGCGGCTGCCCGCGCGATCCCTGGCACCACCAGCGGTACCGGCCTCTCGGAAGAAGGAGTCCCCCCATGACCCCCGACGCCCCCGAACGCACCGGCCTGTGGCTCATCGGCGCCCGAGGCTCCGTCGCCACGACCACGATCACCGGCCGGGCCGCCCTGGCGGCGGGACTCTTCCCGTCCACCGGCCTGGTCACCGCCCTGCCCCCGTTCACCGACTGCGGGCTGCCCGCCCTGGACAGCCTCGTGATCGGCGGCCACGACACCGCCACCACCCCGTTGCCCAAACGCGCCGAGCAGCTCGTGGAGAACGGCGTCCTGCCGCACGGCCTGCCCACCGCGGTCGCCGCCGAACTCGCCGCCGCCGACGCGGAGATCAAGGTCCCGGGCGACCGGCTCGCCGACGACATCGCCGACTTCACCCGCCGCCACGGCCTCGCCCGCACGGTCGTCGTCAACGTGGCGAGCACCGAGACCGACGCGTCGATCAGCACCGCGTACGCGGCCGCCGCCATCGAGGCGGGCTGTCCTTACGTCAACTTCACGCCGGCCACCGGCATGCGCGCCCCGGGGCTCGCCGAACGGGCGCGCGCCGCCGGGCTGCCGTTCGCCGGCCGCGACGGAAAGACCGGCCAGACGCTCCTGCGCACCGCGCTCGCGCCGATGTTCGCGCAGCGCGCCCTCCAGGTGCGGTCCTGGTCCGGCGCGAACCTCCTCGGCGGCGGCGACGGCGCCACCCTCGCCGACCCGGCCGCCGCCGCGGCCAAGAACGCGGGCAAGGCCCGGGTCCTCGCCGACATCCTCGGCGAGACACCCGAGGGCACCACACACATCGACAACGTCCCCGCCCTCGGCGACTGGAAGACCGCCTGGGACCACGTCGCGTTCGACGGCTTCCTCGGCACGCGCATGGTCCTCCAGACGATCTGGCAGGGCTGCGACTCCGCGCTCGCCGCACCGCTCGTCCTCGACCTGACCCGCATCGTCGCCCGCGCGCACGCTGCCGGGACGGCCGGTGAACTGCCGGGCTGCTCCTGGTTCTTCAAGGACCCGGACGCGGGCCCCGCCGACCTCGCCGGGCAGCACGCCGAACTGCTCGCGCTCGCGGAGTCCTTCCGGACCCGCCCGTGACCCGGTCGCGCACCGCCGCCGCCTGGATACAGCTCCTGCGCGGCCCCGCCGCCCTCACCGTCCCCGGCGACGTCCTCGCGGGCGCCGCCGCGGCGGGCGGCGCCCCCGTACGCCGCCTCCTGCCCGCCGCCGGAGCCTCCCTGTGCCTGTACTGGGCGGGGATGGCGCTCAACGACTGGGCCGACCGCGAGATCGACGCCGAGGAGCGGCCCGGCCGCCCCATCCCGTCGGGGCGCGTGAAGCCCGCCGCCGCCCTCGCCGCAGCGGGGGGCCTCACCGCCGCCGGGATCGCCCTGGCCGCCACGAGGTCCCGCGCCGCCGCCGTCACCGCGACCGCCGTGGCCGCCGCGGCGTGGGCGTACGACCTCGGCCTCAAGCACACCCCGGCCGGACCGGCGACGATGGCCGCCGCCCGTTCGCTCGACGTCCTCCTCGGCGCCGCCGCCACCGGCCGTTCCGTCGTGCCCGCCGCCGCCCCGGCCGCGCTCGTCGGCGCGCACACCTATTCCGTCACCTCCCTGTCCCGGCACGAGGCGTACGGCGGCCCCCGGTCCGCGCCGCTCGCCTCCCTCGGCGCCACCACCGCCATCACCGCCGCGCTCACCGCCACCGGCCGCGACGCCGCCCCGCAAGCGACCCGCACGGCCGCCGCCGCGTACGCCTGGACCGCGGGCCGCCCCCTCGTGGACGCCGCACGCGTCCCCAGCGCCGACCGGGTGCGCGGCGGGGTCGTCGGCGGGCTCCAGGCGATGCTGCCGCTCCAGGCGGCGCTCGCCGCACGCCACGGCAGGCCCCTCGCCGTCCCAGGACTGCTCGCCACCCTGGCCGCCGCCCGGCGGCTCTCCCGGAAGGTGACCCCGACATGACCGGCCGCACCGCCACGCCGCCGCCCCGGTTCGCGTACGGCACCAACGGCCTGACGGACCTGCGGCTCGACGACGCCCTCGGCCTCCTCGCCGACCTCGGCTACGCGGGCGTCGCCCTCACCCTCGACCACATGCACCTCGACCCCTGCGCCCCCGACCTCCCCGACCGCGTCGCCCACGTCGCCCGCCGCCTCGACGCGCTGGGCCTGGCCGTCGCCGTCGAGACCGGCGCGCGCTACGTGCTCGACCCGGCGCGCAAGCACGGCCCGGGGCTGCTCGACCCCGACCGGGACGACCGCGCCCGCCGCGTCGCCATGCTGCGCACGGCCGTACGCGTCGGGGCGGACCTCGGCGCGACGGCCGTCCACTGCTTCAGCGGCCTCCTCCCGCCCGGCACCGGCGCGGACGAGGGCTGGGCGCGGCTGGCCGACGCGCTCACGCCGGTGCTCGCCGACGCGCAGGCCGCCGGGGTGCCGCTCGCCGTGGAGCCGGAGCCGGGCCATCTCCTCGACACCATCGGCGCGTTCCACGTGCTGCGGCACCTGCTCGGCGACCCGCCCGGCCTCGCCCTGACCCTGGACATCGGGCACTGCCGCTGCCTCGAACCCGAGCCGGTGCCCGCCTGCGTCACGGCCGCCGCGCCGTGGCTGGCGCACGTCCAGATGGACGACATGCGGCGCGGCGTGCACGAGCACCTGCCGTTCGGGGACGGCGAGATCGACTTCCCGCCCGTCCTCGCCGCGCTCCAGGCGGCGGGCTACGGCGGGCTCGTCTCCGTCGAGCTGCCGCGCCACTCCCACGCCGGGCCCGAACTGGCCCGCCGCTCCCTCGACTTCCTCCGAGCCGCCCACCGGGAGACCGCCCCGTGCTGACCGAGACCGACCTGCCGCCGCAGGCCCGCGCCCTGCTCCGGGACGCCCTGGAAGGCGACGCGTGGGAGCGGGAGTTCACCGCCGCGCGCCGCCGCGTCGGCCGGGACGCCGCCGAGGCGTTCCGCGTCCTGCTGCTGCGCGGCGCCCGCGCCGGCACCGCCACCGTCACGCGCCTGTACGAGCGGGGCGACGCGGGGGAGCGCCGCGCCGTCCTCCTCGCGCTGCCCGGACTGCCCGTCGGCGACGCCGCGCTGCCGCTGGTCGAGGACGCGCTGCGCGCCAACGACACGCGGCTCATCGAGGCCGCCGTCGGCCCCTACGCGGGTCGCCACCTCGACCAGCACCTGTGGCGGCACGCCGTGCTGAAGTGCGTGTTCACGGGTGTCCCGGTCGCCGCCGTCGACCGGCTCGCCGACCGCGCCGACGCCGAACTGGCCCGTATGCTCGCCGACTTCGCCGCCGAACGGACCGCCGCGGGCCGTCCCGTGCCGCCCGACGTGCCCACCGTCCTCGCCCTAACCCCGCCAGCCCAAACCACCCCGCCAGCCGAGACCACCCCGCCCGCCGCGACCGGCCAGGAGGCATGATGCGCATCTTCGACCCCCACATCCACATGTCGTCCCGCACCACCGACGACTACGAGGCGATGCGGGCGGCGGGCGTCGAAGCCCTGGTGGAGCCCGCGTTCTGGCTCGGCCAGCCCCGCACCTCGGTCGGCAGCTTCCTCGACTACTTCGACTCGCTCCTCGGCTGGGAGCCGTACCGCGCCGCGCAGTACGGCATCGCGCACCACTGCACCATCGCGCTCAACCCCAAGGAGGCCAACGACCCGCGCTGCGTGCCCGTCCTGGAGGAGCTGCCGCGCTACCTCGACAAGGACAACGTCGTCGCGGTCGGCGAGATCGGCTACGACTCGATGACCCCCGCCGAGGACCACGCCCTCGCCGCCCAGCTCGAACTCGCCGTCCGGCACGAGCTGCCCGCCCTCGTCCACACCCCGCACCGCGACAAGCCGGCAGGTCTCGACCGCACCCTCGCCGTCGTCGCCGAGTCGGGCATCGCGCCCGGCCGCGTCGCCGTGGACCACCTGAACGAGGTGACGGTCGCCCGCGCCGCCGACTCCGGCTGCTGGATGGGCTTCTCCGTCTACCCCGACACGAAGATGGACGAGGACCGCATGGTCCGCGTCCTGAAGGAGTACGGCCTGGAGCGCGTCCTGGTCAACTCGGCCGCCGACTGGGGCAAGAGCGACCCGCTGAAGACGCTCAAGGTCGGCAACGCCATGCTCGCGGCGGGCTTCACCGACGACGACGTGGACCGCGTGCTGTGGCGCAACCCCGTCGAGTTCTACGGCCAGAGCGGACGGCTCGAACTCGGCGACCGCGCCAACCCCGCCACGTTCGAGGGCAACTCCATCCTGCGCGGCGCCCCCGCCACCCCGGCAGGGCGGTGACCGCCCATGCGCTTCCGCCACCCCGACGGCTCGCTGGTGCACCTCGCCTACTGCACCAACGTCCACCCCGCCGAGACCCTGGACGGCGTCCTCGCCCAACTCCGCGACCACTGCCTGCCCGTACGGGAACGCCTCGGCCGTGACCGCCTCGGCATCGGCCTGTGGCTCGCCCACGAGGCCGCCCACACCCTGGACACCGACCCCGCCGCCCTCGCCCTCCTGCGCGAGACCCTGCGCCGCAACGGCCTCGAAGTCGTCACCCTGAACGGCTTCCCCTACCGCGGCTTCGGCTCCGACCGCGTCAAGTACCGCGTCTACCAGCCCGACTGGACCACCGCCGAACGCCTCGACCACACCGCCGCCCTCGCCCGCGTCCTCGCCGCCCTCCTGCCCGACGACGAACCCGAGGGCGCCATCTCCACCCTCCCGCTCGCCTGGCGCACCCCCTTCCCGCCCGAGGCCCGCGCCCGCTCCCTCGACCGCCTCACCGCGCTGTCCGCCACGCTCGACCGTCTCCAGGAGGCCACCGGCCGCTCGATCCGCGTCGCCCTCGAACCCGAGCCGGGCTGCATCATCGAGACGACCGCCCAGGCCGCCGCCATCCTCACCGGACCCGGCGCGCCCCCGCCCCACCGGGTCGGCGTCTGCGTGGACACCTGCCATCTCGCCACGGCCTTCGAGGACCCCGACGAGGCCGTCCCCGCCCTCACCGCCGCCGGGGTGCCCGTCGTCAAGGCCCAGCTGTCCGCCGCGCTCCACGCCGACGAGCCGGACGACCCGGGCGTACGGGCGGCCCTCGCCGCGTTCGCCGAGCCGCGCTTCCTCCACCAGACCCGCGAACGGGCCGCCGCGGGCCCCGAGGGCGTGCTCGCCCGCGACGACCTGGACGAGGCCCTGACCGGACCCGAGCCGCTCCCCGCCCGCGGCCCCTGGCGCGTCCACCACCACATCCCCCTGAACGCCCGCCCCGCGCCGCCGCTCTCCGCCACGCTGCCCGTCCTCGAACGCGTCCTCACCCACCTCGCCGGCGGCCCCGCGCCGCTCGCCCGCCACCTGGAGGTCGAGACGTACACCTGGGAGGTCCTGCCGCCCGCGCTGCGCCCCACCACCCCCGGCGGGCTGGCGGACGGCATCGCCGCCGAACTTGCCGTCGCCCGCGACATGTTGCTCACCCTCGGACTGAAGGAGGAGGCATGACCCGCCGCCTGGTCGTGATCGACGTCGTCGGTCTCACCCCCGACCTCCTGGACCACATCCCCAGCCTCGCCCGCCTGGCCGGCAACGGCTCACGCGCGCCCCTGGGCACGGTCCTGCCCGCCGTGACCTGCTCGGCCCAGGCCACGTTCCTCACCGGCGAACCCCCGTCCGCACACGGCATCGTCGGCAACGGCTGGTACTTCCGCGGCCTCGGCGACGTCCTCCTGTGGCGCCAGCACAACGCGCTCGTCGGCGGCGACAAGATCTGGGACGCCGCCCGCCGCGCCGACCCGGGCTACACGGTGGCCAACGTCTGCTGGTGGTACGCCATGGGTGCCGACACCGACTTCACCGTCACTCCCCGCCCGATCTACCACGCGGACGGCCGCAAGGACCCCGACTGCTACACCAGGCCCCCGTCACTGCACGACGAACTGACGTCCCGCCTCGGTCCGTTCCCCCTCTTCCAGTACTGGGGGCCGACCGCCTCCATCGCGTCGTCCCGCTGGATCGCCGACGCCGCCGTGCACCTGCTGCGCCGCAACCGCCCGGACCTCACCCTCGTCTACCTGCCCCATCTCGACTACGACCTCCAGCGCTTCGGCCCGGACGGCCCCGAGGCGCGCGCGGCGGCGGCCGAACTCGACGGCGTGCTGCGGCCCCTGCTCGCCGAGGCGGAGGCGGCGGACGCGACGGTCGTCGTCCTGTCGGAGTACGGCATCACGGCGGTGAACCGGCCCGTTCACATCAACCGGGCGCTGCGGCTCGCCGGTCTGCTGGAGACGTACGAGCAGGCGGGCATGGAGTACCTGGACCCGTGGGTGTCCCGCGCGTTCGCCGTCGCCGACCACCAGATCGCGCACGTCTACGTCCGCAGGCCCGAGGACATGGAACGCACCCGCGAGGTGCTGTCCGAACTGCCCGGCGTCGCCGAGGTCCTGGACGCCAAGGGCCAGGCCGCCCAGGGGCTCGACCACCCCAGGTCCGGCGAACTCGTCGCCATGGCCGACCCGGACGCCTGGTTCACGTACTACCACTGGCTCGACGACGCGCGCGCCCCCGACTACGCGCCGATCGTCGAGATCCACCGCAAGCCGGGCTACGACCCGGCCGAGCTGTTCTTCGACCCCGCCGACCGGATGGCCAAGCCGCGCGCCGCGCTCGCCCTCGCCCGCAAGAAGCTGGGCCTGCGCTACCGGATGAACGTCGTGCCGCTGGACGCCTCGTGGGTCCGCGGCAGCCACGGGCGGCTGCCCGACGACGAGCGGAACGGGCCCGTCCTGCTCTGCTCGGACCCGGACGCGCTCACCGGCGAGCCTGTGCCCGCCACCGGCGTGAAGGACCTCCTGCTGCGGCTGCACGGCCTGGCGCAGGACGCCTGACCCTGCCCGCGCCCCACGCCCGCCCGTCCCCGTCCCGCGCAGGACGTGGAACGGGCGGGCGCCGTCACACCGGGGTCCTGGTCCGCGTGGACTCCCGCACCAGCTCGTCGAGGCGCGAGATGGCCCGCAGCAGGACGTCGCGGCCCGTACGCGCCTGCTCCAGCTGCCGTTCGAGCCGCTGATCGATCTCGGCCAGCTCGGTGGGCGGCAGCCCGGCCGCCGCGGCACCCGGCAGGACCGGCGGGGCGGCCGCCCAGCAGTCGTCGGCGGCGACGCGCGCCTGGCTCACGAGCGCGTTCAGCTCGTCGTCGGCGAGCAGGCCCGAGTAGGACGCGAGGAGCTGGCTGGTGCGGCGCTGCTCCGGGGCGAGGAACCAGTCGGTCGGCATCCCCCCGTTGGAGATCAGTTCGCCGAGCATCTCTTCCAGTTCGTGAAGGAGTCGGCGGAGCTCGAAGGGCGGGAGGCGGGTCGCGGTCCTGCGCCGTTTGAGGGTGATCACGAGAGCGGCGAAACCGGCGGCTCCGCCCAGTGCGCTGATGACGGAGGCGATCGCGGCGATCCACTGGGGAGTCGTCGCCTCCGCCGCGAGTATCTCGTACATGGGCGGCAGGATGGCAGTGAAACAGGTCACGCGGGGGTTTCTTGAGGGCCATTTGAGGTTCGTGACTCTCGTCGGAGCACCGGTCACCGACAGGCTGTCAGTTGACGCGCGGAGACCGGGTTCCCGGGGTGTCGCGCACGCTCGGGCGCGGCGTCGAAAGTTTAGTTGATTCGCGAACGGAATCGGTTGCCGGGGGATTGGGCCCGGGAGGCGGGGCGGTGTTCCGGCGCCCCGCCCGACGCCTTTCCGCACTGCCCTGCCGCGGGGGTGCGGCCCGTGCGGCGGCTTGTTCCGGGAATCCGCGCGCGCCTTGACGGTCCATTGGTCCAGTCCTAGCGTCAGCAGCAGCCGGTGTTCATATGGGAGTTCATCGTTCATGTATCTGACTCCCGGCGGGACCGGCACCGCCGTCCCCGTAGCCTCCCGGAAGGCGTCCCCCACATGTCCACAAGCCCCTACAGGTCCAGACGAGCGGCGGCGCTCCTCGCGATCTTCGCCGCGCTCCTCGTCGCGCTCCTCCCCAGTGGCGCGGGCGCCGCCCCCGCCGACCCGGACGGCGCCGCGCCCGACGGCCCACCCGCCGCGTACGCCGCGCCCGCCACCTTCACCCACCCCGGCGTCCACGTCAGCCGGCCCCAGCTCGACTTCGTGCGCGGACGCGTCCAGGCGGGCGCCCAGCCGTGGGCGAGCGCGTACAGCCAGATGATGTCCTCGCGGTACGCGTCGCTCTCCCGCGTCCCGCGCCCGCGCGCGGTCGTCGAGTGCGGCTCGTACTCCAACCCCAACAACGGCTGCACCGACGAGCGCGAGGACGCGATCGCCGCGTACACCACCGCCCTCGCCTGGTACATCACCCAGGACGCCAGGTACGCGCAGAAGTCGATCGAGCTGATGGACGCCTGGTCGGCCACCATCCGCGACCACACCAACAGCAACGCGCCGCTCCAGACCGGCTGGGCGGGCTCGGTGTGGCCGCGCGCCGCCGAGATCATCCGCTACACCTACGGCAACTGGCCGGGCCAGGCGCGCTTCGGCACCATGCTGCGCAACGTCTACCTGCCCGAGATCATCAACGGCTCGAACAGCAACGGCAACTGGGAACTCACCATGATGGAGGCCGCCATCGGCATCTCCGTCTACCTGGAGGACCGCGCCGCGTACGACCGGTCCGTCACGCGCTTCCTCAACCGCGTCCAGGCGTTCATCTACCTGGAGTCGGACGGCGCGCTGCCCCGCACCGTGCCCGGCAGCGGCCTCGACACGCGCCAGGAGATCATCAACTACTGGCAGGGCCAGTCCACGTTCGTCACCGGCCTGACCCAGGAGACCTGCCGCGACTTCACCCACACCGGCTACGGCCTGTCGTCCATCTCGCACGTCGCGGAGACCAGCCGCATCCAGGGCCAGGACCTGTACCCGCAGGTCTCCGAACGCCTCCGGCACGCCCTCGGCTTCCAGTCGCGGTACGAGCTGGGCGAGGCCCCGCCGTCCTGGCTGTGCGGCGGCACGGTCCACCGCGGCCTCGGGCCGGTCACCGAGGTGGGCTTCAACGGCCTGCACACCCGGATGGGCATCGCCATGACCAACACCCAGACGTACACCGAGCGCAGCCGCCCGCAGGGCACCAACAACCTGTTCGTCGCCTGGGAGACCCTGACCCACGCCAACCAGCCCAACTGAGCAGCCTCCCCGCTCAGTCCCGCCCGTCAGGCCCGGTCCCCGCGACCGGGCCTGACGCGTCCCCGGCGCCCCGCCCCGTGCGGCCCTGCCGCCGGAGCAGCGCCAGCTCCGCGTTGAACTGCGCGCCGGTCAGCAGACTGAGGTTGCACACCCACAGCCACACCAGGAAGACGATGATCCCCGCCAGCGACCCGTAGAGCCGGTTGTACGTGCCCACGTGCGACGCGTACACCGCGAACGCCGCCGACGCCACCAGCCACAGCACCGCCGCCACCGCGCCGCCCGGCACCCCCCGCAGCGGCACCCCGTGGTCCACGGGCCCGGTGCGGAACAGCACGAGCACCAGCGCCGTCACCAGCAGCACGAGCAGCGGCCACTTCATCACCGCCCAGACCGCCGCGCCCCCCTCGCCGAAGCCCAGCAGCCGCCCGACCGTCCGCACCACCCCGGCCGTCATGATGAGGACCGTCGCGCTGCCGACCAGCAGCCCGAGCAGCCCGAGCGCCGACAGCGTCGTGCGCGGGATGGCGCGCCACGGCGGCCGTCGGTCCACCACGCCGTGCATGCCGTGCTGGACGCGCCGGAAGATGCTCAGGTAGTTGTACGCGGACACGAGCGCGCTCAGGCCGCCGAAGATCGTCAGCAGCCAGGCGGCGGAACGCTGCTGCGCCAGGTCGTTGAGCGCCGACCACACCTCGCCGCGCGAGTCGGCGGGCACGAGCGCGGTGACCTGTCCGATCAACTCCTGCGCCGCGCCCGGGTCGGCCAGGCCGATGATCGACAGGGCCACGAACAGCGTCGGGAAGACGGCGAGCACCGAGTAGTACGTCAGCGCGGCGGCCCAGTGGTCGATGTCGTCGCGCCACAGGGACACGGGCGTACGGCGCAGCGCCGCCGCCCACTGCGCCGCCTGCGCGGGGGGCGGCCCGGCGGCGGGGGTTCCCGCCGGGGGATGGGCCGGTGGCGGCGGGATGGGGGAGGGAGTGGCGGTCACGGTCCGTTCCTGCGGTCGTACGGGATGGTCCGGGCTGTTGCGGGCGGGGCGTAGCGGTGCGTGGCGGGCGTCGGCACCACAGTGCCAGCACCGGGCGCGGTGTGTGTCACCCGCCCGGCCGGGTGGCGCCGGCAGGGGACGTACCGCACACCCCTGCCCCCGGGGAGGTCCTTCATGGCGGTCGGGAGGACGCGGGCGGAAGCACGGACGCGCGGCCGGGCCCGGCACCGTCCCGGCCGACGGACAAAGCCGACACCGCGCTGGTCGGGGCGGGCGCGGCCCCTGTCAGCCCCCTCGCCGAGAACGTACCGGACATCGGGCCCGGCCCGCCGCGCCCCGTGCCCTCGCCGGGGCCGCGGGGCGGCTTCTCCCCACCGCCGCCCGGGACATCGCGGGGCACACGCACCAACGGGTGAATCACCTGCGCAGGTGAACCGCCCGTGCGGGGGCCGCGCGCCGCGCGCCGGGGGCGTGCGCCCCTCCGCGCACTACCGGGACCCCGGCGCGCCCCCGCCGGTGACGAAGACGCCCGCCCGCGCGGCCGCCACGGCGGCCTCGGCCGCCCGGTCGGCGGCCCCCTCGTCCAGCGGGTCGCCGCTGGCCAGCAACCGGTAGTAGAGCGGCGCCGACACGGCGCGCACGACCTCGGACGCGTCGGTGCCCGCCGGGAGTTCGCCCCGTGCCACCGCCTGCTCGACACAGGGCGCCCACTCGGCGATGCGCACGGCGTAGAAGCGGTGCAGCGCCGCCGCCGTCCGCTCGTCACCGGTGGCCGCGGCGATCACCGAGCGGAACAGCGCGCTCTGCCGCGTGTCCGTCAGCGTCCGCAGCACGAGCCGCGCGTTCGCCCGCAGATCGGTGAGCAGGTCGCCCGACTCCGTGCGGGGGAGCGACTGTTCGGCCATGTCCGCGAGCAGGTCGGCCACCAGGCCCGTGGTCGTGCCCCAGCGGCGGTAGAGCGTCGTCTTGCCCACGCCCGCGCGCCGCGCGACCTCGCCGAGGTCGAACCGCTCGAAGCCCTGCTCCGCCAGGGCGTCCCCGGCCGCGCGCAGGACCGCCTCGCGCACGCGCGCCGTCCGCCCGCCCGGCCGTACCGTGCCCGGCTCGGGCCCGGCGGCCCCACCGTCCCCCCTGCCATCGCCGCCATCGCTGCCTTCGCCGTCCCGCGGCTCCATCGCACCTCACCCGCTCCCGATCCGTAACGGGCCCATGGTCCCATCTGCCGGAACGGGCGCCGGGCCGGGGCGGATGTGGTGCGCGCCATGCCCAGGGACGCGTTAATCCCCTGGGGTGACCGGTCAGGTCATGGGATGATCGGTTCGTTCGTCACGAATCCCGGAGAGGTGCATGACCCAGCCCGGCCAACCCCAGGCGGCCGCCCCCGTCCCCGACACCATCCCGACCGCCCAGGTCACCCAGGAACCACCCCGGCCCGCCATCGGCGGCGCACACGGAGCACCGCAGCTTTCGCGCCGCAAGCGGGCCGGACTGCTGCTCACCCTCATCCTCGGCAGCCTCTCCGCGCTGCCGCCCCTCTCCCTCGACACCTACCTCCCCGCGCTCCCCGAGGTCGGCGACGCCCTGCACACCAGCGCGTCCACCGCCCAGCTGACGCTCACGGCCTGTCTGCTCGGCCTCGGCCTCGGACAGCTGGTCGTCGGCCCGATGAGCGACCAGCTCGGCCGCCGCTGGCCGCTGCTGTGCGGCATGGGCGGCTACGTCGTCGCCTCCGCCGCCTGCGCGTTCGCGCCGAACGTCGAGACGCTGATGGCCTTCCGCTTCGCGCAGGGGCTCGCCGGCTCGGCGGGCGTCGTCATCGCGCGCGCCGTGGTCCGCGACATGTTCGACGGCGTGGCCATGGCGCGGTTCTTCTCCTCGCTGATGCTCGTCTCCGGGCTCGCGCCGATCCTCGCGCCGGTCTTCGGCGGCCAGTTGATGCGCTTCACCGACTGGCGCGGCATCTTCCTCATCCTCGCGCTGCTGGGCGTGGTGCTCATCGCCGTCGTCGCCCGCTGGCTGCCCGAGACGCTGCCCGCGGAACGGCGGACCTCCGGCGGCGTCAGGCCCGCGCTGCGCGACATGGGCGGGCTGTTCCGCGACCGCGTGTTCGCCGGTCATCTGCTGGTCGGCGGGCTGACGTTCGCGGCGCTGTTCGCCTACGTCTCCGCGTCACCCTTCGTGGTGCAGGAGATCTACGGCGCCTCGCCGCAGACGTTCAGCATGCTGTTCATGGCCAACTCCATCGGCATGGTCGTGATGAGCCAGGTCAACGGCAAGGTGTTCGTCGGCCGCGTGCCCGCGCAGCGGATGATGGCGGTCGGCCTCGCGCTGATCGTGGCCGACAGCACGGCGCTGCTGCTGATGACGAGCGGCGTGTTCGGCGACGTCGGGCTGCTGCCCGTCTCCGCCGGGCTGTTCGTCCTGATGGCGTCCATGCCGCTGGTCCTGCCCAACGCCAACTCTGAGGGCCTCGACCGCGCGGGGCACGCGGCCGGGTCCGCGTCCGCGCTGCTCGGCGCGTCTTCCTTCTTCGTCGGCGCCGTCGCCTCCCCGCTGGTGGGTGTGGCGGGGGAGGGGACGGCCGTGCCCATGGCCGTCGTCCAGCTCGTCTCGGCGCTGCTCGCGTGCCTGTGCTTCGCCGTCCTGTGCCGTCCGCGGCGCGGGGCGCGCCGGTTCCGGCGGGGCGGCGGGCGCCTGGAGCCGGTCGCGGCGGGTGCCGGGATGTGACGAGCGTCTCGGCCACGGCCCGCCTGTGATCGGCCGCCGACCGTTGTGTGAACGGTCCGTTGCGCAAGGTCACGCGCATCGGAACGGGAAGTGATCGATCTGTGACGGAGGTGCGTGTCGCGCGCGTGCGGCACGCACCTCCCGATTACCCATCGGGGCCGGGAGCGGTGCAGGATTGGCCGGCACGGCGGAATAAAAGACCCCGGCCCTGACGCTCCAAGGCTCGACGGGCCGGACACCAGCGAGGTGGTAGGGGGACCATGGGACGCGAGGGCCGCGAGAGCAGACTTCCCAGGTGGTTGCGCCGGGGCGCCCGGGACGCGGAGGCGGGAGCCGCCGCCGCGCGCGCACGGGAGGAACTGCTGCTCGCGGCGGCCGCCGCCGGATTCCCGGTGGCGCCCGCGGCCCACCCGCAGGGCTACGGCTGTTCCTGCGACCGCATCGGCTGTCCCACGCCCGGCCGCCACCCCGTCTCGCTGGCCTGGCAGACCCAGGCCACCACCGACCCCGCCCAGATCCTCCGCTGGCTGCGCGCCGATCCCCTCGCCAACTTCGTCACGGCCACCGGCGCCGCCCACGACGTCCTGGACGTCCCCGCCCCCGCCGGTTACGCGGCCCTCGCCCGGCTGGCCTCCGAGGGCGTCGCGACCGGCCCCGTCGCCGTCGCCGACCCGGACCGCGTCCTGTTCTTCACCGCCACCCGCGGCACCCCGGACGACGAGGACGAGTGGTGGCCGTGCGAGCTCGACTGCCACCCCGAGACGATGGACGAGCACCCCGGGCTGCGCTGGCACTGCCGGGGCAGCTACGTCCTGCTGCCGCCGTCCCGCGTACCGCCGGGCGGGACCGGCGGCGTCCGCTGGCTGCACGGCCCGGAGCATCCGCTGCCCGAGCCGCTGACGCTCCTCGAAGCCCTCACCGACGCGTGCGCCGGGCACCTGGCCGCCCAGCAGGAGCAGGCCCCCGCCTGGTAACGCCCGCCCACTCGCGCGGGCGCGCCGACCGCGACCGGCTCCACGACGCGGTTCACGCCCGCGCCCGCGCCCGCGGCCTCGGCGTCCTGTCCGCGGACGCGGGCACCGGCTCGTTCGCGACGCTTGAGGAGACCACCCAGGAGCACTCCGACCAGACGTCCGGCGTCAACGTCAGGGCACCCTGTTCACCGCGCAGAGGGCGCTGACGCTGCTCGACGACGGCGTGCCCGCGTTCGCCGCCTATGCGGCGTCCGAGGCGACGGTACGGTCCTTCGCCCGCACCTGGGCCCCCGAGCTGAAGGACTGCGGCATCCGGGTTGACGTCGTCTCGCCCGGGACGACCGGTCACCGCCGCGCTCGACGCCGTGACGGCGGGCGACGCGGCCGTGAGCGGGGCGCGGTTCGCCGCGGGCGTCCCCCTCGGCAGGGCCGGGCGCCCGAGGAGGCCGCGGACGCGGTGGCCTTCCGCGCGTCCGCGCGCAGCGGACTCGTCCTGGGCGCCAGCCTCTGGGCCGACGGCGGCGGGAGCCAGGTCCGACGCCCCCCGGCGCTCACTCGCCGGTGATCGCGACGGCGTCCTTCATCTGCGAGACCACCTGGATCTGCCCCTGCCCGGCCGGGACGAGCGCGGCCTGTATGCCGACCATCTCCAGCGTCAGCGATGTCCGCGCCTCGCCCTCCATCAGCGCGGCCGTCAGCTCGTTGACCGGGATCTCCCGGCCCTCGGCGACCGTCTGCCGCTGGTCGTGCAGCGACGTGAACATCACGAACGCGTCGCCGTCCGCCGTCCGCATGGCGAGTGGCCCGTACTCCGCCTCCTCGGCGGGCTCGTCGCGGTACTCGGTGAAGGACGCCGGGTCGCTGTTCGCCTGGTCGCGGGCGGTGCGCGTGTCACTGGTGTACGGGCCCTCCGCGAACGGGCCCTCGCCGCTCTGGAGGTAGACGCTGTAGGCCGCGCTGAGGTCGCCGGGCGCCAGGGCGTAGCCCTCCGACGCCCCGCCCTCGCCGGCCGGTATGTCGTCCAGGTAGCCGTCCTCGTCCTCGGCGAACTCCGGCACCTCGGCCGCCGGCATCGAGGCCAGGTAGTTGAGGCGCCACTCCTCGTCGATCCCCGCCCGCGTGAAGAACATCAGCCAGCGGTTGCGGCCCTGGTTCGTCGCCGTGTCGGCGACGAAGAACTTGGGCCACCCCATCTGCTGCGGGATGTGGAAGCGCGTGTCGGAGACGGCGAGCGGCTCGAAGTCCTCCGCGCCGTCCGGGTACACCTCGGCGCGCGCCGTGATGCCCGCGAAGTCGATGTCGCCGAGGCCGCCGCTCTCGATGGTCCGGTTCTGCTCGGCGTCGTAGTCGCGCTTGGCGACATTGCTGATCTCGACGTACCGGTCGAGCGCCGCCCTGGCCTCCCCCTCGGTGGCGGCGGGCACCACGGCCTCCTCGCCGTGCACGGTGATGCAGCCCGACAGCCCGGCCGCCAGCGTGAGGGACGCCAGCAGTCCCGCCGTGCTCTTCGCCAGCCGCGCTCGCAGCCGCATGGTGGGCCCCTCCCCGTCGTTTCGCTCCGGCGCACGCATCGTATCGACTCCCGCCGACAACGGCCGCACCCCCGTGGCCCCATGGCATGATGCGGCCATGGCAGGGGTGGGGGCCGGCACCGGCACGGAGGACACGTTCCGCGGCGCGCTTGCGCGGCTGCGCGCGGCGCAGAAGACCAGCAGGGGCGTCTCCCTCTACTCGCGGTACGTCAACCGGCCGGCGGGCCGCGTGTTCGCCGCCGCCGCGCACCGCGCCGGACGCACGCCGAACCAGGTGACGGCCCTCAGCGCCGCCGTCAGCTTCGCCGGGATCGCGGCCCTCGCCCTCCTCCCGCCGTCCTGGCCGCTCGCGCTGGGCGTCTGGGCCGCGCTCGTCCTCGGCTTCGCCCTCGACGCGGCGGACGGCCAGCTCGCGCGGCTGCGCGGGGAGTCGAGCGCGGCGGGCGAGTGGCTCGACCACGCCGTGGACTGCGCGAAGATCACCGCGCTGCACACCGCCGTCCTCATCACCTTCCACCAGCACTTCGCGCTGCCGGGCGAGGGCTGGCTGCTGGTGCCGCCGGTCTTCCAACTGGCCGCGGTGATGATCTTCTTCGGCGGGCTGCTCACCGACAAGCTCAAGCCGCGCCCCGCGGCGCCCCCCACCGCGCCCGCCGCCCCGCCCTCGCGGGTGCGCGCCGTCGCGCTGCTGCCCGTGGACTACGGGACGATGTGCGCGCTGTTCCTCCTCCTCGGCGACGAACGGGCGTTCCGTCTCGGGTACGCGCTGCTGGCCGGCGTCTACGTGGTCTTCTTCGCCGCGTTCTCCGTGAAGTGGTTCCGCGAGCTGTCGGCGGCGGGCGCGGCGAGGGCGTCGAGCGCGGCGCGCAGCTGAGTGCTCGACGTGTGCACCGTGTAGGGGAAGTAGACGACTTCGACGCCCACGGTGGCGAAGTCCCGTTCCAGACGCTCCCCCTTGGGGGTGCCGCGCCAGTCGTCGCCCTTGAACAGCACGTCGAAGCGCACCTGCTGCCACGTCTCCAGCTTGTCCGGCACGGTCTCCACGAACGCCGCGTCCACGTACCGCACACTGCGGATGATCTCCAGCCGCTCCACCAGCGGGATCACCGGGCGCCGCCCCTTGGCGAGCGCGGCCATCTCGTCGGAGACCACCCCCGCCACGAGGTAGTCGCAGCGGCTCCTGGCATGGCGCAGAATGTTCAGGTGCCCGACGTGGAAGAGGTCGTAGACCCCCGGCGCATAGCCGACGGTGTGTAACGGGGCTCCCGCCCCACGGGACTGCTGCATGACGCCCGAACCCCCCACTGGCCCGTCGTGACGGCTGGCGATCCACCATAGCCGGGACCGCTCGCCCCGCGCGGTCGAATGCTGACATGGCGTGCAACTCTGCGGATAGGCTTGATACTTGACGTGGTCAGGGGGACCCACCAGGGGGAGGCAACTCACCGTGCGCGACACCACCGAGCGCGACACCACCGGGCCTGAACCGGGACGACCCGCCGCCGCCACCGCCCGCCGGAAAGGCGAACGGCTGCTGCTCGTCTCCACCAACTACGCGCCCGAGCAGGCCGGCATCGGCCCGTACGCCACCCAGCTCGCCGAACACCTCGCCACCGCACGGCACTCCGAGGTCCACGTCCTCGCCGGGATGCCCCACTACCCCGCCTGGCGCATCGACCCCGCCTGGGCCGGCCGCTGGCGCGCCGTCGAGGAGCGCGTCGGGGTGCTCGTGCACCGCAGGCGCCACACCGTCCCGTTACGCCAGACCGCCGCCCGGCGCGCGCTGTACGAGGCGACGATTCTCGCCCACGGCCTGCTCGCCCCGCCCCGCATGGCGCGCCCCGACGCGGTGCTCGCCCAGATGCCCAGCCTCGCCGGGGGCGTCCTGGCCGCACGCCTCGCGCGGCGGCACGGCGTCCCGTTCCTCCCCGTCGTCCAGGACCTGATGGGCGCCGCGGCGGCCCAGAGCGGCATCAGCGGCGGCGGCCGCGCCGCGGGCGGCGCGGCGGCGGCCGAACGCCGCGTCCTGCGCGCCGCCACCCTCGTCGGCATCATCCACGAGAGCTTCCGCGCCCGCGTCGAGGCGCTCGGCGTGCCGCCGGAGCGCGTCCGCCTCGTCCCCAACTGGGCGCACCTGCCCGTCCCTTCGCCCGACCCCGCCGCCCGGCGCGCCACCCGCGCCCGCCTCGGCTGGGACACCGGCCGCCCCGTGCTGCTCCACTCCGGCAACATGGGCCTCAAGCAGGGCCTCGACGTCCTCGTGGAGACGGCCCGCGTCGCGCCCGACCTGCGCGTCGTCCTCATGGGCGACGGCAGCCGCCGCGCCCACCTCGCCGCGCTCGCCGCCGCCGTCCCGAACGCCGAACTCCTGCCGCCCGCAGTGGAGTCGGACTTCCCGGCGGTGCTGGCCGCCGCCGACGTCCTGGTCGTCACGCAGCGCGCCGCCGTCCTCGACATGAGCGTCCCGTCCAAGCTGACCTCGTACTTCACCGCCGGACGCCCCGTGATCGCCTCCGTCGCGCCCACGGGCGGCACCGCCGACGAGGTGCGCCGTTCCGGCGGCGGGCTGCTCGTCACACCGGAGGACCCCGCCCAACTGGCCGCCGCCGCACGCGAACTGGCCGCCGACCCGGCCCGCGCCGACGCCCTCGGCGCGCGCGGCGCCGCGTACGCCCGCACCCACCTGTCGCGCGCCGCCGGGCTGCGCCGGATCACCGACGCCCTCGACGAGGCACTGGCACTCGCGGCCCCCGTGCGCGAAGCTCTGGGTCCCGCCACACGAAGGGGAGCCCCCGCATGAGCGCAGCGCGCGAGGACGTACGGGGGCACACCACCCCGTACGACGAACCCGACCTGCTGCGCGACCAGTTCAGGCAACTGCTGCGCTACCGGCTGCTGATCGTCTGCGGCATCCTGCTCGGCCTCGCCGGCGGCGGCTGGCTCGGACTGAGCGCCAACGAGACGTACATCGCCACCGCCGAGATCACCGTGCGCGTGCCGACCACCGACCCGTTCGCCGCCGCCGTGTCCGTCGACCGCGTCGCCATGGGCTCCGAACGCCGCACCGCCGCCAGCGACATCGTCGCCCACCGCGCCGCCGAGGCCCTGGGCCGCCCCGACAGCGTCCAGCAGCTCAAGTCCGGTCTCCAGGTGACCAACCCGCCCAACACCGAGGTCCTCCGCTTCGCCTACTCGGCCGACGACCCCGCCGCCGCAGCCGAGCGCGCCAACGCGTTCGTGCAGGCCTACCTCGACAACCGGCAGGCGGACGCGGACCGCACCGTCGCGCACTCCATCGAGTCCCTCGAAGGCCGCCGCGCCCCCCTCCTCACCCGCCGCGACGAGCTCCAGGCCGAGCTGGACGACCTCCTCGAAGGCAGCACGACGTACGACAGCGCCATCGCCGACCTGTCCACCGTCACCGGGCAGATCTCCGAGATCAACGCGTCCGTCGCCGGACTCCAGGCGCTCGACACGACCGGCGGCCGCGTCATCACCGAGGCCACGCCGCCCACCAGCCCCTCAGGCCCGGGGCTGCCCCTGCTCCTCGGCCTCGGCTACGTCGTCGGCATCGGCCTCGGGCTGCTCGCCGCGTGGGTGCGCCTGGTGTTCGACCCGACGGTGCGCTCGCCAGGCGACGTCACGCGGGCCCTGCGCGCCCCGGTCCTCGGCGTCCTGCCACGCACCGGCCGCGGCCACCCCGACCAGCTGCTCGCCGAGGGCAAACTGGCCGAGGAGTACCGGTCGGTGGCGTTCCGGCTGGCCTACGACGAGACGTTCGCGCAGCGCCGCAGGCTGCTGGTCGTCGCGCCGCGCGGCAGCATCGAGACGCCCCTCGCCGCGTCCGTCAACCTCACCGCCGCGTTCGCCGAGATGGGCATGGACGCGCTCCTCGTCGAGGCCGACCTGCGCACCCCGAGCCTCGGCGCGCAGCTGCGCGAGGCGGACGGCGTACGGCCCGGCTGGGCGGGCGGGGGCGACCGCGACGCCGCCCGGGGCGGCGGGCACGCCGGGTGGCCGGGGGAGCGGGTGCCCATCGACGCGGGGGAGTCGGGGATCTTCGACCTCGTACCCGGCAGCCGCGTGCGGAACGTGCCGCGCGCCCTCACCTCGCCCGCCGCGACGCGCCTGATCGGCCACGCCGACACGAAGGGCCGCGTCGTCGTCGTCCTCGCCCCGGCCGTCCTGTCGTACGCCGACGCCATCGCGCTGACCGACCGGGTGGACGGCGTGCTGGTCGTCTGCGACCCGAGCGAGGTCCGCCGCGACGATCTCGCACGGGTGCGCGAACTCGTCGTCGGCGCGGGCGGTATCCTCCTGGGCGCGGTGCTGCACTCCTGGGGCAGCGGCGGCATCGACTTCGGTCCCGAGGACACGGAGGACGGCGAGGGCCTTCCCGGCGGCTACGGCCGCGCCGGGGCGGCCGACGCCGGCCGGCAGCCGCCCGCCCAGCGAGCACGTCCCCGTACCGCGCAGCGCCCGCCCGTGCCCGACTACCGTGACGTCGGCTCGGAAACGCTCGGCCTGCGCGTCCTCGATCCCGCAGAACTGGAAGACGGCAACCCCAGGCAGTGAGCAGACACCAGGACCGACCCCCGCCCTCCGACCCCGCCCCCGACCCTGGCCCCGGCCCCGACCCCGGCGTCCCGCCCGTCCCGGAGACATGGGGCGGGGACGCCGTGCCCCCGCCCAGGCCGCCGGAGGACGGGGGCAGGGGCCGGGCCGCGCGCGGCGCCGCCGCGTCCGTCGCCGACCAGGGCGTCGCGGCCCTCACGAACATCGCCGTCGTCGTCTGCGCCGCCCGGCAGTCCACGGCAGGGGACTTCGCGTCGTTCGCCGTCGTCTACACGGTCTTCACGCTGCTGCTCGGTGCGGCCACCGCGTACGTCGGCCAGGCGCTCGTGCTGCGGCGCGGCACCGACCGCCAGCTCCACCGGCACGCACGGGCGTCGGCCGTCTTCACGCTCGGCGCGTCCGCCGCGCTGGGCGCCGCCCTGGCCCTGGTACCGCTCGCCTTCGGCCGCGACGGCATCCCCGCCGGGCTGACGGCGCTCGGCCTCGTCCTGCCGGTCGTGCTGACGCAGGACTCGCTGCGGTACGCGTTCTCGCTCCTGCGCAAGCCCCATCTCGCCCTGATCGGCGACCTGTTGCGGCTCGCCGTCGCCGTACCCGTCCTCGCCTCGCAGCCGTACGGGACCGGCGCCGACCGCATGGTGATCGCCTGGGGCCTGTCCGCCCTGCCCGCGCTGCTGCTGTCCGCCGCGATCCTCGCCCACCTCACCCGCGGCGCGGTCGGCGCCCGGCCCGCGGCGCTGCTCGACCGGCGCCACCTCGGCCGCCGCTTCGCCGTCGAGTTCGGCGTCGGCAACGCGGCGTCGCAGGTCGCGATCATCCTTCTCGGCGTCGTCGCCAGCCCCCTCGCCGTGGGCGCCCTGCGCGGCACGAGCACGCTCTTCGGGCCGATGAACGTCCTGTTCAACTCCGCCACCGGCTTCGGCCCGCCCCTCCTGCACCGCGCCCCAGGACCACACCGGCAGGCGCGCGCCGCCGCCCTCGCCGGAGCGGCCCTCGCCGCGTCCGCCGCCGTCTGGGCCGCCGTGCTCCTGCTGCTCCCCGCCTCGGCCGGCCGCGCGCTGCTCGGCGACACCTGGTCGGCGGCCGAGGACCTGCTGCCCGCGACCGGCAGCCAGTACGCGTTCATGGCCTTCGGGACGTGCGGGCTGCTGCTCCTGCGCGTCCTCAGCCCGCGCGCGACGCTGCCGGTGCAGATCGTCTTCTCGGCGCTGTCCGTCGTGTGCCTGCTCACCGGGTACGCGCTCGGCGGCGTCGCGGGCGCGGCGTGGGGCCTGTGCCTCGGCTCGGCGGCGAAGGCGGGCGCGGTGTGGCTGCGCGCGAGCCTCGAACTCCGCGTCGCCCACCGGCCGTGACGGCGTCCCGGAAGAGGGTGACGCGGGAGAAGGCGCTCGCCTACGTCGTGCACGACGGGCGGCTGCTGGTGTTCCGCCACCTCGGCCACAGCTTCGAGGAGGTCGGCGTCCAGGTCCCGGCGGGCAGCGTCAGGCCGGGGGAGACGCCGGAGGCCGCCGCGCTGCGGGAGGCGCGCGAGGAGACCGGGCTCGACGGCCTCCGCGTCGTCCGCAAGCTCGGGGAGACGACCTACGACATCAGCCCGTACCGCTTCGAGATCCAGCACCGGCACGTCTACCACCTCCGGCTCACCGGGCCGGCCCCCGAGCGGTGGAGGAGCCAGGAGGACCACGACGGCGAAGGGCCGCCCACCCGCTTCGAGTGCTTCTGGGTCCCGCTGGAGGCCGCGCACGTCCTCCAGTCAGGGCAAGGCGCGCTGCTCGGGCGGCTGTTCTGACGCCCGCGCCGTCACCGCAACTGGGCCCGGCCGTCGCCGCGCAGCGTCGTCACCAGCAGCAGGCACAGCACGGCGATCCCGATACGGCCGGACGCCTGGAGCAGTGAACCGCGCAGCAGGATGAAGCTGTACCCGGCCAGCACGGGGACGACCACCGCCAGCACGTTGCCGGGCGACGGGTCGTCCACCGTCCGCCGCACGTACGACCGGTCCACGCGCGCCGCGAGGTAGCCGATGCCGAGGAACGCGGCCGTCATACCCAACGGGCCGAAGTCCAGCCACAGTTCGGCCCACAGCGGCGATGACAGGTTGGCGCTGTTCGTGCCCATCCAGCCGCCGACGAGGAAGCCGGTGTCCTGCGGCTTCGCCTCCCACATCCCGCGCGGCACGAAGAACAGCGCCGCGCCCGCGACCTGGCGGCCGTACGCGTGCCCGTTGCCGTCACCGGCGAACGTGATCGTGTTCGCGAACATGCCGACCTGGTCGTAGTCCTTGATGACCAGCGGCTCCAGCAGCGCGTCCGACTCGACCGGCCGCCGCCCCTCCTCGTCGTACCGGAACCGGTCGGTGAACGGGAACACCAGCAGCGCGATCGCCACCCCCAGCGCCAGCGCCGCCCGGTACATCACCGGACTGCGCGGGAACACCGTGAACAGCAGCGCGAACAGCACCGTCAGGAACCAGTAACGCGGGTTCGACACCGGGTTGTTGACGATCCCGTTGACCACCAGCAGGCCCGCCCACGGCAGCACCACGGACGGCCGCCGCCTGGCCGCCCGCGAGGTCACCAGCCAGCGCGTCATCAGCAGCAGCGCCAGGAGCGCCGGGACCGTCCCGAAGCCGCGCAGCAGCGCGTTCCCCGCCTCGCCCGCCTCGTCCCCGGCCCCGCCCGCCGTCGCCTGGTCGAGCCCGGCGCTGATCTCCTGCCTGCTGGTGAAGAAGATGGCCGGCCCGCCCAGCCGGACGATCAGCAGCGCGCTCGCCACGTACGCCAGCGCCACCAGCACGTACAGCCGCGTCCGGTGCACCGTCGCCGCCGGACGCCGCCCACGGCGGAACGACGGCCGGTGCCGCGCCAGCACCGCCCCGACATCGAAAGCCACCATCCCGCACAGCACCAGCGCCGTCGCCAGCTCCACGTCACCACGCGGCCCGAGCACGGGCGTCGGCTCACGCCCCAGCACGCTCTGCGCCAGCGGCGCGATGCCCATCGCCAGGTAGCAGAACAGCCAGAACGCGCCCTGCACCAGCCGCCGCCGCCCTGACAGCACCATCGCGGACAGCCGCACCCCGGCGTAGCAGGCGACGACCAACTGCAACCAGAACGCGGTGTCCCGCATCCCTTCCCCCGGCTGCGCCGCGACCGCGAGCGGCAGCACACCCACAAGGCCGCAGATCAACGGTAAGGACAGCGCACGCGAAAGCCCCGCACGGGGCACCCGCCCCCCGACCTCGACAACCACACGACCACCCCTCCCGACCCCTCCACGGCAGCCTAGGGGACATCTCCATCCTCAACGTATGACCTCCGCCCGTGTCCGAACCCGCGAAGTCCGAACCCACAGGTGAGTGAGCCGATGAACGAAGCACTGACGGAACTTGTCCGACTCGCCCCGCCCGCCGACCCGCCCGGCACGTGGGACTGGACAGGCACCGCCACCGCCCTGGGCGTGGACCGGCTCCCCGGCGACTACACGGCGCTCGCCGACCGGTACGGGGGCGGTCACTTCGACGACTATGTCTGTCTGATGCATCCGGGGTACGGGACGGCGGACTACAACCTGCTCGCCGTGGCGCGGCAGCAGGACGAGGCGTTGCGGGAGCTGTGGAAGTTCGAGGAGAAGCCGCCGCAGCTGGAGGCGGCGGGGAGCCGGGTCGTGCCGTGGGGGATCGCGGAGGACGGGCAGGTGCTGTACTGGCTGGTCGAGCCGGGCCGTGACCCGGACCGCTGGACCGTGCTGGTCAACGAGGGACGCGGTCCCTACTGGGAGCATCACGACGTGGGGTGCGCCGGGTTCCTGGCCTCGCTGCTCGCGGGACGGCGGGAGTCGGAGATTCTGGGCGGACTGCCGGGCCCGGAGCACTGGTTCGCCCCCCTGCCGCCCGCGGGTCGGTAGTCGGTCAGGCCCAACTGAGTTCCCAGTTGTTGATGTCGATGAGCTGCTGCGCGTAGGTGGGGAGGTCGGGGGCCGCTTTCCGGATGGTGGTGGGGGCGACGGCGAAGTGTTCGGCGGCTGTGGTGAGGGCTTCTGCTTCGGTGGTGGGGGGTGCGGCGATGCTCAGGAAGAGTGTCGTGTCGCTCAGGGCCACCACGCGTGCTTCGAAGCGGTCCTCCCAACTGCGCAGGACCGCTGAGTACTTGGCCGTGTCGCTCTCGTGGGGGGAAGGGCCCGCCCAGCCGAGGGCGGTGAGGGTGTCGGCGCTGCGGGGGGCTTCCACCAGGCCGAGGCGCGCCTGGGGGTACTCCTCGGTGAAGATCTCCGCGTACTCGGCGGCCATCACGTCCGCGTCGGAGCGTTCGGCGGGCGCCGGTGTGAGGCCGGGCCAGGCCGGGGCGGCGTCCTCGGCGTCGGAGGCGTGCCGGCGCCACCAGGTGGCCAGCAGCGCGGGCGCGTCGTGGTCGTCCGGCCAGGACATGTCCTCGGGGCGCAGCTCGCCCGTCGCCCAGGGGCGGAAGGCGCCGTTGTCGTCGTCGGCCGAGAGGAGGAGCAGCGGCCACAGCCCGGAGGCGGCGTGCGCGCCGCATATCCGGCCCCACAGGTCGCCGGTGACCGGGCCGTCGCTCAGCCACAGGTGGCGGCGGCTCCCGTGTCCGCCGTCCGAGGCGGTCATCCGGCCGGGCGGGAGGTGGACGCCGGCCGACCGCAGTGACGTGAGATGCACGCACGGATGCTAACGGGCGGGCGTGCGGGGGCGGTTGTGCAGGGCGAAGTCGATGGTGTCCAGCAGCCAGGTCCAGGATGCGTCGGTTTCGTGGGAGCTGCGGCTGAAGCCGCCCGCGGTCTCCAGAGTCACGAAGCCCGCGAGGGCCGCCGTCATGAAGCGGAGGGCGTCCGTCTCGTCCGGTTCCGGGAGGCCGTACGCGCGCAGGACCGCGCGGGCCATGCGGGACTGGCGGAACGCCGCCTCCTCGGCCTCCGCCTCCGCCGCGCCCAGGTCGAAGCGTGCGGCGGTGAACCGGCCGGGGTGCCGTCGCGCGTAGTCGCGGTAGGCGTCGGCGAAGGCACGGAGGGCGTCCCTCCCCGACCGCCCGGCCAGCGCCTCGGCCGCCGCGTCGGCCATCTCCCCGAGCGCCAGCGCCGCCACGCGCGCCTTGAGCTGCCGCGCGTTGCGGATGTACGCGTACAGGCTCGGGTCCTTCACCCCCAGGCGGCGGGCGACGGCGGAGACGGTGAGGCTGTCGAAGCCCTCCTCGTCGGCCAGCTCGGCGGCGGTCCTGGTCAGGTGCTCGGCGGTGAGAGCGGGGCGTGTCACGCGTCCTCCGGCTAAAAGAATAAGTCGTTGGACTAAATATATTAGGCGCGTTAGCCTCGGAAACATGAGACCCCTGACCGAGACGGACATCCGCACGTCGTTCGTCAACTGTTCCAAAGGCGAGGCCAAGCGCCTCGGCCTTCCGGCCGACCTGGACACGACGCCCTGGGACGACCTGGACTTCCTGGGCTGGCGCGACCCCGGCGCACCCGGGCGCGCGTACCTCGTCACCGAGCACGCGAACGGCCTCCTCGGCCTCTCCCTGCGCACGGTCACGGGGGCCGCGCGCGGCTTCACGTCCCGCAGCATGTGCGCGCTGTGCCTGACGACGCACAGCGGCGGTGGCGTCGTGCTGATGTCCGCCCGCCGCACCGGCGGCGCCGGGCGGCAGGGCAACACGGTCGGCCAGTACTTCTGCTCCGACCTGGCCTGCTCGCTCTACATCCGCGGCATCCGCGACACGACGGTCGGCCGGACCCTGGAGGAGACGCTGCCCACCGAGGAGAAGATCGCGCGCACGCTGCGCAACCTCGACACGTTCATCGGCCGCGTGACGGCGTGAGCGGCCCTGGCTGATGATCCCGGGGCCGTCAGGCGTGAGCATGTCCCGCCTCAGGGGGACACCTGACGGTGTCGGCCACGCTCGCCGCCGTCGCGCCCGACGTCTTCGAGAACCGCTGGATCGCCTCCGGCCGCCCCTCCTCCTCGTCCCGCGCCCCCGGCCCGCCGCGGCACTGAACGCGGCGGGCCGGGGGAGGGCGGGGTCAGCAGAGCTTGGTGGAGCCGCCGTTGTTCAGGTTGTAGTCCCAGATCCAGCCGTTGATGTCCGTGGCGGCTAAAGCGAAAGTGTTGCTTTTTGTTGCTTGATTTGGGAAACGGATGGTGAACTGTTTGTTTCCTGGAAGAAGCAACGGCGGTGCCGGGTGAGGGATGTGCTCCGGCACCCATGGGCTACGGCGCGTGGACGATCTGGGTCAGGTTCCCGCAGGTGTCGTCGGACTCGGCCGTGGTGACCGGGCCCGCCTCCCGCGGCTCCCGCGTGAACCGCACGCCGAGCCCGCGCAGCCGTTGGTGCTCGGCCCGCACGTCGGCCACGGCGAACGAGGCGGCCGGGATGCTGTCCTCAAGTGGCTGCCCGCCTGACAAGCCGCGCATGCCGTGGCCGATGAGGTGCGGGTCCCGGCCCCGGCTCGCGCCCGGGTGCTCCGGGCTCTTGGCGCTTCCCGAGGGCGCCGCCGTGGAGACGTACGCGGGTCCAGGAGTCGCCCGCCGATCCGGCCGACGCCACCGCGGGGCGCGGCGTCAGCAGTGGAAGTCGGAGCCGTTGTCGTTCAGGTAGTCGTCCCAGACCCAGCCGCTGTAGTCGGAGCCACCGACATGCACGCGTACGTGGGTCCAGGTGTTGCCCGCGGAGTTGACCGCGTAGCAGTGGTAGTAGATGACATCGCTCTGGATGATGTCCTGGGTGACCGGGCAGCCCGCGTTGGGGCCGGTGTGGATCGGCGCCGACCACTTGGACGACTTGAGGCGTCCGGTGTCGGAGTCCTTGCTGCTCCATGCCGGGTGGGTGCAGGCTTCGGCGCCGGACTCGCCGGCCGTGGCGGCGGGGGCGGCCACGAGGGTGGCGGCCGTGAAGGCCAGGGGGAGGACGGCGGCGGTGAACTTCGTTCGGGCGGACTTCATCGGGCTCCTCGGGGTGCCTGCGGCAAGGTGACCCGGTGACCGGTCACGTCACCTGGGCACACCTGCGCTGCGCGGCGGGCGTCCGGCCGCTGCCTGTGCCGCATGGTGGCAGGGCGTCAGCAGCGGTGGGTGGCGCCGTTGTCGGCCAGGTACTCGTCCCAGACCCAGCCGTTGAAGTCGTAGACGTCGATACGGACACGCACGTGGGTCCAGGAGTTGCCGGACGAGTTGTTGACGAAGCAGTGGTAGTAGACGACGTCGCCGTGGAGGATGTCCGCGGTGATCCGGCAGCCCGCGTTGGGGCCGGTGTGGATCGGCGCGAGGAGTTCGGACGACTTGAGACGTCCGGTGTCGGAATCCTTGTTGCTCCACGCCGGGTGGGTGCAGGTGGCGGACTCTGTCGCCGTGGCGGTGGGAGCCGCCACGAGGCTGGTGGCGGCGAAGGCGAGGGGGAGGACGGCGGCGGCGAGCTTCGTGCGCGATGACTTCATGCGATCCCTCGGAAGCGGTCGGACGACAGGGGCTCTGGCGAGCCGTGTCACTCTAGGGCCGCATGAACCACCCGTCGGCCGCCGCGTGTTGCCCGTTGTTGCCGGTTAGCGGTAACGGCCGTCCGCCCCGTCTTCGCCGTTGTCCGGGGCGAAGATGCGGCGGGCCAGCTCCTCCTCGGACACCCGCCTGATCCCGGGCCGGCGCGGGGGTGGGCACGAGACGGGATCGTACGGTTGCGGTCAGGTGACGGTCAGACCGGCAGCCGCCAGCGCGGCCCTTCCGGCGAGCCGATCCAGACCATCTGCTCGAAAGGGGTGGCGGTCATGCCGAACTCCGTCAGCGCCGGGGCTCCCACGTCCTGCCACAGCAGCAGGGCCCGTTCCACCTGATCCCACAGCGGCAACGGCCCGTGCTGCTGCACCGCCCAACCGTCACCGTCCGGTTCCGTCCATGCCTGTGAGCCGGTCGCCACGTCACGCAGGACGACTCCGGAGCCGGTGGTCATCAACTGGGCCGAGGGCGCCGCGAGCTGGGCGACGAACCGGCCCGCCCAGTTCTCCAGCAGCCCGGGGTCGACACGGGTACGGCGGCGGTCTCCTTCAAGCCGGAAGAAGACGGGTGTCGGGGGCCGTTCGTGGGGGCGGGCGAGCATGTATGTCACGGTGTCCTCGGTGAACCGTCCATGGCCGGTCCCCTCGTCGTCCAGGACGAGGCGGATCATTCCGGAGGCGAGCATCCAGCCGCTGACCGTGGTGGTGATCGATCCACCGCCGTTCAACTGCCAGAACCACGAGGGCGGGATGGTGCGGACGGAACAGGTAGCGATGATCGCGTCATAGTCGGCGTGTTCCGGGCACCCGCGCAGACCGTCCCCGCACGCGAGTGTCGGTGCGTACCCGGCGCTTGCAAGGTGTGCGGCGGCACTTGCCGCGAGGCCAGGGTCGTACTCGATGCTGACGACGTTCCCCGAGCCGAGCCGTTGACACAGGAGCGCGGTGGAGTAGCCCGTCCCGGTGCCCACTTCGAGGACCCGTTGACCTGGGCGGAGCCCGGCGACCTCGGCCGTACGCACCACCAGGGACGGCAGCGTGGCGGAGGAGGTGGGACTGCCGGACACGGGGCCGTCGGCGTCGGTGGCGTCCTTGCCCTCGACCTGGGTGACCCAGGTCCGGTCCGCGTAGGTCATCCGGAGCCATTCGTCCGCACCGATCTCGTCCCTGCGCACAGGCAGCCAATCGGCTCCGGCCGCGCGGAAGGCGGCGGGGCCGAGGAACAGCTCGCGGGGGACGGCCGCGACGGCATCACGCCATGCGGGGTCGAGGGACTGACGCGCGGTGGCGATCTCCTCGGCGAGGGCGTGTCGCAGCGTAACGGGATCAAGATGCATGGCGTCCTCCTGCGTGCTGGAGCTGATCGGCGAGCGACGCGACGATCGCGCCGGTGATCGGTTCGGGGAACCAGGCGAACTGCCCGTTCGGGTTGCACTCGTACAGCCAGATACGGCCGTCCCGCCCCACGCCGAAGTCGAATGCGCCGAAGACGAGCCCGAAGGCATCCATGTACTGCCGCACGCCTTTCCGCACATGCGGCGGGGTTTCGATCAACGAATACGTCAACGAGTCGTAGTGCCGTCGCCAGTCGATCCCGGGCGAGCCCTCGATCCGGACGGTGAACACGTCGTCACCCGCGACCGTCACGCGGAGATCGGCGACCGAGTGCACACGCTTCTGGAACAGATGCATCGTCTGGCTCACGCCGCTGTGCAGCTGGTCGGGCGCGACTTCCTCGACCCACACCGTGAGCGCACGGTTCCCGGCGTCCTGGTAGTCCGTGCTCCGCAGAGGCTTGTAAATGACCGGGCCATGCTCACGCAGGAACTCTCTGACTGCTTTCTCGTCGTTGGTCAGGAGCGTCGGAGGAAAGTCGAGCCCGCAACGAGCGGCGGTGGCGAGCTGGGCGGGCTTGTATTCGGCGTCCCTGTTCCGCCAGGGATGGTTCACGTAGTGGGCCCCGGGCAGCGAAGCGAGAATTCCCCCGAGACCGTAGCGGGCCTCTTCCCTGCACCAGCGGCTGTCCTGCTCCCCCATGCCTGCGGGAGCCGCGTAAGACCGAGGCCGCCGCCAGTAAACGGAACGGATGCCGTCGAGCAGGGCGACGCGCGTCTGTGTCCGCGCGCGCCCCCGCATGCCGTGTTCGTCCAAGCGGGCCGTCACGGTGATGTCCGCGGGGAAGTCCCCCGGGTCCAGCCGTATGACATGGACCCGTCGCCGGTTCAGCTCCTCGATGACGCTGTCGGCGGTCACGTCGTCCGGCCGGGAGACGACGAGGACGGAGCCCTCCGGCGTCAATCCGTGTCGCCTTCCTGGTCGGTCCCCTGGTCCGGAGTGCCGTCCGGACTTGTCTTGGTCGCGGTCTCCTTGCTCGTCTCCGACCTTTTGTGTTTGCCGGTGAGCGGCAGATCCCCGCCGTCCGGGGCGATCCAACGCCCTGTCTGCGTCGCGGGGTCCAGGATGACCTCGACAGAGGGAAGCACTACCGCTTCGGGAAAGGGCCTCATACGAGTCACGCCCCACGGAACCGATCCCATGACCATGTCCTTCTCCATGAACTGCTGACGACTGTGGGGACAGCATGTCACCCCATGGCTACCCGCTGCCAGAAAGAGCCGGCCCCCGGGCGGAACCGGCCGGGGGCCGCCGGACGACGTGGGACCGGGCGTCCGCGTCGTCAGCCATGTGCTGGTCGTGAAGAGCGACTTGCCTTCCCCCGCGTGGGGGTGTCCGTCCGTCCCGCTGCTGCCGGATCGCCCGGGGCACGTTGGTGGGTGGGGCTCAGTCGGCGGCGTGGTCGTTGCCGCTGCCGTTGTCCGGGGCGAAGATGCGGCGGGCCAGCTCCTCCTCGGACACCCGCCTGATCCCGGGCGGCGGGCGGTGTTCGACCTCCCTGGGCCTGGCGGGGTCCTCGTCCAGCCAGGCGAGCAGTCCGCGCTGGAACCAGTACCAGCTCTCGTCCGCCAGCCCCACCAGCCGCCGGATGCCCTGCCGCGTACGGGCGCGCGGTACGTACAGCGCCGCCAGACCGAGGGCGGCGCCCACGGCGGCGACGGCCGGGCCGTTCGTGGCGCCCCGGCGCGGGGACGGGGGATTCGTGCGGTCGCGGTACGGCATCGGCCGTAGTCCTCTCTGTCTGCCGGGCTTCCGGCCCGGACTGCCAACTCGGTCACTCACTCGGGTCGTTGCCGGTATGGACGGGTCCGGGTCGTCCCCGTCCACCACCCGTTGCCAGCGGCGGCCGATGACGGTGCGGGGCGTACGGTGCGGCCGGTCCCGGCGCGGCCGGACACCCCGGGGCTCCGGGGCCCCGGGGGTGACGTACAGCGGTACGGCGCGCCCGTCGCCGTCGAGGGGGAGGTGCGCGGTGGCGTCGGTGTGGTCGGCGACCGCCGCGTGCAGCCGTTCCGTGCACGGCCCGCAGGCGTACAGCGGGGCCTCGTCGGGCGGAACGTCGGTGAAGACGGTCCCCAGCCGGACGACCAGCGTGACGCGGTGCCCGCACCACAGCCAGCACGCGCCGACGACCCAGCCGGAACCGTCTCCCGGCACGGGGTACGGGCCGCTTCCCGGATGAACGGTCATACGCCGTCCCCCGGTTCACCGATCGCTCGTGTGATCCACAGGACCAGCGGTGCGCCGCCGAGCCACAGCCCGCCGCCGACGACCGACACGAGCCCGAGGACGAACCCGAGCCGCCCGTACGCCCGCCTCACGCCACGTCCTCCGCCGGGTTGACGGGAACGCTGAACCACATCGTCTTGCCGCCGGTCTCCGGCTCGCAGCCGAAGTCCTGGCACATGGCGCTCAGCATCCAGAGGCCACGGCCGGCCTCGGCGTCCCAGGCGGGTTCCACGAACTTCGGCACACACGGCGAACGGTCCTCCACCAGCACCCTGACCCGCGCGCCGTCGAGCACCGCCGACAGCCGGCAACGGGGGTCGTCCACGTGCCGCACGACGTTCGCGAGGAGTTCGCTGATCCCCATCCGCGCGACCTCGACGGCGGCTTCGGTCACTCCCCACGACCGCAGCACGAGGGCCAGCGTCCACCGCCACGTCTCGATCCCACGAGCAGTGGCGAGTAAGTCCCACGCGTACACGTAGTGCTGTTTCTCGGCGAACCGAACCGGAACCGTCATCACACCTCCCAGGCCACAAGCCCATGACAGGCGACGAGCACAGTTGTACGCATAGTCGCGTTTGCCGCACTCGGCGTTACCTGACTAAAGTGCACCGCGGACGAGGCCGCGTCAAGTCGCCTGCGGAGTCAATTGACAGGCAAGGGACTCGGGTTGACGGCCGTGCGTGGCGAATAGCCTCGAAGCGTCACTGGGTAAGGGGAGGAAGCATGACCAACGGTGCCAGCACGGTGCTCATGTCGCGGGTGACTCTGGGGCGGGCGCTGCGCCGGTTCCGCGATGAGGTGCACTGCGGCACCTTGGCGGAGGTGGCTGATGCGCTGGGCTGCGACGACTCGCTTCTCAGCCGTATCGAGAACGGCAAGCGGCCATGCTCGCAAGAGCTGTTGGGCAAGTTGATGGACCTCTACGGAGTGCCCGCCGACCAGCGTGAAGAACTGGCCCAGCTCCAGGCCGCCTCCACCAGGCGACGTTCACCCTGGTGGGTGAAGTACCGGGAATTCATCACGTCGAGCTACGAGCAGGTCATCGCCTTCGAAGACGCTGCGGAGAGCGTCTTCGAGTGCCAGGTCGGCATCATCCCGGGGCTGTTGCAGACGGAGGACTACGCGCGAGCGGTGACGGAGGTCGGCTTCGCCTCTCTCGGCCCGGATCAGGTGGACGGCCTGGTCGAAGTCCGCATGGTGAGGCAGCGGCGACAGCTGTTCGAGACGGATCAGCCTTTGCAGTGCCACTACATCATTACCGAGGCAGCGCTGAACTTCGCCGTCGGCGGCCGAGCGGCGCACCGTGCGCAGCTTGACCATCTGCTTGATGTCTCCGAGCACCCCGGCGTGCGCCTGCAAGCCATCCCCTACTCCAAGGGCGCAGAAGGCTGCCAGATCGCTGCATTCCGTATTTTTACCTTTCCAGGGGATGTGCCTGACGTCGCCTTCAGCGAGTCAGTCGCTGGTAGCCTGACCATGGACGACCCCCGCGAGCTTCGCCGACTGCACAGGTTGTTCCGGAGTTTGACAGGCTCGGCCTTCTCTCCCGGCGAGACGCGTGATCTGGTGGCACGCATCAAGAACAGGAAAGACTGATGGAAAAGCAGGAGTTGTACACGGTCGACTCCACCACGTTGGTCTGGCAGAAGAGCAGCCTCACGGCGAACAATGGCGAGTGTTTCGAACTCGCTCCCCTTCCTGACGGCGGTGTGGCTGTCCGTGACTCGAAGAACCCTGACCACCCGCATCTGTGCTTCACGGCCGGTGAGTGGGCGGCTTTCAAGGGCGGCATGGCCCTCGGCGACTTCGACAACCTCTGAGGTCTCACTGAATGCAAGGGCTCGCGTGCTGCTGACTCGGTTCGATGTTGTAAGAGGAGTTGGTCGACGTGCCGCGATTCGATGACACTGCTGCTCTCTCCGTCCAGCCCGTGTGGCGCACGAGCAGCTTCACGGTGAGCAATGGCAACTGTGTGGAAGTAGCTCTTGCAGCCGTGCCCGACGTCGCGGTGCGGGACACGAAGGACCGTCTCGCCGGGACGGCTCGCATGTCTCCCGCCGCGTGGACCGCTTTCATCGCGGCGGCGCGCACGGGGATCTTCGACCACACCTCCTGACGCCTGACACCGGCCCTCGCGCCTTCCTGTGCGGGGGCCGTGTGCAACGGCTCTCTGGCGGCGCCGGCGTTGAGGCGGAGGATGATGACGCCATGGACAAGCAGCGTCTCTACGCGATTGCTCCCGCGTCGCTGACCTGGCAAAAGAGCAGCCTCACGGCGGACAACGGCCAGTGCTTCGAACTCGCTTCCCTTCCTGATGGCGGTGTGGCTGTCCGTGACTCGAAGAATCCGGATCACCCGCATCTGTGCTTCACGGCCGGTGAGTGGGCGGCTTTCAGGGGCGGTATGGCCCTCGGCGACTTCGACAACCTCTGACCGGCTTCCTGCTCGGCGTAGCCGAAGCGCCTGGAGCGGATTGCGGCTGATCACCGCATTGGGGACGGTCTACGACATCGGCAAGGTCGCCCCCAGATTCGCCTAAAGGTGAATTGCGGCAGAGGCACGCTCCGCTCTGGCCGTGGCACCGCGCCGACCGCCCGCGCCCACCGTGGTGCCGTCCCTGGCGGACGCACCCGCCGAGGGGCGGTCGGCGTTCCCTAAGCGAGTCGCCATGCCGGAGGGCGGCTACTTACAGCCGGCAGCCGTACTCGTCGCTGTTGAGCTGGATGAGATCCTCGGTGAACGTCGCGACGTTGCGTTCGTCCTCCTCGGCGTCGTCGCCGCCTCCGGCGTAGTAGCGCACATTGACCTCAAGGGACGCGTCGTCGCCGCGCCCGGGGCAGGGGATCTGGACCAGTGAGCCGTTCCGTCCGAGGACGGCCGGTTCGTCGTCGAGGGTTGTCTCGGAACCTGTGAAGCCGTAGGTCGGCTGGAATTCCCGGTACCTCTCGGCCACGGTCGTGTCCATCGTCCGCTGCGTCACCACCGCCGTCAGCACATTCTCGCGATCGACGCGGAACTGGCATGACCACACGACGCCGGCCGCATTGGGCGTGGCTGCGTCCCGCTGTTCAAGGTCGTCGCCATCGGGCAGCAGGGGGTCGAGCGACGAAGGTGCCGTCAGCCCGCACATCGCCTCCGGGGCGGCGTACGAGGCGGGATCTCGGATCAGCTCGACTCCCGCGTACGCCACGACTCCGAGCCCGACTACGCCCAGGGCGTAGCCCACAGCCTTCTTCAACGCGCTCTCACTCTCTCTGGATGACGCCTGCGGCGATCAGCAGTTCGCGGGCCTCCGTGTCCGCGCTCAGGGCTCCAGTCCGGATGGCCTGCTGGATCTGGGTCTGCCACTCCGTGGCGCCCGACTCCTGTGGATCCGGGTTCAGGCGCGCCCATTGGTTCGCCAGTTCGTTGAGGTAGGTGTTGTCCTGGTTGTAATACTCCGTGCGGCTTTGGTCGAGTCCTCCGCTCACGGCCTGCTCCTGATGCTGAGTCCATGCGCCGAGGAGTTGGTCCATGCTCGTTTGGAGTGTTGAGCCGACCCAGGGGATTTCGCCGATCAGGTAGCCGCCGATGTCGTAGGCCTGCTGGCCCGCCCAGGAGGAGTTGGCCTTGTCGATCTCCAGGGCTGCGAAGCGGCCCTGGTCGAGGAAGCCCGCTGCCCAGCCGATGTCGTCGAGGACGCGGCTAGGGTCGCCTGAGGTGTCGGCGTGGATGCGTTCCATGAATTCGACCGCCATCGCCCCCTGAAGAGTTTCGTACGCCTCGGGGGTCCGGGAGATCTGGGCTGTCACCACGGCGAGGTGTTCGGCGTCCAGCGGGAGGCCGCTGCCCGCCGGGTTGCGAGCGGTTTCGAAGACCTCTGTGCGGTAGTCGCCGAGGAGGCGGGCGGTGGGTTCGCGGAGTTCTGGGGGGAGGTCGTTCTTCGCGCCGGATTCGACCTCCAGTACGTGGTGGAGGACCGCTTCCTGTTCGGGTGTGTGGTCGCCGCGTTCCGCCGTGGGGTCGTTGGGGTCCATGCCGGTCGCTCCTGCGTACAGCGCGTCGCCGAGGGCGCCGAGGGCGATGCGGTCGCGGTCGTCGGTGACCTCGCCGGCCATGTCGGGGTAGTGGCGCTCCCTGATCAGGTAGGTGGCGTGGTCGTTCTCCTCCTCGGCCGTGAAGAACGCCGTCGCCGCGTCGGGGCTGGCGCTGAGGCCGGTCAGGAAGCCGGTCACCGGATCGGACCTGAAGTCGTCGCCCACGAAGTGCGTACGGGCGTCCGGTACCCAGAAGTCGGTGCCGTCGGCGAGGTTGCGGTCCGTTTCGAGGAGCGCGTCCCCGTACGTGGTGAGGAAGCCGTCGTCGTAGTCGCCGTGCTGCATCAGGTCGCTCATGACCTGGAAGCCGTAGAGCGGGTGGGCCTGGTCGGCGGGCGCCATGTCGTGGAGGCCCAGGGCGACGACCCGCTCCTCCCACTCGGCCATCCGGGGGTCGTCGGCGCGGGTGGCGGTTCCCAGGGTGATGCCGAGGTTCTCCTGCATCTCCTGGATGGTGCGCGTGTACGCGTCGCTCGGCGGTGTGCCGCCGGTGTGGTCGTTGATCCGGGCGTCCGCCCAGAAGGACAGCGTGCCCTCGGCGCCGAGGCCGGTGGCGAGGTCGACGGCGAAGTGCTCGTTGTCGTGGTGGGTTTCGAGCAGGTCGTTCAGGCGGGCGGCGCCCTCCGGCGTCTCGTAGTCGCCGGACTCGATGAGGCGCAGTGCCTCGCGCGCGTCGGCCTCGCCCTGGCGTTGCTCCGCGTTCTCCATGCCCGCGGGCCCGGCGGGCTGGAACGTGTCGCGGTCCTCGCCGACGATCTCCCGCAGCGCGCGGGCCGCCGTGGTGTCGGCGTCCTCGGATCTGCCCAGGATCTCCGCGATACGGGCGGTCATCTCCTCCACGGCGGCCGCCGTCGGTCCGTCCGCGCCGAGGAGGGCCTGCCGCCCGCCGGTCCCCTCCAGGTACTCGGTGCTGTACGGGCCGTCCTGGCGCGGGATCACCGTGCCGTTCGCCTGGATGTACACGCCCTCCGCCGCCGCGCCCGCCTCCAGTTCGTGCAACTGCCGCCGGCAGGTGAGCTGTTCGTCGCGGAGGTCGCGCAGGATGGCGTGGATCGCGCGGGCCTGGCTGTGGGCGTACGCGAACTGCGTCACCGTCGTGTAGACGAACTGGCGTGAGACGTCCGCGTTCAGCCCGGCCCAGTCGGCCGCCGCCGTTCTGGCGCGCAGTCCGTCGCGGGCCTCCTCGGCGAGGGTGTCCAGGTCCTCTGTGGTGCGCTGCCAGTCGGTGACGGCCGCGTCCAGGTTGCCGAACGCCATGCCGTAGAGCTGCTCGTAGGTCGCCATGCCGTCCCTCACAGCGCCGTGATGGCGGAGTTGAGGCCGGTGACGATGCCCTGTTCGAGGCCGGTGTTCGACGCGACGGTGGTCGTCAGGTGCCCGGCGATGCGGTCGCAGTCGCGTGAGAGGGCGAGCGACTGCTGCGTGAAGCGCCACATGGCGTGGTGCAGCGCGTCGCCGCTGGCGAGTCCCGCGGCGCGCAGGTCGGCGACGGCGTCGTACGTGCTGCCCGCCGCCTGGCCGCCCTCGGTGGCGATGCGGCCGAGCCGGTGCGCGTCCTCCCTGATCGGTGCGAGCTCCGTCTCCTGGACGGACAGGTCGGGCTCCCTCGGTGATGGCATGGCGATCCCCCCATGGCTCGCGCGCGTGCTCTCCGGTGATGCGTCGGGACCTACCGTAGCCGAGGGAGCGGGCATGCGCTTTGTCTCGTGCAGAGACAATGTTCGATCGATTTCTGCCGGATGGGTGTCCAATCCGGTCGAACGCCGCTACGTTCCTGCTGTATCCGCTTGATGTCCGGCGCACGGCCTCCCCCCTCGCGCTCCTCGGCCCGCGTCCGGTCTCCCCCCACCCGGTGCGGCGGCGCGCGCCTGTGCGAAGTCACGGAGGACGCACGTGCACAGACGATCCAGGAAGTTGTCCGCCGCCCTGCTCGGGGCGGCGCTGGCCCTCGGCGGCACGCTCACCGCCACGGCCGCCCCCGCCCCCGCCCCCGCCCCGGCGCCGGAGGCCGAAGCCGAGCCGACCGATGTCCTGGTGTTCTCCAGGACCACCGGTTTCCGGCACTCGTCCATCGAGGCCGGGGTCGCCGCCATCGAACAGCTGGGTGACGAGAACGGGTTCGCCGTCACCGCCACCGAGGACCCCGCCGCCTTCACCACGGCCAACCTCGCCCGCTACCAGGCCGTCGTGTGGCTCTCCACCACGGGCGATGTCCTCGACAGCGCCCAACAGGACGCGTTCGAGGCGTACATCGCGGACGGCGGCGGCTACGTCGGCGTCCACGCCGCCGCCGACACCGAGTACGACTGGCCCTGGTACGGCGGCCTCGTCGGCGCGTACTTCGCCTCCCACCCGGCGACGCAGGAGGCGACCGTCCACGTCGAGGACCGCGCCAACGCCTCGACACAGCACCTGCCGGAGCGCTGGACCCGCACCGACGAGTGGTACGACTACCGCACCAACCCCCGCGCGGACGTGAAGGTCCTGGCCAGCCTGGACGAGTCCACGTACGACGGCGGCGCCATGGGCGAGGACCACCCCATCACCTGGTGCCACGACTACGCGGGCGGCCGCGCCTGGTACACCGGCCTCGGCCACACCGAGGAGTCCTACGCCGACCCGGCGTTCACCGCCATGCTGCTCGGCGGCATCCGCATCGCGTCCGGCGCCAGCCCCGCCGACTGCCGCCCGGAGAACGGCTACACGGCCCTGTTCGACGGCACGCAGGCCAGTCTCGACGCCTGGGAGCAGGCGGGCCCCGGCGGGTTCACGCTGGCGGACGGCACGCTGACGTCGTTCGGCGGCATGGGGCTGCTGTGGTACCCGGTGACGCCGTTCTCCGACTACTCGCTGAAGGTCGACTGGATGATGCCGGGCGACGACAACGGCGGCGTCTTCATCGGCTTCCCCGACCCGCAGGGCGACCCCTGGCTTCCGGTGGACCAGGGCCACGAGATCCAGATCGACGCCACCGACGCCGACCCGTCCCGCACCACCGGCAGCGTCTACAGCTTCTCCGCGCCCGACCCGGCCGTCCGTGACGCGGCGCTCAACCCGCCGGGCAGCTGGAACAGTTACGAGATCACGGTCCACGGCCGCGACGTCGAGGTCCACCTCAACGGCGTCCAGGTCAACGCCTACACCAGCACCCGCGACATCGCGCTCGGCCACATCGGCGTCCAGAACGACGGCGACGGCATGGACATCAACTATCGCAACATCCGCATCCGCCAGGACGGCGACACCCCCGTCACCGACCTGGCCAGGAACCGTCCCGTCACCGTCTCCAGCGTCGAGCCCGGCAGCGGCCACACCGGCGCGAACGCCGTGGACGGCGACCCGGCCACCCGCTGGAGCAGCGCGTACACCGACCCGCAGTCCATCGCCGTGGACCTCGGCTCGGTGCGCACGCTGGACCGCGTACGGCTCAACTGGGAGACGGCGCACGCCCGTTCGTACACCGTCGAGACCTCCGTGGACGGCGTCACCTGGGACGAGGCGTACGCCACCACCTCGGGCGACGGCGGCCTCGACGACATCGCCGTGACGGCCGAGGCCCGCCACGTGCGCGTCACCGGCACCCAGCGGGCCACCCAGTGGGGCTACTCCCTCTGGGACCTCAACGTGTTCGGCCACTGAGACACCGGCACCACCCCGACCCCCCACTCGCGACCGGCCCTTGGAGGTGCCGTGCTCTCGCGCGCCCTGGCACTGCTCACCGCACTGCTGACCCTGTCCGCCCTGCTCCTCGCGCCCAGCGCCTCGGGCGCCGCCCCGCAGGCGGACCCCGCCCCCGCCGCGCCGCCCCCGGCGAGCGCCTTCGAGAAGGTACGTCTCGACGGCGGCCTCGGCATGGGCGAGCCCATCGAACTCGCCGTCACACCCGACCAGAAGGTCCTCTACATCAACCGCGGCACCAGCGCCGCCGGCGGCCAGGTCCGGGTGTACGACCCGGCCACGCGCTCGACCACCGTCGCGCTCACCCTGCCGCTCGACGCGCGCTTCGAGGACGGCCTGATCGGCATCACGCTGCACCCGGACTTCGAGGCGAACGGCTGGGTGTTCCTCTTCTACTCGCCCGCCTCGACGCCGCTGGTGAACCGTATCTCCCGCTTCACGTTCGACGACGCCACCAACACGATCGCCAGCTCCAGCGAGGACATGATCATCGAGTGGCCGACCGAGCGCGACCTGTGCTGCCACTCCGCCGGGTCGATGGACTGGGACAGCGACGGCAACCTCTACTTCGCGGTCGGCGACAACACCAACTCCGGCGGTGACGCGCAGGGCATGGCGCCCATCGACGAACGCCCCGGCCGCCACCCGCAGTACGACGCCCAGCGCACGTCCGGCAACACCAACGACCTGCGCGGCAAGATCAACCGCATCCACCCCGAGGACAACGGCACCTACACCATCCCGTCCGGCAACCTCTTCGCCCCGGGCACGGCGAACACCCGCCCCGAGATCTACGTGATGGGCCTGCGCAACCCGTACCGCGTCTTCGTGGACGAGCAGGCCGACGACACCCTGTACTGGGGCGAGGTCGGCCCCGACGCGGGCGCGACCATCCCGGCGCGCGGCCCGGCCGCGTACGACGAGTTCAACCGCGCCACCGGCCCCGGCAACTTCGGCTGGCCCTACTGCGGCGGCCCCAACACCGCGTACAACGACTGGGACTTCGCCGCCGACCAGCCGCGCGGCTGGTTCCCCTGCGGCGGTTCCACGGGCCCGGTCAACGACTCGCCGAACAACACCGGTCTCCAGCAACTCCCGCCCACCCAGGGCGCGCTGGTGTGGGAGCAGCACGGCGGCAGCGTCGAGTGGCCCGAACTCGACAGCCCCGGCGGCTGCGGCTCCCCGAACCACGCCGAGGTCTACCACTACGACCCCGACCTGGCCTCCGACGTCAAGTGGCCCGCGTACTACGACAACACGCTGCTGATCTCCGAGTACTGCCGCAACTGGATCAAGGAGGTGCAGTTCGAGGGCGGCGACCCGGTGAACGGCGCGCCCAGCGCGATCGAGTCCGTCCTCGCCGGGATGAACCTCGTCCACCCCATCGACATGGAGTTCGGCCCCGACGGGTCGCTCTACCTGCTGGAGTACGGCAGCGGCTACTTCTCCGGTGCCGAGGACGCCGGCCTCTACAAGATCAACTACGTGCAGGGCGGCCGCACCCCCACCGCCCTCGCCTCGGTGGACCGCGACAACGGCCTCGCGCCGCTGACCGTCCGCTTCTCCAGCGCGGGCAGCAGCGACCCGGACGGTGATCCCCTCAGCTACGCCTGGGACTTCACCGACGACGGCACCACCGACTCGACGGCGGCGAACCCCTCGTTCACCTACACGGGCAACGGCAGCTTCCAGGCCCGCCTGACGGTCAGCGACGGCACGGGCCGCACCGGCACCGCCACCGTCCCGGTCGTCGTCGGCAACGACCGCCCCGCCCTCACCCTCTCCGCCCCGCCGGCGGGCGGCGTCTACGAGTGGGAGGAGGACGTCACCGTCACCGCGTCGGCGACCGACCCGCAGGACGGCCCCGTCGACTGCTCCGACGTCGTCGTCCGCGTCGCGCTCGGCCACCAGGAGCACGCGCACGAGGTCGCCCAGGGCGACGGCTGCGCCACCACGTTCGACACCGGCCCGATCCACTCCGGCCTCGACGCGACGCAGTTCTACGTGATCCGCGCCTCCTACGCCGACGAGGGCGCGCCGGGCAGCGCGCCCCTGACCGGCGAGACCGAGCTGACCCTGTGGCCCAAGCGCTGGCAGGCCGAGCACTTCGAGCAGCTGTCGGGCCCGCAGATCATCACCGCGTCCGGCGCGGAGGGCGGCCGGCGGCTCGGCGACGTGCAGGACGGCGAGTGGGTCCGCTACCACCAGGTGAGCCTCCAGGGCGTCACGGGCCTGTCCGCCCGCGTCTCGTCCGACAAGGCGGGGAACGTCGCCACGTTCCGCTACGACTCGACGACAGGCCCGGTCGTCGCCCGCGTGACCGTCCCCGACACCGGCGGCTGGGAGAGCTACGCCCAGATCGACGTCCCGGTGACGAACGCAGACGACGCGCCGCGCGACCTGTACGTCGTCTTCACCGGCGGCTCCGGCGCGATCCTCGACCTGGACAGCTACACCTTCACCGGTCCCGGCGTCAGCACGCCCTAGACGCCGGAACGAGGCGGCGCCCCACCCAGGGGCGCCGCCGCCCCGCGTCCGTACGGGCGCCTTTCGGGCGATACGCGGCACCGGGCCCGTTTCGGATCGGGCGGACGTGGAACCGGGAGGCATGGCCTTTTCGGACAAGATCCCAGATGTCGCGGCGACGTTCCGCTCCCTGCTGCCCGAGCCCGACCGCCCCGGGCGCGTCCTGGCGGCCGTGGACCGCATCGAGGCGTCCACCGCCGCCGACCCGCTGCTCGGCCCGCTGCGGCGCGCCGTCCACACCATGCCGGCCGACCTGCGGGACATCCTCCACGGCAAGCCGCTGGGGCACCCCGCGCACCCCGTGCTCGTGCAGCTGCCCATGGGGACGTGGACCTCCGCCGCCGTCCTCGACATGCTGCCGGGCAAGGGCACGCGGCGCGGCGCGTGGCTGCTGATCGCGCTCGGCACGGCCGCCGCCGCGCCCGCCGCGCTGACGGGCTGGACCGACTGGGCCGACCTGCGCAAGCCGCAGATGCGCGTCGGCCTCGTCCACGCGCTCGCCAACACGGGCGCGCTCGCGCTGTACACGACGTCCCTGTGGAAGCGGCTGCGGGGCCGCCGCATGGCGGGCAAGGCGTACGGCTTCGCGGGTCTGGCGCTCGTCTCCGCCGGCGGCGCGCTGGGCGGGCACCTCGCCTACCGGCAGGCGTCCGGCGCGAACCACGCCGAGCAGGTCCCCGCGCTGGCCGACTCCGAGTGGCACGCGATCGCCATGCTGTCGGACCTGCCGGTCGGCCGGGCCGTGAAGGCGGAGGTGGGCGACATCGCGGTGCTGGTGGTGCGCGAGGCGGGCGGCCCCGTGCGCGTCCTGGCGGACCGCTGCTCGCACATGGCGGGTCCGCTGTCCGAGGGCGCGGTCGCGGAGGGCTGCGTGGTCTGCCCCTGGCACGGCAGCACGTTCCGGCTGGACGACGGGTGGAACGTGCAGGGGCCCGCGACCGCGCCGCAGCCGGTGTTCGAGACGCGGGTGGTCGACGGCCGGGTGGAGGCCCGTTTCCCCGAGCATGCGAGGAAGAACGGCTGAGCGGGTACCCGCCCACCGGAACGACCGCGACACACCGAGGAGGCCGCCATGTCCGACCCGATGGGCGACGACGTGTACCAGCCGACCGAGAGCACCGACCGGGACGACCCCACCTACACCGGTGACCTGGAGAACTCCCTGGACGAGCCCGGCCTCGACGAGGTGCTCGACGAGGGCTACTCGCCGCCCGAGAAGCCCCTCGCGGTGACCGGCCACGGCCTGACCGCCCGCGAGCAGGAGGACGGCGAGACGCTGGACCAGCGGCTGTCCGAGGAGGTCCCCGACGTCCAGTCCCCGCCGGGGGACGGCATCGGGGACCAGCCGGACGCCTGGGGCGAGCCGGTGGCGGACGGCGAGGCGGGCGAGGACCGCTCGGGCCGCCTCGTCGCGTCCGACATGGACCCGGCGGCCAACTCGGGCTTCGACTCGGCGCCGGAGGGGGCGCGCCCTGTGCGGCCCGACGACGTGACGGCGCTGGACGTCGGCATCGACGGCGGCGCGGCCGGGGCGGAGGAGGCGGCGATGCACATCGCCGACATCGACGAGGACACGGACGTCGACACGGCGGGCGACCCGGACGCGGAGGACCTGTGACGGGGCGCGCCCCCCTCCGGGTGTGATCCGCCGGTCCGTCCGGTCCATGGCTGCCGGGTTCCGCGCAGGGGCCCGGCAGCCGCCGTGTCCGGCACCGGTCAGGCGCCGGCGGTGAGCCGCGTCACCAGCAGGTCGATCCGTTCGGCCTGGTACGCCACGGGCATCCTGCCGTTCGCCGCGAGCACCGTCAGGCCGTGCAGCGACGCCCACGCCGCCTCGGCCAGTGCCGCCCGCCGTGGGTCGGCCGGGGCGAACACGGCCGTGAACGCGTCGAAGCAGTCGCGCAGCGGCGGCGGCGTCTCCTCGTGGGCGAACACCAGGTCCGTGGGCATGACGAACATGGCCTGGTAGAGCGCCGGGTGCCGCTCGGCGAAGTCCCGGTACGCGCCCCCCACCGCCCGCAGCGCGCGGGTGACGGGCGCGGGGCCCCGGGCGGGGACGGCCTCCCCGGCGCGCCGGAGCGTGACGGCCAGCTCCGTGAACCCCTCCAGGGCGACGGCGCGGACGATCCCCTCCTTGCCGCCGAAGTGGCTGTAGAGGACGGGCTGGCTGTACTCGACGCGTTCCGCGAGCCGCCGGGTGGTGACGGCCTCCCAGCCCTCGGTCTCGGCCAGCTCGCGGGCGGCCGTGATGATCAGCTGATGACGCTGTGCGCGCTCCCGGGCGCGGCGTGTGCTGGTAGTCATGCTCTCGACCCTAGCAGCGCTAGACAGACTTGTCCCGCTAGTGCTAGCGTCTCCCTCGTTCGCTAGCGGCGCTCATTCACCTGTCGCCGACAGTGCGCCCGTCATGTCAGCCCCTGACCCTGAGGAACCACCGTGCTCACCACCATCTCCCTCGTCCTCGTCGCCGTCGTCGCCGTCGGGATCATCGGCATCGGCATACGTTTCCTCGTCCAGCCGGAGCGCGCCGGCGCGGACTTCGGCCTGCCCGCCGCCCACGGCGCCCCCCGGCCCTGGGCGAACATCAAGGGCGTCCGCGACATCACCTCGGGCCTCGTCCTCCTCGTCGGACTGCTCCACGGCGACGACGTCCTCCTCGGCTGGCTGACGCTCGCCTCGACCTTCACCCCGTGGGGAGACGCGGGCGTCGTCCTCGGCGCGAAGGGCCCGAAGGCCGCCGCGTACGGCATCCACGCCGCCACCGCCGCGGTCATGGCGGCCGTCTCGCTCGTCCTGATCCTGTCCTGACGCCTCAACGCGCCATGCGACTCGGCCCGTTCGCCCCCGCCGCCCGCCTGTCATCCCCTAGTGTTTGACGCAGGTGGCCGGGGGAGGGGCGCGCGGGATGCGGGTCATGCACGTCGTCACATTGCACACGCCGACACACGAGTTCGGCGGCCCGACACGGGTGGCGTTCCACCAGTGCAGGGAGTTGAACGCCCGGGGCGAGCACGCTGTCCTCGTCGCGCTGGGGGACGGATTCCCCGCCGGGCCGCTGCCGCGCAGGGTGGACGGGGTGCCCGTACGGCTGTTCCCCGCCCGGCACGTGCTGCCGCGCTTCGAGGTCAGCGGCATCACATCGCCCGCACTGCTCGCCCGCGCCTGGTCGTTCGTCCGCTCCGCCGACATCGTGCACGTCCACCTGATGCGGGACCTCATCACCCTCCCCATCGCCCTGCTCGCCCTCCAGGCGGGCACCCCCCTGGTCCTCCAGACCCACGGCATGATCGACCCGACCGACAACCGTGTCGCCCGCCTGGTGGACGCCCTGGGCATACGCCGCGTCCTCCACCGCGCCGACGCCGTGCTCCACCTCACCGAACGGGAACGCCACGAGACCGCCGCCGTCCTCGCGCCCCGCCCCATCGCGCCGCAGTACCGGCTGGTCAACGGCGTCCCCGCGCAGGCGCGCCGCCCCCGGCCGCCGGGCCCGCCCACCGTGCTGTACCTGGCACGCGTCCAAGCCGGCAAGCGCCCCGAGGACTTCGTACGCGCCATGCCCGAGATCCTGGCCGAACGCCCCGACACCCGCTTCGTCCTCGCCGGCCCCGACACCGGCGCCCTGGACGGCACGCTGGCCCTCGCCGACCGGCTCGGCGTACGTGCCGCACTCCACCACCCCGGCGCGCTGGACGGCCCCGCCGTGCTCGCAGCGCTGCGCGCCGCCGACGTGTTCGTCCTCCCGTCGAGCCAGGACGCGTTCTCCGTCTCGGTGCTTGAGGCGATGTCCGTCGGCACGCCCGTCGTGATCCGGGAGGGCACCGGGCTCGCGCCCGACGTCGCGCGCGCCGGCGCGGGGCGCGTCGTCCCCGCGCCCGGGGCGATCGGGCGCGCCGTCCTCGACCTGCTCGAACCGGCCGCCCAGGAGGCCGCGTCGCTCGCCGCCTGGCGCCTCGTCAGGGACGAGTTCACCCTGGACGCCGTCCTCGACACGCTCCGCTCGGTCTACGCGCGCGTCCTCGGTACCCGGGCGTGACCACTCGGGCACCCCGCGCGGCGGACCTGTGCCCGCGACCGTTACTCTCAGCTTTCCCATGTGCGCGGGGGGCGCAGGCCCCCGGCCGGTGAACGGACGAGGAGACCCGGATGACCGACCACGAAGACGAAGTGCCGGGCGGCGACGCCGGGCAGGAGCGTGCAGGCGTGCCCCCACGGCCCCGGGTGGACCCACGCGCCGGGTACGCCGGTCTCCCCGACCCGCCTCCCGCGCCGCCGCCCGAGCCACCCACGGCCGAGTTCCCGGCGACTCCGCCCACCGCCCAACTCCCGGCAGCCCAACTCCCGGCAGCCAGGGCCGAGATACCGGCCGACGCCCCACCCCCCGGCGCCTTCGGCCCGCCGCCGTACGCGCCACCGCCGCCCGGCGGCCACGGCATCGGCCCCGTCGAGTACGGCGGCGGCTTCGGCGCCCACCTGCCGCCGCCCCCGCCCCCACCGCCCGCCCCGCGCCCGCCGCGCGACCAGCGCCTCGCCCTCACGGCCGCGCTGCTCAACCTCAGCGGCCTCGGCCTCGGCCACCTCTACCTGCGCCGCTGGTGGCATGTCCTGCCCAGCCTCCTGCTGACCGCCGCCCTCCTCGCGATGGCCCTCCCGGTGACGGCCGACGGCGTGTCCGGGCGGTGGGCCGCGCTGTACGCCGCCGGGGTGCTGCTCCTCGCCGCCGACGCCTGGCGGCTGGCGCGCCCGGCCGGTCCCGAACGCCGCCCGCTGCTCGCGCCGGTCGTCGCCGGTGTGCTGCTGCTGGCGATCCCGGCGGGCGCCGTCGTCTTCTTCGGGGACGCGCAGCGGCGCGCGCTGGAGAGCGACCTCCAGGACCGCCTGACCGCGACCGACGAACTGGTCGAACGGGCCGCCGCCGATCCGTTCGGCGAGTCGGAGGACCGCTACCGGTCGGCCGTCACGGACTACCTGGGCGTGCGCGACGCGTACCCGGACACCGACGCCGCCGCCGAGGTGCCCGACCGCCTCGACGCCCTGTACGAGCGCGCCACCGCCCCGGCGGACGGCGCGGACGGGGCGGCGGAGACCGACCACTGCCGCGCCCTCGCGCCACTGCGCTTCTTCCGCGACCTGCCGGACGACACCGGCGACGACCCGGAGACGCGGCGCCTGTCCGCCCGCGCCACCGACGCCCTGCCGGAGCCGCTGCACGGCTGCGGGCTGCGGCTCACGTCGCAGCGCGACATCGACGGCGCCGAGGTCCCGTTCACCGAACTGCTGCGCGACCACGCGGACTCGCCGTTCGCCACCGGCCTGCCGGACGAGCTGGGCGGCATGCGGAACGCCGCGATCGAGGGCGTCGAGGGCGACGACCCGTGCGGCTCGCTCGGCCGGCTGCGGGACTACAACGCGCTGTTCGCCGAGCTGCCGGGCGAGGAGTTCCCGCGCATGGCGGCCGAGGGCGAGGAGCCGGTGCCGGACGGGCTGTGGGCGTGCGGCACGGCGCAGTTCCGCGACGGCGACTTCGCGGACTCGGAGGAGACGCTGCGCGAACTTCTCGACGTGGCACCCGACCACGAGGAGGCGGACTACGCGGGTGACGTCCTGATCGCCGCCCAGATCGCCGTCGATCTGCCGGCGGCGGGCGAGGACCTGCCGCCGCGGCCGGGCTCCGGCGCGGGCGGGGCCACGATCGAGGTCGAGATCTTCAACGACTCGCCCGACCCGCTCGAACTCCTGTGGACCGGGCCCCGCACCGGCAGCAGGACCATCGACGCCTGCGCCTCGTGCGACTACTACCCGAGCGTCACCGACGACGACGAAACGTGCGCCGAGGACATCGACTACCCGAGCACGACCCTCGAACTCCCCTCGGGCTCCTACCACTTCCTCCACCGAGCCCCGGAAACCGGCGCCAGCACGCTCGCCGAGACGGAGGTCTTCGAGCCGGATTACATCTACACCTGGTGCACCTACACGACCGAGGACCAGTCGCTGCTGCCGGGCGGTCCCGGCGGCACCGACGCGTGACGGCCCCGCCGCCCCCCTCACCGCCGCGCCGCCGCCCCCTCCCGGGCGGCGGCGCCAGCGCCGCCGACAGCGCGCACGCCACCACCGGCACCACCGCCTGTTCCGGCCACGACCGCACCCACGCCACGGCGCCCCACTCCAGCGGCGGCCGTAGCACCAGCGGATGCAGCGGATCCTCCGCCGTACTCCGCGCGTACTACACGCCGACCCGCCGGCGCCGTGCACGCGGACGGTTTCGGGGGCGCGGTGGTCTGTCCGGTGCCGCGCCCCCCGTCCTGCCGGTCAGGTGTCGTCGCGGCGCAACTCCCTGGTCTTCACGCCGATCTGCCAGCGGTAGAAACTCATCGCCAGCGCGTAGTCGAGCCCGGCGCGGCCGTCGAGGAAGCCGCGGCGTGCGACGTACGCCCAGCCGAACGACAGCAGCGGCTTCAGCGGCGCGCGGTGGAACAGTTGCCCCTGCCGCGTCTTCGCCGTCCTGATCTCCTCCCGCACCTCCGGGCGCGTCTCCAGCCACGCCTCCCAGTCCGAGTACCGGTTGTGCCGGTCGAACCAGGTGCGCACCGGGTCCAGGTCGCGGTGCTCGATGGGCGCCCGCAGCCGGAACACCGGGTCCGCCAGCGGCTGGTAGTGCCCCTCCTGCTCGCCCATGCCCGGCGCGGCCAGGTCGTCCGGCTCGGGGAAGCGGACGCGGGTGCGGTCCACCAGCGCGCGCTTCACGATGGTGTGCCCGTGCCGCAGCCTGCGGCCCCCGAACCAGTAGCCGAGCGGGATGTCGAACGCGGCCGGGCGCACCGTCCGCCCGTCCAGGAAGATCCGCCGCAGCTCGGCGAGGAGTTCACCGCTGACGGTCTCGTCGCCGTCGAGGAAGAGCACCCAGTCCGTGTCGCGGCGTACGTGGTCGAGTATCCACTGCTTCTTCTTCGGGTACTTCCCGTCCCAGGTGTACGGGACGACCTCGGCGCCCTCGGCCTTCGCGAGCGCGCGGGTGTCGTCCGCGCTGTCCGAGTCCACGACCACGACGGCCGTGAAGTGGGCGGCGACGGAGCGGACGGCGTCCGCGATGTTCGCCGCCTCGTCCTTCGTCGGGATCGCCACGACGATCGGCAGGCGCGTCATCCCTCACCTCCGGTCGTGTCGGGCAGCAGGTCGGCGTACTCGGGGCACAGGTGCGCCACCGCGTCCTCGGCGCCGGGGATCTCCCCGTCGCGGACGGCCGCCTCGATGGAGGCGGGGTCGTGCCGCTGGAGGTAGCCGAGGCGGTCGCACGCCTCGGTGCCGAGGTCCAGGATGGCGCCGGGGTCCACGCCCTCGGGCACGCGGTCGGTCAGGTACTCCTGCTGCTCCTCGGTGAACTCCCCACCGGGCGGCGCGAGTTCGTCGTCGGGGACGGTAGGGGTGTCGGCGGTGGCGGTGTCGTCGGTGCCGTCCCCGTCCCCGTCCCCCTCCCCGCCCGCGTTCTCGTCCGTGCCGCCGTCCGGCGCGGGCTCGGGCGCGGCCTCGGAGGCGGACGCGGAAGGGCCCGCTGACCCCGCCGCGCGCTCCCCGCCGTCCGTACTGTCGTCTCCGCCGCCGCCGCACGCCGTCAGCAGCAGCGCCGCGCCCATCGCCAGGGCGGGCAGCAGCCGCCGCATCACGGCGCCCCGAACGTGAGGAGGAGCTGCGGCCGGCTCGCCGTCGCCGACGCCTCGCGGGCACCGAGCCACAGGCTGTCGCCGCCCGTGCCGGTCACCGCCACGTCGAACTGCCCGCCCAATGCGTCCCGCACGGCACTCAGTTCCAGGGGCACGGTGTACGTCCCGTTCAGCGCGTCGGGGGCGGACAGCGTGCCGAGCGCCGTCGTGCCGAGCGCCGGTCTGGTCGTCCACGTGGTCGTGGTCTCGCTCCAGGCGCCGTCCACCGGCACCACCGTGAAGTCGTCCAGTGACCCCGCCACCGCGTCACCGCTGACGCGCACACGCAGCGACGCCGCCTTCAGCACCTGCCCGGCGGGGGCCGACGGCAGGTCGAACGCGAGGTAGCTCTCGTACGCGGGCGTGCCGCGCACCGCGAGCTGCTGGTGCGTCCCGTGGTTGGCGCTCGCCGCCGCGCCGTTGACGTACGTGTCCGCGACCGCGCCCAGCTGCGTCACCGAGTCGGCCGGTACGGACGCGGCGGCGTGGTGCGCCTGCACCCGGGACGCCGACAACTGCGCGGGGTACACGGCCGTTTCGTCGAGCTGTCCGGCGAAGTAGTCGCTGGTGGGCCGGTTCGCCCAGTTCGCCAGCGAGTCGCCGCCGGTGCGCAGGTAGCCGGAGACCGAACGGGCCGTCGTGAACAGGATGTTGGAGTTGACCTGCTGGCCGTCCACGTACAGCCGCATGCCGGAGCTGCCGACGGAGGCGGCGACGTGGTGCCACTGCCCGTCGTTGTAGCGGCGCGGCGTGGTCAGCGTGCGGTTGGCGCCGTTGATGATGCCGAACGTGACCTGCCCGTTGTTGAGCATGTACAGGTTCGGGTCGCGGTTGCCGCTGTCCTGGAGCGTCAGGTTGCCGAGGCCCATCAGCTTGCCGCCGCGCGTCGTCGTGGTGCGGAACCACGTCTCCATCGTGAACCGCTGCATGCCCGGCAGGCGCGCGTCGCTGTACGTGTACGCGTCCGTGCCGTCGTACCCGACCGACGCCGCGCCCACGCCCGGCACGGCCGCGGGCACCGCGCCGCGCTCGGGGCCGCCCCGGTGCACGCCGCTCGCGCCGTTGCCGGACGCGTCGGACGCGTAGTTGTTCGCCGCCTCGTCGAACCGCCAGTACAGCAGCGGGTCGTCGGCCAGCACCGCGTCCGCGTACGCCTGCCCGCCGCTCGCCACCGTCACCGACACGGGGGCCGAGAGCGCGCTGACGTTGCCCGCGCCGTCGGTCGCCGTGACGCGGTAGCTGTGCGTCTCACCGGCCGCCACGGCCGGGTCGGTCCAGGTCAGCTGCGGGCGCACCCACGGCAGCGACGAGCCCTCCGCCGTGTGCACCGGCGTGCTCCCGTTGTCCCGGTAGACCCGGTACGTCAGCAGGCTGTCGTCCAGGTCGAGGCTCGCCCGCCAGCTCACGTCCACGCGGCCCGCCGCCGGGCTCGCCACATGCGTCTCCGGCGTCGAGGGGGTGCCCGTGTCCGGGGCGGTCGCGAAGCGCGTGAGGCCCCACTGGCCGACGCCGTTGACCGTCGTGAAGCCGCCGCCGACCCACAGGAAGTCCCGCTCGTCGTCCGGGTGGTCCGTCACCGGGAGCAGGACGCGCGGGCCGAGCGCCTCGCCGAGCCCGTCGTTCGTGTTGGGGAACCAGCCGAGCTTCGCCGTGCCCGTCACCGCCTGCGCGAACAGATGGTAGCGCTCCTGGTTGGGGAACTCGCCCATGCTGGCGCAGTCGTGCGCGTGGTGCCCGCTGTAGAGCACCCCGCCGTGCACGGTCACGCTCTGCGTCGCGCCCAGGCAGGTGTCGCGCCAGCGCTGCTGGAACGTGTCGAGGCTCAGCGCGATGCGTCCGTCGAACACGCCGCCGCCCGTGCCCTCGTTGCCGGTGTAGAAGCTCGTGCCGTCCGTCGCGATGGACTGGACGGTCGAGCGCGTCTCGATGAAGCCTTCCGGGTAGGTGCGGACGTTCGCGCCGGTCGCCGCCGAGACGACGGCCAGGGCGTGCGAGTCGGCGCCGTTCACCTCGAAGAAGTCGCCGCCAAGCAGCACGTTCTGGCCGTCCGGGGTGAGCGCGACGGCCTTGCCGATCTCGTCCGCGTCGGCGCGCCAGCCCGCCACGACGGCACCCGCCGTCGTCACCGCGCCGAAGCGCGACCGCGGCTGGCCGCTGAGCTGCGTGAAGTCGCCGCCCAGATAGACCCGTTCACCGCTCGCCGCGATGGCGCGCACGATGCCGTTCGCCGCCACCGGGAACGGCACGCGCGCGCAGCTCGGCAGGTCGAACGCCGCGACGCTGCTCGCCCCGACGCCGTTCACCGAGCCGAACGTGCCGCCCACGTAAAGGGTCGACCTGTCCGGCGAGACCGCCAGCGAGCGGACCGTCGCCGTACCGGAGCCGACCGTGAACGACAGGTCGCAGTCCTCGACCGGCGCGCCCGTCGCCGCGTCGAGCGCGACGAAGTTGGCCACCGCCGTCTCCTGCGTGCCGGCCTCGGCGCCGGGCGGGCGGATCGTCGAGAACGTGCCGCCCGCGTACACCACCCCGTCCGCCTCGGCCAGCGCGTACACGATCCCGTTCGTCTGCCAGGTCGGCAGGTCCTCCGCCGTCATGGTCAGCGGCGGCGTCAGCGCCTCCGCCGGGGCCGGCGCGGGCTCCGCGCCGACCAGCAGCCCGGCCGTCAGCGCGGCGACCGCCCCGTACCCCACCGCGCGGCGGGCCCGCCGCCCGCCCAGCCGCGCCCGCAGGGCCCGTACCGCCAACGCGCCCATCGGCACGCCTCCGTCCGCCATGGCCTCACCCATCCCGTGCCTGTCCCGCACCTGTCCGCCCCGTCTCACCCGTCGTCCGGCCCGTCTCACCGGTCGATCCGTACGCTCGCGCCGCTCAACTCCGCGTCGAGCGCCGCCACATCGGCCGCCACCATCAGCTCGGCCAGCTCACGCCACCGCACCCGCGCCTCCCACCCGAGCAGCTCGCGCGCCTTCGACGCGTCGCCCACCAGGGCGTCCACCTCGCTCGGCCGCTCGTACTTGGGGTCGAAGCGCACGTGCTCCTCCCAGTCCATGCCCCCGGCGGCGAACGCGGCGCCGAGGAAGTCCCGCACGGTCGCGGGGACTCCCGTCGCCACCACGTAGTCGTCCGGCTCGTCCCGCTGGAGCATGCGCCACATCGCCTCCACGTATTCGGGCGCGTAGCCCCAGTCGCGGACGGCGTCGAGGTTGCCCATCCAGAGCCGGTCCTGGAGCCCGGCCCTGATCCTGGCCACCGCGCGCGTGATCTTGCGGGTCACGAACGTCTCACCGCGGCGCGGCGACTCGTGGTTGAACAGGATGCCGTTGACGGCGTACAGCCCGTACGCCTCACGGTAGTTGACGGCCGACCAGTAGCTGAACACCTTGGCGCAGCCGTACGGACTGCGCGGGTGGAACGGCGTCCGCTCGTTCTGCGGCGGCGGCACCGAGCCGAACATCTCGGACGACGACGCCTGGTAGATCCGCGTCTCCACCCCGCTGGCGCGGATCGCCTCCAGTAAGCGCAGCGTGCCGAGCCCCGTCACGTCCCCCGTGTACAGCGGCGCGTCGAACGACACCCGCACATGCGACTGCGCCCCCAGGTTGTACACCTCGTCCGGGCGCACCTCGCGCAGCAGGTTGACGAGCGCCACCCCGTCCGACAGGTCCGCGTGGTGCAGCACCAGCGTGCGGCCCGGCTCCTGCGGCCCCTGGTAGATGTGGTCGAGCCGCTCGGTGTTGAACGACGACGAGCGGCGCACCAGTCCGTGCACCGTGTACCCCTTCGCCATCAGCAGCTCGGCCAGGTACGAACCGTCCTGCCCGGTGACGCCGGTGACCAGCGCCGTCCGGCCCCGGACGCCCTCCGTGTCGCATGGTGCCATCACGAACTCGCTCCCCCAACTCACTTGCGGAACAAACCTGTTGTGCCATCGCGCGTGACCTGTCACACGCTGCCGCGAACGCCCCCTGAGGGCTCCGCCGCGCTGGCAGAATCCGGGCCATGACGACCCTCCTGCCGCCCGCCGCCCGCGTGTTCGTCGCCGGACACCGCGGCCTGGCCGGCTCCGCCATCGCCCGCGCACTCGCGGACGAGGGACACGAGGTCCTCACCAGGACCAGAGACCAGCTCGACCTGCGCGACGCCGACCGCACCCGCGCGTGGCTGGCCGCCGTGCGCCCCGACGCCGTCGTCCTCGCCGCCGCCACGGTGGGGGGGATCATGGCGAACAAGCGGTTCCCCGTGCCGTTCCTGGAGGACAACCTCCGCATCCAGCTCAGCGTCGTCTCCGGCGCGCACGAGGCCGGCGTGGACCGGCTGCTCTTCCTCGGCTCGTCCTGCATCTACCCGCGCCACGCCCCGCAGCCCATCCCCGAGGAGGCGCTGCTGACCGGGCCGCTGGAGCCGACCAACGAGGCGTACGCGCTGGCGAAGATCGCGGGGATCACGCAAGTCCGCGCGTACCGGCGGCAGTTCGGCCGCGCGTACATCGCCGCCATGCCCACCAACCTGTACGGGCCCGGCGACAGCTTCGACCCCGAGACGTCGCACGTCCTGCCCGCCCTCGTCCGGCGCTTCCACGAGGCGAAGGCGGCGGGGGCCCCGGAGATCACCCTGTGGGGCACGGGCACGCCGCGCCGCGAGTTCCTGCACAGCGCCGACCTGGCGCGCGCCTGCGTCACGCTGCTGCGGTCGCACGACGACGAGGTGGCGGTGAACGTCGGCTGCGGTGAGGACCTCACCATCGCCGAACTCGCCGCGACCGTCGCCCGGGTGGTCGGCTACGGGGGGCGGATCGCCTGGGACCCGTCCCGGCCGGACGGCACGCCCCGCAAGCTGCTCGACGTCACGCGGCTGCGCGCCCTCGGCTTCACGCCGCGCGTCCCGCTGGAGGAGGGGATCGCCGACACCTACCGCTGGTGGCTCGCCGACCAGGCGTAGCCGGCGGCGGGCCATCAGTACGCGCCCCGGCCGTCGATGACCGCGCGGACGGTCCGCGCCAGCACGTCGAGGTCGCCGGTGACCGACCAGTTGTCCGTGTAGTCGAGGTCGAGCGCCAGGCCCTCGTCCCACGACAGGTCGGCCCGGCCGCCGACCTGCCAGGGCCCGGTCAGGCCCGGCTTGACGACGAGCCGCCGCCGCTCCACCGCGCCGTAGCGCGCCACCTCGTCCGGCAGCGGCGGGCGCGGCCCGACGAGGGCCATCTCGCCGCTCACCACGTTGACCAGCTGCGGGAGTTCGTCCAGGGAGGTGCGGCGCAGCAGGCGGCCGACGCGGGTGACGCGCGGGTCGCGGCGGATCTTGAACAGCGGTCCCGACCGGTGCTCGTTCGCCCCTTCGAGCGCGGGGCGGCGCAGGTCCGCGTCGGGGACCATCGTGCGGAACTTCCACAGCGTGAACGGCCGCCCCCGGTGGCCGACGCGCGTCTGCCGGTAGAGCACGGGCCCGTTCGAGTCCAGCCGGACGGCGAGCGCGAGCAGCAGCATCAGCGGGGCGAGGACGACGAGCGCGAAGGCCGCCGCCGTCCGGTCGAGGACGCCTTTGACGACGGGCTGCGGGCCCCGGTGCAGCGGCGGGGCGACGTGCAGCAGGTTCAGCCCGGCGGCGGTGGAGACGGTGACGCGCCGCAGCGCCACGTCGGTCAGCCCGGAGGCGACGACGAGCGTGAGCCCGGCGTCCTGCACGGACCAGCCGAGGCGCCGCAGCCGCTCCCCGGTCAGGGCCGTGCCGGGGACGGCGAGGACGACGTCGGCGGCCTGGTGGCGCGCGGCGGCGAGTACGGTGGGCCCGTCCTGGGCCCCGGGTATCAGGTCGGGCGGCGGCGCGCCAGGCGTGCCGTGCGCGGGCGGGTGCGCGGGCGCGAGGTGGCCCATCCTCGGGACACCGCAGGTGAGTTCGTCCGAGCCGCCGACCAGGACGCCGCCGATGACGACGTACGGGTGGTCCGTGCGGGCGGCGAGCTGCGCGGCCACGGCGTCCACCGGGCCGGGCTCCCCGACGACGAGGACGCGCCGCACGGCTTGCGCGCGGTGCCGTCTGCCGGTGAGGTGGCGGTGGATCGCGGCGCAGGTCGCGCCGGTGACGACGGGCGCGGCGGACAGCGCGAGGAGCGCGGCGGCGGGTGACGAGTCCTCGCCCGTGACCGCCCGCAGGGCCGCGAGGAGCCCGACGAGGAGGAGCCAGTCGTGCGCGGCGGCCCGGATTCCGCGCCGCTCGCCGAGGGAGCCGGGCCGGTAGCGGCCGTGGACGGCGCGGACGGCGGTCCAGGAGGCGGCGGCGACCGTCGCGGCGGCCAACGGGTGGGGCTGGGCGGTCAGTTGATAGACCATCAGGACAGGTAAGCAGGCCCCCGCCGCGTCGGCCATGGCTGCGGCGGGGGCGTACCAGCGGGGCCGCCCCGGCCGGGGCGTGACCCGGCGTACGGGAACGGTCGGCTCGCGCACGATTCCATAGCGTGAAGAGTCCTGGCGACGCATGATCGACCCCCAAGGTGCGGAAACGGCGGCACGGGAACAGCGGCACGGGAACGCGCCGCCCGCCGCACCGGCGTCGGCGCCGTGCGGCGGGGCGCCCGGTGGGGACGGCCGTGCACGGCGCGGGCGCGGGAGGTGGAGCTGTCCGGGACCGCGCGTGCCGTTCCGTGTGGGCGGGGAACGGCCGGGCGGCGGTCTGCGGGCGGTCTGCGAGCGGTCGGGAAGCGGTGGTGGAGCGGAGGCGGAGTGGGCGGAACATGGGTGGGAAAGGTGAGGAAGGCGTGTCCTCATCTCCCCGTGAGTGCACACCCGGTGCCGCAGAAGAGGCTAGGGCATGGCGAAGGCGTTTGGCCGCCGTTTGTTGGAACTTTCCGAAACCGCCCGGTTGCCTGGCCGGAATCTCAAGTTCCGCCGCCGGGCGGTCACCCGGCGCGGCGCGGCAGCACCAGCCGCGTCCCCGTCCCCGGGTGCGGCAGCACCTCCACCGGATGCTGGTAGACGCGGCTGAGCAGCTCCTCCGTGAACACCTCGGCCGGCGGCCCGTCCGTCGCCACGCGCCCCTGGTGGAGGACGACGGCGCGGTCCGCGTACGCCGCCGCGAGCCCCAGGTCGTGCAGCACCACCACCACGGCGCGGCCCGCCCGCGCCTGCTCCCGGCACACCCGCAGCACCAGCTCCTGGTGCCGCAGGTCGAGCGCGGCGGTCGGCTCGTCGAGCAGCAGCAGGGGCGCACGCTGCGCCAGCACGCGCGCCAGTGCGACCCGCGCGCGCTCGCCGCCGGACAGCGCCGAGAACGGCCGCCCGGCGAACGGCGCGACCTCCGTCGCCGCCATCGCCTCGGCCACCGCCGCGTCGTCCTCGTCCTCGGCGCGCGTCCCCGCCCAGGGCGCGCGGCCCATCCGGACGACATCGCCGACCGTGAAGGGGAACGACAGCGTCGCCGACTGCGGCAACACCGAGCGGCGCAGCGCCAGTTCAGGCGCGGACCAGTCGGCGGCCGGTCGTCCGGCCACCGTCACCCCGCCGCTGTCCGGCCGCTGGTCGGCCGCCAGGACCGACAACAAGGTGGACTTCCCGGCCCCGTTGGGCCCGACCAGCGCCAGCACCTCACCGGCGGCGACCGCGACGTCCACCCCGTCCAGCACCGCCCGGCCGCCCAGCGCGAGCGACACCCCGCGCGCGGCGGCGGCCGTCTCCCCGGGCGCGGGCGGCACCGGCAGCGCCGTGTCACGCTCCCCGAACAGCCCACCGAACCACGTACCCAGCACGCCCGTCACGCCCAGCCTCCCTGCCGGTTGCGGGTCCTGCGCAGCAGCCAGAAGAAGAACGGGCTGCCGAGCAGCGCGGTCAGCACCCCCAGCGGCAGCTCGGCCGGCTGCGCCGCCGTCCGCGCGAACAGGTCGGCCGCCAGCAGCACCAGCGCGCCGCCCAGCGCGGACGCCGGGATCAGGAACCGGTGCCCTGGCCCCGCCGCCATCCGCAGCAGGTGCGGCACGACCAGGCCGACGAAGCCGATGACCCCCGCCACCGCGACGGCCGCCGCCGTCAGCAGCGCCACCAGCAGCACGAGCACCAGCCGCAGCCGCTCGACGTCCACGCCGAGGTGGCGGGCGGGCCGTTCGCCCAGGGCCAGCAGGTCGAGCCGCCGCGCGTACAGCGGCGCGGCCAGCAGCCCGGCGGCGGCGCACGGCAGGACGGCGAGGACCTTCGGCCAGGTCGCCTGCGCCAGCGAGCCGAGCTGCCAGAACGTGATCTGGGTGATCTGCGCGTTGTCCGCGAAGAAGATGAACAGGCCGATCAGCGCCATCGCGAACGCGTTGACCGCGATGCCGGTCAGGATCAGCGTCACGACCTCAGTCCGCCCGCCCGAACGCGCGAGGGAGTAGACGACCAGCACGGTCGCCAGCCCGGCGGCGAACGCGAAGACGGTCACCGTCCAGTTGCCGAGGAAGTCGAGCCCGAACGCGATCGCCGCCACCGCGCCGACCGCCGCGCCGGGCGAGATCCCGATGACGGCGGGCTCGGCCAGCGGATTGCCGAACACGCCCTGCATCAGCGCCCCGGCGCAGCCCAGCGAGGCCCCGACCAGCAGCGCCAGCACGACGCGCGGCAGCCGTACGTCCCACAGCACGCTCTCGCCCACGCGGTCGAGCGGCTCCCCGCCCAGGCCGAGCCGGTGCGCGCCCGACGCCAGCAGGTCGGACAGGGGGATGTCGTACGCGCCGACCGACGCGGAGACCAGGGTGACGGCGACCAGGGCGGCCGTCAGCCCGGCGATCAGCAGTGTCCGCCGCGCGCGCGGGCGCGCCGGGCCGGCCGGCGTACCGGCGGCGGGGGAGGCGGCGGGCGCCTCGGCGGGGGCGGGGGAGGGCTCGGTGCGGGTCATCCGGCCTGGCCGCCCGCGTGGATCTGCGCGGCGAGCGACGCGAGCACCTCGTCCGTGCGCGGCCCGTAGTTGAGGAGCATGCCGTCCTCGACCGACGCGATCCGCCGGTCCATCCCGGCGGGCGTCTGGGCGACGCCGGGGATCTCCAGCAGGCCGTCCACGCCGCCGACCGAGTCGAGCCCCTTGCTCATCACGAGGATCACGTCCGGCGCGGCGGCGGCCAGCGCCTCGCTGGTGAGGGGCGTGAAGTCCGTGTCCAGGCCCGACTCGTCGCCCGCGTCCACGCCGCCCGCCGCCTCGATCAGCGACACGGCCCCCGACCGGGAGCCCCCGAGCAGGTAGACGGACGCGGTGCCGCGCAGGTAGAGGAACGCGACGCGCGGCCGTTCGCCGTCCGCAGGGATGTCCGCCTGCGCGGCCTCGATGCGCTCCGCCGTGCGGGCGGTCAGCTCCTCGCCCGCGTCGGGCACGCCGAGCGCCGCCGCCACGGCCCCGATCCGGGGCGCCACGTCGTCCAGCGACAGGGCGGCGTCGAACACGACGACCGGCACGCCCGCCGCCCGGATCTGGTCGAGCGCCTCGGCGGGCCCGGTGGTGGATTCGGCGAGCACGACGTCCGGGTGCAGGGACAGGACGCCCTCGGCGGAGACGTCGTGGCCGCGCGTCACCACGGGGAGGTCCGCCGCCTGTTCGAAGGTGGCGGTGACATCGCGGGCGACGACGCGGTCCCCGAGGCCGAGCGTCCAGACGATCTCCGAGAGCGAGCCCGACAGCGGGACGACGCGGTCGGCCGCCGTGACGGTGACGTCCTCGCCGTCCGCCGAGGGGACGGTGACGGGCAGTCCGGGAGTCGGGGCGGGCCCGTCGAGCGGTTCGACGCGGTCCACGAGCGCTGTCGCGGCGGCGGGACCCCCGTCCCCGCCGCCGTCCCCGCCGCTTCCGTCGCTGCCGCAACCGCCGAGCAGCAGGCCGACGGCCAGCAGCACGGCGAGAGTTCCCCGAGGGTGGCGCTTCACCGGTTCCGCACCTCTTCGCTTCCCGTCCCGCAGGAGGATCGTCTTCGCATCACGTAACTGTGAGGTTAGCCTAACCTCATTTGGATTAGGTTAGGCTAACCTCACTCCGCGTCCGGCGTTCCGTGGCCGGCTCCCCAGGGAGGACTCCTCGATGCTGCCCAGAAGCCTGCGGCTGTGCGCGTGCGCGCTGCTGGCCGTCCTGTTCGCCGCCCTGCTGCCCGGCACCGCGCACGCGGCCGAGCGCACCGTCGCGGGCGGACGTCTCGACTGGGGCGTCAAGTCCTCGTTCCAGACCTACATCACCGGCCCCATCGCCAACGGGAGCTGGAGCCTGAACGGCGGCGCGTCCACGGTCGGGCAGAGCCAGTTCCGCTTCCACTCGGCGCAGGGCGCGTACGACCCGGACAGCGGCGCGTTCACCGCCTCCTACCAGGGCGGCGTCCGCTTCACCGGCCACCAGGAGGCGGACGGGAACTACCAACTCGACCTCACCATCAGCAATCCCACGGTCTCCGTCTCCGGCGGCTCCGGCACCCTCTACGCCGACATGCGCAGCAAGGACCGCGAGAGCGGCCGGATCACCGACAGCCGCCTGGTGCCGCTCGCCTCCCTCGATCTCGGCGGCATCGACCTGCGGGGCGGCACCGGCATCGCCGTCACGGGCGTCCCGGCGACGCTCACGGCCGAGGGCGCTGTCGCGTTCGCCGGCTACTACGCGGCGGGCGACCCGCTCGACCCGGTGACGCTCAGCGCCGACACGCTCGACCCCGAACCTTCCGGACCTTCCGAGCCGTCCGACGACCCCGACGAGCCGGCGGAGGAGGCCGAGCCGGACGAACAGAAGCGCCCCGAGGCGTCGTTCACCACCGCCGCCGTGGACTGGGGCATCCGCCGCACCTTCCGCGAGTACGTCACCGGGAACATCGCCCAGGGCGGCTGGGAACTGGGCGACGGCGCGGCGGACGGCGGCGCGGTGTTCCGCTTCCCGGCGGGCGAGGGCACCGCCGACCCCGGAGCCGGCACGGTGGACGCCGCGTTCGCCGGGACCGTCCACTTCACCGGCACGGACCTGGACCTGGCGATCGGCGGCGTCACCGTCACCGTCGCGGACGGCACCGGCACCCTCGCCGCCGACATCACCACCGGCGACGGGACGGCCGAGGACCAGCCGCTGGTCACGTTCCCCGCCGGCACCGACGCGCTCACCCCGGACGACGGGCTGCTCCTGCTCGCCGAAGTGCCCGCCACGCTCACCGACGAGGGCTCCGACGCGTTCGGCGGCCTCTACCAGCCGGGCGCCGAGATGGACCCGCTCACCCTCGCCGTCGCCCTCGACGACGGCGCCGAACTCCCCGCCCTCCCCGACCTCGGCAGCGACCCCACCGACGCCCAGGCCCCCGACCCCACCCCGACGGCCGACCCGGAACCCGCCGCCGACGCAGAGAACGCGTCGGACGACACCGGCGGCACCCCCGTCACCGTCATCGCGACCGGCGCGGGCGCGCTGCTCGTCATCGCCGCCGCAGCCGTACTCATCACGCGACGCAACCGCCGTACGCCGCGCGTCGCCACCACACACGAGGAGAACGACCCGTCATGACCCGGAACAGATCCCTGCTGCTCGCCGCCGCCACGGCGACGGTGCTCGGCGTGACCGCCTTCGCCGGCCCGGCGCTCGCCGCGCCCGCCGAACCGGCCGCGCCCGGCACCATCGGGCTGGAGGACGGCACCCTGGACTGGGGACTGAAGTCCTCGTTCCGCAACTACATAGCCGGCCCCATCGCCAACGGCTCGATCACCGTCTCGGACGGCGCCGAGCGCAACGCGGACGGCACCTTCCGGTTCACCGACGGCGCGGGCAGCTACGACCTGACGACGCACGGCGTGGACACCGCCTTCGCGGGCGGCGTGCACTTCGAGGGCCACCACGGCGAGCTGGACCTCGGCCTGTCGGACCTGCGCGTCGAGACCGAGGGCACGTCCGGCGCCATCGTCGCGGACGTCACCGTCGCGGGCGAGACGACCGAGGACGTCACGTTCGCCACGCTCGACCTGAGCGGCGTCCAGCCGGGCTCGGGCGAGGGCGGGGCCATGGTGTTCGCGGACATCCCCGCGACGCTGACGGCGGGTGGCGCCGAGGCGTTCGAGTACAACGGCACGCCGATGTACGCGGAGGGCACCGTGCTCGACCCGGCGACGCTGACGGTCTCCCCGGTGGAGGAGGACCCGACGGACCCGACCGATCCCACGGACCCGACCGATCCGACCGACCCGACTGACCCCACCGACCCGACCGACCCCACCGACCCGACGGACCCCACCGACCCGACTGACCCGACCGACCCCACGGACCCGACCGACCCCACGGATCCCACCGACCCGGTTGACCCCGTCGACCCGGCCGACCCCGCCCCCCAGGGCACGCTCCACGACGGCACCCTCGACTGGGGCGTCAAGGAGTCGTTCCGCTCCTACATCACCGGCCCGATCGCGGGCGGCAGCGTCGAACTCACCGGCGGCGCCACGGAGAACGCGAACGGCTACAGCTTCCCGAACGCCGAGGGCGCGTACGACGAGGACGCCCCCGCCCTGGAGGCGGCCTTCGACGGCACGGTCCGCTTCACCGGCCACCACGGCGCGCTCGACCTGAGCTTCACCGACCTCGGCGTGGACATCGACGGCACCGAGGGCGCCCTCGTCGCCGACGTGTCGGCCACGGACGCCGAGACGGGCGAGGTCACCGAGTACGACGACCTCACCGTCGCCGAACTCGACGTGCCCGCTGGTGCCCTGGAGGCGGACGGCGAGACCCTCGTCCTCGACGCCCTGCCCGCCACGCTGACGGCGGACGGCGCCCAGGTGTTCGAGTACAACGGCACGCCGATGTACCCGGCCGGTACCGTGCTCGATCCGGTCAGCGTCCGCGTCTCCCTGAGCGACGACGCCGCCGTGCCCCCGGCCGATCCCGGCGACGGCTCCGACAACGGCGGCACCGGCGGTACGGGCGGCACCGGTGGCACCGGTGGCGTCACCCCGCAGGGCGGCGCGACCGGCGGCGCTCTCGCCAGCACGGGCGCCGGCATCGGCGCCGCCGCCGCGCTGAGCACGGCGGCCGCCCTCGCGGCGGGCGGCGTCGTCCTGCGCCGCACGGCGGCCCGCCGCCGCACGGCCTGACACACCGCACCACCCCGGCAGCCCGCCCCGCACCGGGCGGGCTGCCCCGCGCCGCGTGCGGGACCGGTGCCCTCCCGTCACCCACCCCGCACGCGGCGCCCGCCGCGTCACCTCGCCGTGAACCGCGCCGTCAACTCCGCCTCGTCCGCCACGAACCACAGCTGGCGGCCCCTGTTGCTCTCCCGCACGAAGTCGGCGAGCGCCGAACTCGCCGCCACCTGCCCGGAGATGTCACCCACCACGGCGAGCCCCACCCCGTACTGCGCGAACTTCTGCACGATCCCGCCCGCCACGCGCGTGCGCAGCCGGAAGAAGTCGTCCGTCAGCCGCGCCACCGGCAGGACGACCCACGTCGCCCCGCGGCCGAACGCGTCCCCCAGCAGGTCCGTCCCGTCCCGCTCGCCACGCACCGGCGCCGCGTCCGCCGCGCAGAACAGCACCTGCACGCCCGCTATCGTCCCGACCCTGTCGCTCACTGGTCCGTGGTCCCCTCTCCCAGGGCGAGCAGGTCGATCATCCCGAGCAGTTCCCCGGCGGCCGCCGGACCGCCCAGGACGATGACCTTCAGCTCGCCGCGCTCCTCGTCGTACGCGCTCTCCACCCGCAGCCGGTCGGCGTTCTCCCGGCCGTGCCTGCCGACGGCGGCGGCCACCAGCGTGTTGGTGAGGCGGATCGCCTCGTCGGGGCCGATCGCCTCGACCCGCGCGACGCAGGACACCTCGGCGCGCCGCGCGCGGCGCGGGGGCGGCTCGACCGGGGTGCCGGTGAACGCCGCCAGGTCCTCCGCCGTGACGCGGTACCGCCTGCCGACCCGCGTCGCCCGCAGCCGCCCGTCCCGCACGTAACCGCGCACGGTGCGGACGTGCAGGCCGAGCAGCCCGGCGACCTCGTCCATCGAGTAGTACCGCTGCTCCACCCCACGCGACCTCTCGCTCGTGACCCTTTCCTTACCTCAACCTACCTCGCCACACCTCGCTGAGGTAATTTAAGGGAAGGAGAGGAAATGCTCACGGCCAGTCCGTCGCCCGCGCCGCCACCGCCGCCGTCAGCGCCCCGACGAACGCCGCGACCGGCGCCGGAGCGGGCGGCGCCCCGTAGTACGCCACCGAGATCCGCCGCCGGTCACCCGGCAGCCGGTCGATCCGCACGCCCTCCTGCCGGTGCGCCCGCAGCGCGAGCCCCGGCAGCACGCTCACGCCGAGACCGGCCGCCACCAGCGCCTGCACCGCCACATGGTCGTCCGTCTCGAACGTGATGCGCGGCGCGAAGCCGAGCCCGCCGCACATCGCCACCAGGTGCAGGCGGCAGCGCTCGCAGCCCGCGATCCAGTTCTCGGCGCGGTACGTCGCCAGGTCCGCGGCCGCGCCCGGCCAGCGCCGCTCCGCCGGGGTGACGACATACACCGGCTCGTCCAGCAGCGGCAGCACCGTCGTGTTCCGGTGCTCGCCCGGCGGCGGGTCGTCGTGCTCGAATATCAGCGCCGCGTCCACGTCCGCGTTCCGCAGCGCCGTCAGCGCCTCCGGCGGCTCCGCCTCGGTCAGCGCCAGCGCCACCCCCGGGTGGTCCGCCGCCAGCCGCGCCGCCGCGTCCGGCACCAGCGTGGCCAGCGCCGAAGGGAACGCGGCGAGCCGCACCCGGCCCGTACGCAGCCCCGCGTGCGCCGCCAGCTCGGCCCGCGCCGCCTCCACCTGGCCCAGGATCTCCTCGGCGCGCGCGACGAGCAGCCGCGCCGCGTCCGTCAGCAGGATGCCCCGCCCGGCCCGCCGCACCAGCGGCACCCCGACCTCCGCCTCCAGCTTGGCGAGGTGGTGGCTCACGGAGGGCTGCGCGTAGTGCAGCGCCTCAGCCGCCGCCGTGACGGACCCCTCCCGGGCGACGGCGACGAGCACCCGCAGTCGTGTCAGATCCAGCATCCTCGCAGCGTAACGCGCATCCATAGACAGAATCGATGCCAAGCGAGAAAACGGGCATTGGATCTATCAGTACTGGTCATGCCACCGTGGCGGGTATGCGAGAACCGACCATCACCGACGCGCTCCGCGCCCGCCGCCTGCTGGCCGACCACCTCCCGCCCACCCCCATGTGGTCCTACCCGGCGCTCGACGCCGCCGTGGGCGCCACCGTGCTCGTCAAGCACGAGAACGTCCAGCCCACCGGCGCCTTCAAGGTGCGCGGCGGCCTCACCCTCCTCGCCGCGCTGTCCCCGGACGAACGGGCACGCGGCATCGTCGGCTACTCGACGGGCAACCACGCGCAGTCCCTCGCGTACGCCGCCGCGCGCTTCGGCGCGCCCTGCGTCATCGTGATGCCGGCCGACCCCAACCCGGCCAAGGCCGCCGCCGTCCGCGCCCTCGGCGCCGAGCTGGTCGAGCACGGCGCCGACATGACCGAGGCCGCCGCCCACGCCACGGCGCTCGCCGCCGCGCGCGGCATGCGGCTCGTCAGCGCGGGGGACGAGCCGGAGCTGGTCGCGGGCGTCGCGACCGCGTACCTGGAGATGTTCGAGCAGGCCCCCGACCTGGACACGGTGGTCGTCCCGGTCGGCGGCGGCAGCGGCGCGGCGGCGGCCTGCCTGGCGGCGGCGGCCGTGGCGCCGCGCTGCCGCGTGGTGGCCGTCCAGGCGGCGGCATCGCCCGCCGCCCACGACTCGTGGCGCGCGGGCGAGCTGCTGACCCGCCCGAACCGCACCCGCGTCGAGGGCCTCGCCACCGGCTGCGCCTTCGCCCTCACCCAGCGCCTGATGCGCGACGGGCTGGCGGACTTCCTCCTCGTGACGGACGAGGAGATCGCCGCCGCGCAGTGGCGGATGATGCGGGACGTGCACACCCTCGCCGAGGGCGCGGGGGCGACCGCGCTGGCCGCCGTCCTCTCCCACCGCGACCGGGTCCCCGGCGACCGCATCGGCGTGATGTGCAGCGGCGGCAACGCGTCCCCCTCCGAACTCCGCACCTGCGCCGCCGTTTCGGCCGCCTGACCACGGGGCGGCCCGGCAGCCGCCGCCCGCGCTCCTCCTGCTTGAATGGACCGCCGCCATCGGCCGAACAAGGAGAAGAGCCGTGCCCCTGGTGTCCGTCGTGATGCCCGTGTACAACTCGGCAGCCACCCTCGGCGCCTCGATCCGGTCGGTGCTCACGCAGACCCACACCGACCTGGAGCTGCTGGTCACCGACGACCAGTCCTCGGACGACTCCATGGACCTGCTCCAGGAGTTCGCCCGCCAGGACGAACGCGTCCTGCCGCGGTCGGCGCCCGAACGCGGCGGCGCGGGCCGCGCGCGCAACCTCGCCATCGAACGGGCCAAGGGCGACTACGTCGCCTTCCTCGACAGCGACGACATGTGGCTCCCGGAGAAGACCGAACGGCAGGTCGCGTTCGCCGCGCAGGGCAGCGCGCCGCTGACGTTCACCTCCTACTACAAGATGGACGCCGACTACGCGGGTGAGAGCACGGACTTCACCCCGAACGGGCGCGTGGTCCCGGCGCGGGAGCACGTGGACTACCGCGCGATGCTGGTCCGGGACTACATCGGCGCGCTGACCGCCATGTACGACCGCACGGCCCTCGGCACACGGCTGATGCCGGAAATGCTGAAGCGGCAGGACTACGCGCTGTGGCTGTCCATCATGCGCGACGGCCACGACGCGCGCGGCCTCACCGAACCGCTCGCGGTGTACCGGGCCCACCAGGCGGGATCGCTGTCCTCCAACAAGCTGTCGCTCGTCCAGTACAACTGGGCGCTGTACCGCAAACACGAGCACCTGTCGGTCCCCCGCTCGACACGGGCACTGGCCGGCGCGGTGTGGCAGTCACTGCGCAACTCGCGGATCTAGCCGCGCCGGTACCAGGTGCCCGGCGCGCCGCCGAGATCGGCGGGGTCCGCCGGGCCGGCCGGGACGAACCCGGCCTTGGCCAGGACTCTGCGGGACGCGACATCGGCGTCGGCCGCGGCCGCCCGCAGGGTACGCAGCCCGTGCCGCGCGGCCGCGATCCCGCACAGCTCCCGGACGGCCGCGGTCGCCACACCACGCCCGGCGACCCGCTCCGCGACCCGGTAGCCGAGCCTGGCGTCGCCGTCCTCCAGGTCGTACAGGTTGAACCCGCCGAGCACCGAGCCGTCCCCGGCGACGAGCACGTGGAAGGCGCAGACACCCCCCACCTGCTCGTCCAGCGCGGCGCCGAACCACTCGCCGAACCGGTCGAAGAACTCATCCCCCCGGTCCCCGACCGAGCCGGCGAAGTAACCACGGTTCACCACCTCGAAGGCGAGAACCGCCGGGGCATGGTCCGCATGGAGCGGCTTCAGCTCGGGCACTGCGCGACCCTGTGCGGATCGTCTGACGGGGCCAACTGAATACCGACCGACGGCAGACAGCCCTCAGACAGCCGCCGCGGACCCCGGTCCGCGACCCGGGACACCTGCCCGGCAGGAGGGACCAGAAGAGGGGCCGCCGCTTTGCCACCGACGGCTCCCCCTGCGTCCTCGGGGCCTGGGCCGCTGTCAGGCGACGCGCCGGTCGGCCACGTCCCAGGAGCACGGGCCGCCGTGCCCGGCGAAGAAGCAGCACACCTGCTCCTTCACCCCCGGCTCCCCGTCGCGGCAGGGGCAGTCCGGCAGGACCGTCACGCCCAGCGGCTGCCCCGCCTGCCAGGTCGCCCAGATCGAACCCGTGTGCCGCCCGTCGAGGTCCGTCACGTACGCGTGATGCGGTCCTTCCCCGTGCGCCCCCAGCTCACAGCGCACTACCCCCGGAGGCAGCTCCTCCGCGTGCTCACCCAACAGCACACCCAGCCGCGCCGGTACGTACGTCCAGCCACCGCACACCCGCACGCGCGCCCTCATCAACCCGTCCACTTTCCTGCCCCTTTCCTCACCGGTGAGCCACGCCAGGCGGCTCGTCCCCCGAATGCTCCCCCGCCTGAGAGTAGCGCAACCATCACAGTAAAAGTGCAATTGCACTTCATGGGGGGCGGGTGAGCGGCTCGGCGCTGAGCGACATACTGTGACCAGCCCTGGAGCAAGGGAGGTGACAAGTTGGCAGCGGAACCGACTGTGACTCGTCGGCTGCTCGGCATGGAGTTGCGCAGCCGCCGGGAGGCCGCGGCACTCACGTCCGAGGCGACGGCGGAAGCCATGGGGTGGCACCCGTCGAAGATGACGAGGATCGAGGCAGGCCGAAGCGGGCTGACCGGACAGGATGTGCGGGCGCTCCTGGACTTCTACGGAGTTCCGGCGGACGACACGGAGACCCGCGACACCCTGGAAGGGTTCGCCAGACAGGGGAAGCGGCGCACGTGGTGGCGGCCGTACAGCGACGTCCTCACGCGCCAGTACACCGACCTGATCGCGTTCGAGTCAGAGGCCAGCTCGGTGCGGAGTTACCAACTGGCGTTGATCCCCGGCTTGTTGCAGACCCCTGACTACGCGCGAGCCGTCACGCGGGTCCTTCAGCCTGGCAGCAGTCCTGAGGCCGTGAACGCACTGGTTGACGTGAAACTCCAGCGCCAGAATCAGGCGCTCTCGCGCGAGGACCCGGTGACTCTCCGGGCGATCGTGGACGAGGCGGCGATCCGGCGCGTGGTCGGCAGCGGGGCTGTCATGGCGAAGCAGCTACAAGCGCTCTTGGAGGCTTCCGAGCGGCCGAACATCACGTTGCAGGTGATCGCGTTCGACGCGGGCGCGCACGTGGGGATGCTGGGCGCGTTCGTGATCTACGGGTTTCCGATCCGCAGTGACCTGGATGTCGTGTACATCGAGGGACAGGCCGGGAGCCACTATTTGGAGCGCTCCCAGGACCGGGCGATGTACGACAACCATTTCGAGCACTTGAGAGCAGCCGCACTCGGGGTGCAACAATCGCGGGACCGGATCTCGCACGTCTTGAAGGACGACAGATGACGCACGACTTCCCCATCGATACCTCGCACGCTGCCTGGCGTAAGAGTTCCTACAGCGGAGCGCAGGGCGACTGCCTGGAGGCGTCCGGCGACTTCCCGGGTGTGGTGCCCGTCAGGGACAGCAAGTCCCTGGATGGCCCGGTCCTTTGCTTCGCCGCGCCTGAGTGGGCGTCGTTCGTCACCGCCGTCCGGGACGGCGGGTTCCCGACCGTGATCTGAAGGGGTGTGTCCGATGACCGCACGTATCGATCTCGCGTCCGCCGAGTGGGCCAAGTCGTCCCGCAGTGGATCGGACGGTGGGCAGTGCGTCGAGTTCTCCAGGAGCTGCACGCCGTCCGGCGTGGTTCCTGTCAGGGACTCCAAGGGACCTGACGGGCCGGTTCTCACGTTCTCGGTGAACGGTTGGGGGGCATTCCTCGCCGTCCTCCGTGACGAGTTCCCCACCGGGATCTGAGGCGAGGGGCCGCCGAGGTGTTGTCGGCGGCCCCCGTGTCCGCCGGGTGGTCAGGCTGTGCGGGCGAGCAGTGATTCGATCTCTGCCATCTGGGCCGGGGTCAGTGGGCCGAACTGCAATGCTCCGGCGTTCTGTTCCGCCTGGGCCACCGTTCTGATGCCCGGGATCGGGACCGTGTGCGGGCTGCGTGCCCACAGCCAGGCGAGTGCGCCCTGTGCCGGGGTGCGGCCGGCCGAGGTCAGGATGTCCCGTACCGCCTCGAAGCGCGCCTGCCATTCCGGCACGACCCGGCCGTTCTCGAAGAACGCCAGCCACGGCGGCGGCACCGCCCGGATGTCGCCCTTGTCCGTGACGGCCGCGTCCGTGTACTTGCCGGTCAGCAGGCCCATCGCGAGCGGCCCCCGGTTGACGGCCGCGAGGTCCAACTCGTCGCACAGCGCCAGCATTTCCGGCGCGTCCTGCAACACGTTGCAGTTGACCTGCACCGACGCGCAGTGCGGGCCCTCGGCGAACAGCCTGGCGCGCTCCGGGTCGTCCGTGGACCAGCCGTAGGCACGGATCAGGCCCTCGCGCACGAACTCCTCGCACACGTCGCGCAGCGCCGCAGCCGCCGCGAGCGGCGCGTAGTTGACGTGCAGCTGGTACAGGTCCAGATAGTCCGTGCCGAGGCGCCCCAGCGTCGCGGTGAGCGCCGCCCGCGCGTACTCCGGCGTGAGCCCCGGCTCGTCCGCCGCCGTCTTCGCCGCCTCGTCGAAGACCGAGCCCCATTTGGACGCCAGCACCACCTGGTCGCGCCGCCCGGCGACGGCCTTGCCGAGGACCCGTTCCGAATGCCCCGCGCCGTACACGTCGGCCGTGTCGAAGAACGTCACGCCCAGGTCGAGCGCGCGGTGGATCGCGCGCGTGGACTCCGCGTCGTCCACCGGCCCCCACCCCAGGGGCTTCCCCGACGAGTCGTGCCACTCGCCGCCTATCGCCCAGCAGCCGAACCCCAGGGCGCTGACCTCGATACCGCTGCGCCCGAGCGTGCGGGCCGTCTGTGTCGTACTCATGTACGCAGTCTCGCCGCTGGAGTGCGCTCGAAGGCAAGCCCCCGCGGGGTGGGAAGGTGGGCGCGGCGAAAGGAACGGACGATGAAGGCGGCACGTTTCCGCAGGTTCGGCGGTCCCGAGGTGCTGGAGATCGCGGACCTGCCGGAACCGCACGCGGGCCCCGGCGAGGTGCGGATCGCGGTCCGCGCGGCCGGGGTCAACGCGAGCGACTGGAAGAAGCGCCAGGGGCTGATGGACGAGGAACTCCCGCAGACCCTGGGCTACGAGGCGGCCGGGGTCGTGGACGAGGTCGGCGAGGGCGTCACGGACGCGGCGGTCGGCGACCGCGTGTTCGGCTTCTGCGCCGAGGGCGCCGCCCAGGCGGAGTACGCGGTGCTGTCCTCCTACGCGCCGATCCCGCCGTCCCTCGGCTTCCCGGCCGCCGCCGCGCTGCCCGCCGCCGTCGAGACGGCCACCCGCGCGCTCGACCAGCTCGGCGTCAGGAACGGCGGCACCCTGCTCGTCAACGGCGCCTCCGGCAGCGTCGGCAGCGCGGCCGTCCAGCTCGCCGTGGCGCGCGGCGCCCGCGTCATCGGCACGGCGAGCCCCGCGAACCACGACCACCTGCGTGCCCTCGGCGCCGAGCCCGTCGCGTACGGCCCAGGGCTCGCCGACCGCGTCCGCGCGCTCGCGCCTGACGGCGTGGACCTGGCGCTCGACGTGGCCGGGAGCGGCGTGCTGCCCGAACTGATCGGACTGGCGGGCGGCCCCGGGCACGTCGTGACGCTCGCCGACTTCACGGGCGCGCGGGAGCACGGGGTGACGTTCAGCCGGGGCGACACCGGCCGCGCGCTCCACGCCCTCGCCTCGATCGGCGAACTGGTCGAGGCGGGCCGCTTCACCCTCCGCGTCGCGGGCACGTTCCCCCTCACCGAGATCGCGGAGGCCCACCGCGCCGGGGAGGAAGGCCACGTGAAGGGGAAGCTCGTCCTGCTGATCGACTGACACCCGCCGTACGGGTGGTGCGTCGTCGGTGGTGGACAGGGGTCCCGGGTGGTGGCGGGATGCGTGCGGATAGTGGGAGGCGTCATCCCGTTCCCCCATGCGAAGGGCACCCCCATGGCTCGTCACCGCGCAGTGCAGATCCCCTCCGCCGGAGGAGACTTCGGCCTCGTCGAGGCGGAGACGCCGGAGCCTGGGCCGAATGATGTGCGGGTCGCCGTCGAGGCGTGCGGGGTGTGCAACTCGGACGCCGCGATGGCCGCCGGGCAGCTGCCCGGCGTGACCTTCCCGCTCACGCCCGGCCACGAGATCGCCGGGCGCGTCGATGCCCTCGGCGGGCTGGTCACCGGCTGGGATGTGGGGGACCGGGTGGCGGTCGGCTGGTTCGGCGGCAGCTGCGGACACTGCGACGCCTGCCGCGCCGGGGACGGCATCCTCTGCCCCGAGCTGCGCATCCCCGGCGTCGCCTACCCCGGCGGCTACGCCGAGACCGTCAACGTCCCCGCCGCCGCCCTCGCCGCGATCCCCGACGACCTGCCGAGCGCCCAGGCCGCGCCCCTGGCGTGCGCCGGCGTGACCGTCTACAACGCGCTGCGCCGCAGCGCCGCGCGCCCCGACGACACGGTCGCCGTCCTCGGGCTCGGCGGCCTCGGGCACCTCGGGGTGCAGTTCGCCGCCGCCATGGGCTTCGAGACGATCGCGGTCGCGCGCGGCGAGGAGAAGGGCGCCCTCGCCCGCGAACTGGGCGCGCAGCACTACGTGGACAGCACGCGCGAGGACATCGGCGAGGCCCTGCGCCGCCTCGGCGGCGCCCGCGTCGTCCTCGCCACGGTCAACAACGCCGCCGTCATGTCGGCCGCCGTCCCAGGACTCGGGCGGCGCGGGCAGCTGATCCTCGTCGGCATCACCCAGGAGCCCCTGGACCTCAGCCCGGCCACCCTGCTGGTCAACAACCGCACGGTCCACGCCCACGCGTCCGGCACGTCGCTCGACACCCAGGACACGCTGCGCTTCGCCGCCCGCAACGGCGTGCACCCGTGGATCGAGACGCGGCCGCTCGCGGAGGCGGGGGAGGCGTTCGCCAGGATGACGGCGGGCGACGCCCGTTTCCGCATGGTCCTGACCACCGGCCGCTGAGGGAGCGGACGGGTACGCGCGCTCCGGCGCGTACCCGTCCCGTGCGGTTCCTTACCGTCAGGCCAGGTCGAGGACGGCCCAGGCGAAGCCGTCCGCGCGGATGCCGTCCTCGTCCACCGTCACGCCCGCGCCCTCCACCGGGCGGGCCGACGCCAGCGTCGGGCGCGGCAGGTCGAGCGAGGCGGCGTCGCGGCGCGGGTTGACGACCACGAGGTAGCGGTCCCCGCGCACGTACACCAGCGGGTAGCCGGTGTGAAGGACCTTGACCGAGCCGCTCGTGCCCAGTTCCGGCGTCGCCTTGCGCAGCGCGATCAGCCGCCGCACCAGGTGCAGCAGCGACCCCGCGTCGGCCCGCTGCGCGGCGACCGTGGGACGCCCCGGGTCGGGGTCGAGCGGCAGGTACAGCTTGTCGGCCGGGGCGGTGGAGAACCCGGCATTGGGAGAGTCGTCCCACTGCATCGGCGTCCGCGATCCGGCCCGGTTGTACTCAGGACCAAGGACGCTGCCCTCGTGGTCGGGCAGGCCCGGGATGTAGCGCATGCCGATCTCGTCGCCGTAGTAGACGGCGGGCAGCGTCGGCCACGTCATCTGGAAGGCGAACGCGGCGGGCAGCTGCCCGGCGGTGCGCGGGCCGCAGCACAGCCGGGAGAAGTCGTGGTTGGCGGTCGGCAGCGTGGTGAAGCCCCGGTCGCCGATCACGGCGGTGACGGACTGCCAGGCCGTGACGAACGGGCCCGCCGAGCCGCCGCCGTCCGCGCCGAAGTACGGGGCACGCGGCTCCCACCTCGTGTCCACCGTGCCGGTCCCGTTGTTCCACAGCGACCGCAGCGGCAGCCCGTCGGACGGGCCGCCGAACTGGAGGAAGAAGTCCGCGTGGAACCCGGCGGGCACCGACACGGCCGGGTCGCCCCACTCGGCGAGCAGCGCGGCCTCCGGGTGGGCCTCGTCCAGCCAGGCGCGCAGCTCGGTCCACAGCTTGCCGGTCTCGACCAGGTCGGGGTCGTCCTTGACGAGCGAGTGCGCCATGTCCACGCGGAACCCGGCCAGGCCGAGGCGCAGCCAGTGGTCCATGATCTCGCGCAGCGCCGCGCGGTTGGCGAGCGGTCCCGGCGCGTCCACCGGCTGCCGCCACGGCTCGGCCGGATCGGTGCGCGCGTAGCCGAAGTTGAGGGCGGGCTGGCTGTCGAAGAAGTTCGGCAGGTAGCTGCCGGCGCGGCTGCCGGGGGAGGGGACGAAGCCGGGCGGCCGCCCCTCGGCCCAGATGTAGCGGCCGTCCGACGGGTCGTCCGCCGCCGCGCGGAACCACGGGTGCTCGTCCGAGGTGTGCCCGGCGACCAGGTCGAGGAGCACGCGGATGCCGCGCTCCTTGGCGGCCGCGACCAGTGCGGCGAGGTCCTCGTCCGTGCCGTACCTGGGCGCGACCGACAGGTAGTCGGACACGTCGTAGCCCGCGTCGCGGAACGGGGAGGCAAAACAGGGGTTCAGCCAGACGGCGTTGACGCCCAGCCAGGCAAGGTGGTCCAGGCGCGCCGTGATCCCGGCGAAGTCGCCGACGCCGTCACCGTCCGAGTCGGCGAAGCTCTGCGGATAGATCTGGTAGAGGACGGCGTCGGCCAGCCAGGACGGGGTGCTGTGCGGGGGCGGCATGGCGAACCTCATTCGTGAGGGAACGGGGCGTGCGGGTGCGGGTCAGCCCTTCACGGCTCCCGCGGTCAGCCCGGAGACCACGGCACGGCGGAAGATCAGGACGAGCAGGGCGATCGGCAGCACCGAGACGGTGGCGGCGGCGAAGATCGTCCCGTACGGCACGGTGAACTGGCTGCCGAACAGGGCGAGTCCCACCGGCATCGTGCGGTAGCTGTCGGCCGTGTTGAGCGTCAGCGCGATGAGGAACTCGGTCCAGCACGCCGTGAAGGTGAAGATGGCCGCGGTGAAGACCCCGGGCGCGGCCTGCGGCAGGATCACGGAGAGCACGGTCCGCAGGGGCGAAGCGCCGTCCATCCACGCGACCTCCTCCATCTCCTTGGGGATTCCCAGAAAGAAGTTCCGAAGAATCCATACGGCAAACGGTACGTTGAGCGCCGTGTAGACGAGGATCAGGCCCTGGTAGCTGTTCAGCCAGCCAAGTTCGCGCATCAGGAGGAACAGCGGCGCGGCCAGCGCGATGGTCGGGAACAGCGAGATCATCAGCAGCGAGATCATGATCGGCGCCTTGCCGCGCAGGGGCAGCCGCGCCAGCGCGTACCCGGCGAACGTGCTCAGGCCGAGCACCACGATCGTCGCCACGATGGACACGACCGCCGAATTGAGCAGGTAGGTCCCGAAGTTGTTCTCGACGAACGCGTCCCGGTAGTTGGACCAGGTCGCCTGGTCGGGCCAGACCGTGGGCGGGTTGGCGCCGATCTCGGTCTGCGGCTTCAGCGAGCTGGCGGCCATCCAGTACAGCGGCGCGGCGACGAACGCGGCGATCACCAGCGCGGCGAGGTGGACCCAGGTGAACCGCACCCTGAGGCGTGGCAGCGGCGTCATGACAGGGGTCCCTTCGAGACGGCGGTACGGACGGCGGGCCGGGCGGGGGCGGCGCGGCGGGGGGCGTTCACGCGGTGGTCTCCTCGTCGCCCACCCGCGCGCGGAACGCCCGCAGGAACAGCAGGCAGCCCACCAGCACCAGCGCCGCCGTACTGGCCGCGACCGCCGCCCCCGGGCCGAAGTCCAGGTTGGTGAACATCACCTGCCAGCCGAGCAGCGCCAGCGACTCCGTCGCGTCCCCGGGCCCGCCGCCGGTGAGGACGAACGGCAGGTCGAAGATGCCGAAGGCCTGGAGAATGCGGAAGAGGACGGCGATCGTCAGCGCGGGCCGCAGCAGCGGCAGCCGCACCCGCCAGAAGGCCGTCCACGAGCCGGCGCCGTCCACGCGCGCCGCCTCCACCACGTCGGTCGGCAGCATCATCAGGCCCGCGAGCACGATGATGGCGACGAACGGCGTCGTCTTCCACACGTCCGCGGCGGCCATGGACAGGATCGCCGGGAACGGCGTGCCGAGGAACTGGCGCGGCTCGCCCGTCAGCCCGTTCGACATCGCCGTCAGCACGCCGTACACGCCGTTGTACATGTACGCCCACAGCTGCGCGGAGACGACGGTGATCATCGCCCAGGGCAGGAGCAGCAGCGCCATCATCCAGCCGCGGCTGCCGGACAGCCGTTCGAGGACGAGCGCGATGACCGTGCCGAGCACCAGCTCCGCGACGACCGTGCCGACCGTGTACAGCACCGTGAACACCAGCGCGTGCTGCCAGCGCGCCGAGCCCAGCAGCAGCGAGTAGTTGTCGGTCGTGACGCCGGAGAGCCGGAAGCCGTCCGACGAGACCGACACGTTGCTCAGGCTCATCGCGACCGAGAAGGCGATCGGGAAGAGCGTCACGGCCAGCACCACCAGCAGCGCGGGCGACGCGAAGATCCAGCCCATGCGGGCGAAGCGGCGCTCCAGCGCCGAGTTGTGCCGGCCGGGGCGCTGCCTGCTCCCGCCGTCCGGCGGCTCGCCGGTCGCGACCGTGCTGCCCGCCGTGTGGCTGCCCGTCGTGCTGTTGCCGCCGGTGGAGACGTGGCGCGGCACGTAGGCGGTGCTGCCGGCCTCCTCCTCCGGTGGTCCTCCGGCCGGGGGCGTGCCCTCGGGGACGTCGTCGCTCACGGGGTCTCCTCGTGTCCGGGGCGCCGCCCGCGGGCGTCCGCCCGGCCGGTGGTCTTCACAGCGCCCGGCCGTTGAGTGCTCGTCTGATCTCGTCCGACGCCGCCCCCAGCGCCTCCCGCGGGGTGACGGAGCCGGCCAGGGCGCCGTTGAGGTTGGTGTAGACGCCGTGGCTGACCTGGGGGTAGCGCGGCGTGTCCGAGGGGCGGGAGACCACGGGGACGTCGGCCGCGGCGGCGAGCGCCGGGTTGTCCTGCTGGAGGCCGCGGTCGTTCAGTACCTCGTCGAGTGCGGGGATCACCCCGTTCTCCGCGAGGATGCGCTGGGCGTCGGGGCCGGTCATCCACTCCAGGAACGCCAGGGACGCGCCCAGGGCGTCGCTGTGCGGGTTGACCATCATGTTCCAGCCGCCGGAGGCGGAGGGGCCGGGGCCGTCCGTGCCCTCGAACGAGGGCAGCGGCGACATGCCGACCTTTCCGACGACGTGCGAGACCTCGGGGTTGTCGGACTCGCCCAGGCCGTGCGCCCAGTTGCGGTGGAAGGCGGCGTCGCCCTCCAGGAAGGTCTGGAGGGACTGGGGCTCCTGGAAACTCGTGGTCGCCGAGGGGGCCACGCCGTCCTTGATCATGTCCCGCATGAAGCCGAGGACACGGGCGTTGGTGTCCGAGTCGATCGCGGGCCGCTCGCCGTCTGCTGAAACGGTCCTGCCGCCGGCCGCGGCCGACATCTCCGTCCAGTTGACGGTCAGCCCCTCGTAGTTCGCCCACTGGCCGACGTAGCCGTAGCGCACGTCGCCCGCGTCCTGGAGCTTCGCCGCCGTCTCGGCCAGCTCCTCCCAGGTCTTCGGGACCGGCAGGTCGTGCTTCTCCAGCAGGTCCTTGCGGTAATAGAGGAACCCGGCGTCGCTGTACAGCGGCGCGGCCAGGTGCTCGCCGTTGTACTCGGTGGTCCGGGCGCGCTCCTCGGGGAAGCGGTCCCAGTAGTCGTCGGGCAGGTGCGCGTCCAGCGGCATGGCCAGCGAGGCGTCGCCGAACTGCGCCGGCCACACGATGTCGCCGTTGTAGATGTCGATGGCGCTCGAACCACCCGAGATCTCGGTGGTCAGGGTCGCCCGCATGGTGTCGGTGTTGTTCGGCGCCGGCTGGTACTCGACCGTGATGCCGGGGTGCTTGTCCTCGAACGCGTCGATCAGTTTCTGGGGAAGCCCCTCAGGACCGAAGTTGATGGCGTACCAGGTGACGGAACCTTTCGCCGGACCGACCGCCCGGGGCTCGACCGCTGCCGAACCGTCACCCGAGCCGCCGCAGGCCGTTGCCAGCAGGACCGTGATGACGCAGTACACGGGTGTCCGTGCCCTGCGGATGGACGTGCCCAGGACGTACTCCTCGGGGATGCGGCGCGGAAGGAGACCTCAGCCTCCCGCGCCCGCACAGCTCACCCAAGGAGAAAACGCGCTTATCGTGAAAAGTCACCGGAAAGCAGGTCTCCGAAGAGCGCGGTGTTCAGCGCGAAGGCATGCTTGCACTCGTCGGCTATCCGCAGCCGCTCCGCCTCGTCGGCCGGTACGCCGTCGAGCCAGGAGCGGTAGTCGCGCTTGAACGCCGCCGGGTTCGCGATCTCCTCGAAGACGTAGAACCGCACCCCGTCGCCCTTGCGCGCGAAGCCCCACAGCTTCTCCGCCGTGCTCCTGATGACCTGGCCGCCGGAGAGGTCACCCAGGTAGCGCGTGTAGTGGTGCGCCACGTACCCGCCGGGCCAGTCGCGCGCGACCTCCATGATCCGCGCCGCGTACCGCTCGGTCGCGGGCAGCGGGCGCAGCGCCGTCCGCCAGTCCGCGCCGCCGTGCAGGTGGTCCAGGTCCCGGCCGAGCGCGGTGGAGCGGAACAGCTCGGGGCGGATGAACGGGCCCGCCACCGGGTCGTCCGCCAGCCGGTCCGCCGTCCCTTCCAGCGCCCGGTACACGAACCACAGCTGCTCGGTGTAGCGGCGGAACGCCTCCACGCCCAGCTCCCCGCCGAGCAGCCGGCTCATGAACGCGGAGGTCTCGGCCTCCGTGTGCTGGGCGTGCGAGGTCTCACGGATCTGGACGGAGAACGGGACGGCCGCGGGCGCGGCGGAGAGCGCGGACATGTGGGACCTCCGGAAGGCAACCGGTCGGAACGCGACAGGCTGCCGCGCTCCGCCATGGTGTCTACTTAGGCTTGCCTAAGTCAAGGTTGTGTCCATCCCGTGGTGACCGCGCGGTCAGGGCAGTGTGAGGACATCCGCGCCGGAATCCGTCACCACGAGTGTGTGCTCGAACTGGGCCGTGCGCCGCAGGTCCCGCGTGACGACGGTCCAGTTGTCCTCCCACATCTCCCACTCGTGCGTGCCCAGCGTCAGCATCGGCTCGATGGTGAACGTCATGCCGGGGACCAGCTCGGTCGTCGCGTTCGGGTCGTCGTAGTGGGGGATGATCAGGCCGGAGTGGAACGCGGTGTTGATGCCGTGTCCGGTGAAGTCGCGCACCACGCCGTACCCGAACCGCCGGGCGTACGCCTCGATCACACGGCCGATCACATTGATCCGGCGGCCGGGCCGCACCGCCTTGATCGACCGGGCGAGCGCCTCCCGGGTGCGCTCCACCAGCAGCCGCGACTCCTCGTCCACCGCCTCCTCGCCGCCGACGAGATAGGTCGCGTTGGTGTCGCCGTGGACACCGCCCACGAAGGCGGTGACGTCCAGGTTGACGATGTCGCCCGCCCGCAGCACGGTCGAGTCGGGGATGCCGTGGCAGATGACCTCGTTCACGGAAGTGCACAGCGACTTGGGGAAGCCCCGGTAGCCGAGCGTCGAGGGGTACGCGCCGTGGTCGCACAGGTAGGCGTGCGCCACCGCGTCCAGCTCGTCCGTGGTCACGCCGGGCGCGATGTGCCGCGCCGCCTCCGCCATCGCACGCGCCGCGATCCGCCCGGCCTCGCGCATCCGCAGAATGGTCTCCGCGTCCTGAACGTGCGGGCCTCTGTACGGCGCGGGCGCCTTCCGGCCCACGTACTCGGGGCGCGGGACGGCCTGCGGGACGCTGCGCGGAGGGGAGATCTTGCCGGGAACGAGAAGAGACTGGCCAGACATGCATGCGAGTCTACGGGCGGGCAGGATGAAGGAATGGCCCCCAACTTCGGACGCATCTTCAGGAACAGGACCACCGGCGGCGAAGGCGAGTGGTTCTACTGCATCCGCCACCAGAAGGTCGAGGAAGGCCCCGACTGCCCGGCCAAGGACCGCCTCGGCCCGTACGCCACCCGCGACGAGGCCGAGCACGCCATGGACCTCGCCCGCGAGCGCAACGAGAACTGGCGCAACGACCGCCGCTGGAACGACCCCGACCCGGACGACCGGCCCCCCGGCCGCAAGGACGGCGACGACGACGGCCCGGTGGACTTCGGCGGCGGCTTCGGCGGCCACGGCGGGGACGGCGACGCGTAGACCGCCCGTACGCGGCGCGGGGCGCGGGACGGGCAAGTGCACGCAGTCGCCCCCGCCCCGCCGCCCCGCCGCCCGCCAGGGCGGGCGCAGTGGGAGGATTTCCCCATGACTGCGACTGCTGCCCCCAAGGACCCCTGGGACCTCCCGGACGTCTCCTCCCTCGTCGTCGGCGTGCTCGGCGGCACCGGCGACCAGGGCCGTGGCCTGGCCTACCGCCTCGCCCGCGCCGGCCAGCAGGTGATCATCGGCTCGCGCGCCGCCGACCGCGCCGCCTCGGCGGCCGAGGAGATCGGCCACGGCGTACGCGGCCTCGACAACGCCGGCTGCGCCGCGGGGAGCGATGTCGTGATCGTCGCCGTCCCCTGGGACGGCCACCGCGCCGTCCTGGAGAGCCTGCGCGGCGAACTGGCGGGCAAGCTCGTCGTGGACTGCGTCAACCCGCTCGGCTTCGACAAGCAGGGCGCCTACGCGCTCGTCCCCGAGGAGGGCAGCGCCGCCGAGCAGGCCGCCGCGCTGCTGCCGGAGTCCCGGGTCACCGCCGCGTTCCACCACCTCTCGGCCGTCCTGCTCCAGGACCCGGCCGTCGAGAAGATCGACACCGACGTGATGGTCCTCGGCGAGAAGCGCGCCGACTGCGAGATCGTCCAGGCGCTCGCCGGACGCATCCCCGGCATGCGGGGCGTCTTCGCCGGACGGCTGCGGAACGCGCACCAGGTCGAGTCGCTCGTCGCCAACCTGATCTCCGTCAACCGCCGGTACAAGGCCCACGCCGGGCTCCGCGTCACCGACGTCTGACCAGCCCGCCCCCTCCCCCCGACCACGGAGCCGCCCCATGCCCCCCGCCGCCCCCGCGACCAGCGACCCGGCCGCCGCCGCGACGGCCAGGCGCGCCCGCCGCCTCGCCGGTTACGCCCTGCTCGTCTGCGCCCTGACCGTCGCCGCGGCCGTCGTGTCCTTCGTCCAGGGCAACTGGCTCGGCATCGTCTGGGTGCTGATGGCGGGCGTGGCGTCCAACATGGGCTGGTACTACGCGCGCCGCGCCAGGGCCCTGGCACCGCGCCGCACCGCCTGATCACGCCGTCCGGCGGCACCGCCCCCCGCCCCGCACCACGCGGAACGGGGGCGGCCCGTGCCGTACCACACCGCGGCTCAGTGGAAGCTGTGCTCCTCCGCCGGGTACACGCCGCCCACCACGTCCTCGGCGAACGACCGCGCCGCGTCGCCGAGCGCCGTCCGCAGCTGCGCGTACTCCTTCACGAACCGCGGCGTCCGCCCGCCGGGCCAGTCCGTCATCCCGGCCATGTCCGTCCACACCAGGACCTGCGCGTCACACGCCGCCCCCGCGCCGATGCCCACCGTCGGGATGTGCAGGCTGCGCGTGACCTCCGCCGCCAGCTCCGCCGTCACCAGTTCGAGTACCACCGCGAACGCGCCCGCGCCCTGTACCGCCTTCGCGTCCCGCAGCAGCTGCTGCGCCGCCTCCTCGCCGCGCCCCTGCACGGGGTGGCCGCCGAAGGCGTGCACGGACTGCGGCGTCAGCCCCACGTGCGCCATCACCGGGATGCCCGCCTCGACCAGCAGCCGGATCTGGTCGGCGGAACGCTCGCCGCCCTCCAGCTTCACCGCGCCGACACCGGCCTCCTTGACCAGGTGCGTCGCGCTGCGCAGTGCCTGCGTCGCGCTCTCCTGGTACGAGCCGAACGGGAGGTCCGCGACGATCAGCGCACGCCGCGTGCCGCGCACCACGGCGGCCGACAGCATCGTCATCTGCTCCAGCGTCACCGGGACCGTGCTGTCGTACCCGAGGTGCGCGTTGCCCATCGAGTCGCCGACGAGCATCACGGGGATGCCCGCCTCGTCGAAGACCGAGGCCGTCATCGCGTCGTAGGCGGTCAGCATCGGCCACTTCTCGCCCCGCGCCTTGGCCGCGGCGATGTCACGTACGGTCACCCGACGGCTGCTCCGGCCGCCGTAGAGGGCCGGTGTCGCCGACCGGTCGGCCGGCGTGCCGGCATGCGTGCGCTGCGTCATCACGCTGCTCCTGTTCCTGTCGTCTCGAAGCGCCAGGCGGCGTCCCCGGATCGGCTTCCATCGTCGCACCGACCGCCGGTGCCCGGAAGGGGGGTCGCGCGGGGCCCGGTACCGCACGCCCTCCACCGACAACTGCGCGCCCTGGCAAGGCTGATATAACGGAACCCACCCCGAGCACCGCCGTGACCTTCTTGTGCTGCGCCCGCAGCCGGGGCTCGCGTAGGGTCCCGGGCTACGGCACGACGGTCAGCGAGGGCAGTGGATGACAGGCGTGGACACCTCCGGTACGCAGCAGGGCGAGGGAGGCGGGGGCGACGAGACCGTTCCCGCCGACGCCGCCGCCGACCCCGCTGACGACACCGGGCGTGGCAGAGCGCGCTGGAGCGACCGCACGGGCCGCTGGCGCCGGGGCTGGTGGCCTGCGGCCTTCGCGCTCGCCCTCGCGCTGCTGATGACGCTCCACTCGCGCGTGCCGAACCGTATCGGCAACCTCGGCAGCCTCCTCCAGACCTTCCTGCCGTGGGTCGGCCTCCTGGTCCCCGTGCTGGTGCTGTGCGCCGTGCTGCGGCGCTCGCTCACGGCCGTCGCGGCGCTGCTGGTGCCGCTCCTGGTCTGGCTGAACCTCTTCGGCGGCCTGCTGCTGGACAAGACCGGCTCGGGCGGCGCCCTGATGGTCGTCAGCCACAACGTGGACGCCGACAACGCCGACCCGGCGGCGACGGCGCGGCAGCTCGCCGCCTCCGACGCCGACCTCATCGCCCTCCAGGAACTGCCGAACGAGACGGTCGCCGAGTACGAGGACGCCCTGGCCGCCGACTACCCGTACCACGCCGTGCAGGGGACGGTAGGGCTGTGGAGCCGCTACCCGATGGGCGAGAGCGAGCCCGTGGACATCGGCATGGGCTGGACGCGCGCCATGCGGGCGACCGTCACCACCGACTTCGGCGACGTCGCCGTCTTCGTCGCGCACCTGCCGTCGGTCCGCGTGCAGTTCCGGGCCGGGTTCACGGCCGAGCAGCGCGACCGCGCCGCCGAGCTGCTCGGCGGCGCCGTCTCCGCCGAGCGGCAGGGGCGCGCGATCCTCCTCGGCGACCTCAACGGCACGATGAACGACGGCGCGCTCGCCCCGCTCACGTCCCAGCTGCGCTCCACCCAGGGTGCGGCGGGCGCCGGTTTCGGCTTCTCCTGGCCCGCCGGGTTCCCCATGGCCAGGATCGACCAGATCCTGGTGCGCGACCTCGAACCCGTCTCGTCGTGGACGCTGCCGGGAACGGGCAGCGACCACCTCCCGGTGGCCGCCCGCGTCAATCCCTGACCCTCCTGACGCCGCCCTCCCGCCGCCCCCGCCCCGGACCGTTCCTTCTGCCGCCTTTATGCCACCTGCCGTACGTTTGAGGTGGCACGGGTAGCCGGGAAACGGCGCCGCCGCACCGGGCGACGCCGGGAGGAGACGACAGAGCGCATGGCGCGTACCCGCTTCGCCCCCGACCGGGGGCTCACGAACCGCATGGTCCTGACCATGTTCTTCATCGGCCTGCTCTACGTCGTCTTCGTCGGCGTCCTGATCGTGGCCCTCGGCAAGGCGTGGCCGCTGATCGTGCTGATCGCCGGCGGAGTGTTCGTCGCCCAGTTCTGGTTCAGCGACCGGATCGCCGCGTTCAGCATGGGCGCCCGCGAGGTCACCCCGCAGGAGGCGCCCGAGCTGCACGGGGCCGTGGACCGCCTGTGCGCCCTCGCCGACATGCCGAAGCCCCGCGTGGCCATCGCCCGCACCGACGTGCCGAACGCCTTCGCGACCGGCCGCAGCCGGAAGAAGTCCCTGGTCTGCGCCACGACCGGGCTGCTGCGCCGCCTGGAGCCCGACGAGCTGGAGGGCGTTCTGGCACACGAGCTGTCGCACGTCGCCCATCGCGACGTGGCCGTGATGACCATCGCCGGGTTCCTCGGCGTCCTCGCCGGGCTCATCACCCGGATGGCCCTGTGGACCGGTCTCGGCCGGTCGCGGAACAACCAGAACCTCGCTCTCGTCCTCATCCCGCTGATCAGCGCCGTCGTCTACGTGATCAGCTTCCTGCTGACACGGCTGCTGTCCCGCTACCGCGAGCTGTCCGCCGACCGCGCGGGCGCCCTGCTGACCGGCCGCCCCTCGGCGCTGGCCTCCGCGCTGACCAAGGTGTCGGGGCAGATGAGCCGCATACCGACCCGCGACCTGCGGCAGGCCGAGCCGTTCAACGCCTTCTTCTTCGCCCCGGCCGTCACCGGCGAGAGCCTGAGCAGGCTGCTCTCCTCGCACCCCACGCTCCAGCAGCGGCTCGACCGGCTGGCCAGGCTCTCCGGCGAACTGGGACGGCCGTGACGACCAGGACACCCGCACGGCACGGAAGGAGCGGCGCCCCGTGGGCATCCTCGACGTGATCCTCGGCCGGAGCCGACCGGCCAAACCGGACCTCGACCAGCTGTTCGCCGTCCCGTCGGCGGCCGTGACGCTCCAGGCGGCGGCCGGCTTCGTGCCGACCGGCCTGGGCTCGGTGTGCTTCGCGAGCGTGGAGGGCGGCGCCTTCGACCGCGTACGCGACGAGGTGCGGGCGCTGCTCGACGCCGACACCGCGACCGGCGGGACGCCCGTCGAGTTCAGCCAGGACTCGTACGGCTACACCTGGGTCCTCGCCCGGCACGCCCCGGACGACGTCGCGTCGCTGGTCAACGACCTGCACGCGGTGAACACCCTGCTCCAGGAGTCGGGCTTCGGGCCGCAGCTGCTGTGCTCCATGGTCGGCTTCCGCGCGGCGGCCGACGCGGCCCCGCTGGGCCTCGTCTACCTCTACAAGCGCGGCACGTTCTACCCGTTCGCGCCTCTGGCCGGGACCGCCGAGCGCCGGGACAACGGGCTGGAGCTGCGGATACGGGGCGTCCTGGCGGACGACCTGAAGATCGAACCGGACCTGACCCGCTGGTTCCCCATCTGGGGCGCCCCCGGCTTCTGACCACCTGCCCCCGCCGCCCGGTAGGCAGTCCGCCGTGGTGACAGGGGGCACGTCACATGCCGGGCGGTCGTCACACGGCCCGCCGGGCGCTGCCCACCGAACCCTCGCCGTCGCTGCGGCGGTCGGTCTCCGCACCGCGCGGTCCCGAGCCTGCTGCGCAGGTCGGCGGCCCGCCGTGGCTTGGACGGGCCGACCGGCAGGGACGCCGCTCCGGCAGCTACGCGCTGCCGCCTGCGCCGCTGGGCACAGGAACGGCCGTGGGGAGACACCCCCGCGTGTGCGGGGAGGAGTATTCCGCGCGCATCAGGTACTCGCGGCGTGCGGAGACACCCCCGCGTGTGCGGGGAGGAGTTCCTCTCGGGCGCCACCGAGGCCGGTGCCGCGGAGACACCCCCGCGTGTGCGGGGAGGAGAGTGAGTGACCTGCGGGTTTATCGGCGGGTGTGCTTGATTTTGCTTGGCTTTACCTTTGTCGGCTCCAGCGGCCACGGGGGAGCTGTGGTGCCGTGCGTGGGGTGACGGCTTCCGCCTGCTCGCCGGCCACGGTGAGCCGTGGCCGCTTCTCCTCAGTTCGGGCGGCCGTCCTCGCGCCAGCGGTTGGTGATGGGGAGGCGGCGGTCCTTGCCGAAGCCCTTCGGGGAGATCTTCGTCCCCGGCGGGTACTGCCGCCGCTTGTACTCGGCCGTGTCCACCAGCCGCAGCACCCGCGTCACCAGCTCCGGGTCGAACCCGGCCGCGATGATCTGCTCGCGGCCCTGGTCGCGGTCCACGTACAGCTCCAGCACGCGGTCCAGCGTGTCGTAGTCCGGCAGCGAGTCCGAGTCCACCTGCCCGGGGCTCAGCTCGGCGCTCGGCGCCTTGCTGATGGAGTTCTCCGGGATCGGCGGGGTCTCGCCGCGCGCGGCCGCCGCCGCGTTCCGCCAGCGGGCCAGCTGGTAGACGCCCGTCTTGTACAGGTCCTTGATCGGCCCGTACGCGCCCACCGAGTCGCCGTACAGCGTCGAGTAGCCCACGGCCAGCTCGCTCTTGTTGCCCGGCGCGAGGACGAGGTGGCCCTCCTGGTTCGAGACGGCCATCAGCAGCGTGCCGCGCAGCCGCGACTGGAGGTTCTCCTCCGCGAGGCCCGTCAGCTCCACCGACGCCATGTACGCGTCGAACATCGGTCCGATGGGGACGGTCCGCAGGTTCAGCCCCGTGCGGCGCGCCAGCTCGCCCGCGTCGCCGAGCGAGTGCTCCGACGAGTAGCGGGACGGCATCGCGAGCCCGTACACGTTCTCCGCTCCGACCGCGTCGCACGCGATGGCGGCGACCAGCGCCGAGTCGATGCCGCCGGACAGGCCGATCAGCACCGACCGGAAGCCGTTCTTCCGCACGTACGCCGCCAGCCCCGTGACGAGCGCGCGGTACATCTCCTCCGCGTCGTCCAGCGGTTCGGCCCGGCCGCCCGGGTACGCCGGCTCGTACGCGGGCACGGGCTCCGCCGACAGCGTCAGGTGCTCGATCCGCAGCCCGTCGTGCGTCAGCCCCGACGCGGGCGCGCCGTCCGCCGCCGGGAGGTCCAGGTCGAGGAGCAGCGACTCCTCCGCGAACTGCGGCCCGCGCGCCACCACCTCGCCGTTCCTGTCCACCACGATCGAGTCGCCGTCGAAGACCAGCTCGTCCTGTCCGCCGGACATCGCCAGGTACGCCAGCGCGCATCCCGCCTCCGCGGCCCGCTTGCGCACCAGGTCCAGACGCGTGTCGTCCTTGTGCACCTCGTACGGCGACGCGTTGACGGCCAGCAGCAGGCCCGCGCCCGCCGCGCGGGCCGCCGGGACCCGGCCGCCGTCCTGCCACAGGTCCTCGCAGATGGCCAGCGCCACGTCCACGCCGCGCACCCGCACCACCGGCATGGTGTCGCCCGGCACGAAGTAGCGGAACTCGTCGAAGACCCCGTAGTTCGGCAGGTGGTGCTTGGCGAACGACAGCGCCACCTCGCCCCGGTACAGGACCGCGGCCGCGTTCTGCGGCGCCCCCGCGGGCTGGCCCGCGCGCTCGCGCACACGCTCCGACCGGTCCAGGTAGCCGAGCACCACGGGCACCTCGCCCAGGCCCTCGTCCCGCAGCCTGGCCGCCAGGTCGCGCAGCGCCGTGCGGCTCGCCTCGACGAACGAGGTGCGCAGCGCCAGGTCCTCGACCGGATAGCCGGTCAGCATCATCTCCGGGAACGCGACCAGGTGCGCGCCGCGCTCCACGCCGTACCGGGTCCGTTCGACGACGGTGTCCGCGTTGCCGGACAGATCGCCGACGGTGGAGTCGATCTGATGGAGAGCAAGTCGTAGCTGAGGCACGCGCCCGAGTGTAATCGTCCGAGTGACGCGATGGGCGGGCCGTCCGTGCGCGGCGATTTCCGGCCCGGCCGCCGCGGACGGCCCGTGCGACCGCGAACGCGCGGCGTCACCGCCGGTGCCGCTCCGGCCGCGTGTGTCACCCCGCGCGGCACCCGGGGGAGTGGCGGCCGTAACCGGCCGCCCCCGTCCGGCGTTACGGCATTCGGCCAGGATCGCCGCCGCCGGATTGCGGACCCGCGCCCGAGGGCAGAGCTACCCCGCTCCGCCGTGCCGGCCGGGCGTCCGGCGGCGCGGTCGGCGGCGAGGTCGACGGCGCGGTCAACGGCCCTGTCCACAACACAAGCTGCCCACCGAAGCGGGTCCGGTGGAGAAGGGGAGCCACGCCATGCCGCAGACAGTCGGTTTCTTCCTGCCCTTTCCCGTCCACCGCAACCCCGGCGCCGACCGGGCGCGCGAGCACCACGTGGACTGGGTCCGCGCCCACGGCCTCGTCGCCGGCGAGGCCGCCCTCGACCGCTACCGCGACTGGCGGCTCACCGACCTCGCCTCCTACGCCTACCCGGACGCGGCCCCGGACGACCTCGACCTGGTCACGGACGCCGTGTGCCTCGGCTTCCCGCTGGACGACCAGTTCGACGGGCCGCTCGGCCGCGACCCCGAGGCGGCGGCCGGATTCGCCACCGGCCTCGCCGTCATCCCGTACCAGCCGCCGGGCACACCTCCCGCGCTCGACGCGCCCGTCGCCCGCGCCTACGCCGACGTGTGGCACCGCAGCGCCGCCGGAATGTCCGCCGGGTGGCGCAAGCGCGCGGCGGGCAACCTGGCGCGTTTCTTCCGCTCCTACGTGCAGGAGACCCTCAACAGGGCGCGCGGCATCCCCCTCGGCGAGAACGCCTACATCGCGCTGCGCCGGCACGCCGTCGGCACCGCGCCGTGCTTCGACCTCATCGAACGCGCCGGGCACTTCGAAGTCCCCGCCACCGCGTACTGGAGCCGCGAGGTGCAGCTCCTCACGCGCTGCGCGGGCGATGTCGTCTTCCTCTGCAACGACGTGCACTCCCTCGAACGGGAGGAGGAGCAGGGCGACCCGCACAACCTCGTCCTCATCAGGCAGCGCACCCGCGACTGCACCCGCACCCGCGCCCTTGACGACGTGATCGGGCTGGTCCGCGACCGTGTCGAGCTGTTCATGACGCTGGCCGCCCGCCTGCCGAGCATGGCGGCCGGGCAGTGGCGGCTCGACGCGCACGGCCGCGCCGCCCTCGCCCGTTACCTCGACGGGCTGCGCGCCTGGATGGCGGGCAACCAGCGCTGGGGCTCCGTCACCGCGCGGTACGCGGGCGGGGACGGCGGCGCGGGCGTCGGCCCGGCCGCCGACGCGCTCAGTGCCGTCGCAGCAGGGCGCGCAGCCCCCGCCGCGCCCGCGGCGCCGCCGTTCCCTGGTCCGGCACGCGGCGCCTGACCCGGCCGCCCTCACCGGCCGCGCCGCCACCACCGTCGGGGCACGCGCCCGGCCCGCCCGCCGTGCCGCCCGCCGCCGCGCCGGCTCCGGCGTCCGCGTCGGCCTCCCGCTCGGGCGGGCGCGGCCCGAACCGCACGGGCAGCGCGTCCAGATGCCGCGACCACGTGGACGCCGTCCAGCTCAGCCCCTCGGGCTCGACCGTCAGCCCCAGGTCGGGCAGCCGCGCCAGCAGCACCTCGATCGCCGTCTGCGTGATGGCGCGCCCGATGTCCTGCCCCGGGCACTCGTGCGGGCCGCTGGTGAACGCGAGGTGCGACCGGTTGCCGTTCATCGGCGCCCCCGGCGTGGGGCGTACGGCCGGGTCGGCGTTGGCCGCCGCGAGACCCAGGAGTAACACGTCGCCCTTCGCGATCGGCCGCCCGCCCAGCTCGACGTCCAGCGTCGCGAACCCGCCGGGGCACACGGCGATCGGCGGCTCGTCCCACAGCACCTGCTCGACGGCGGCCGGGAGCGTCATCCGCCCGCCGTGCAGCGAGCCGCGGAACTTCGGGTGCGTCAGCACGACCCGCAGCGTGTTGACGATCAGGTTGGTCGTCGTCTCGTTGCCCGCGACCAGGACGAGCCGCAGGTGGTGGACGACCTCCTCGTCCGACAGGTCGGCCGGGTGCCCCACCAGCCAGGACGCCAGGTCGTGCCCCGGGTCCTCGTGCTTGCGCGCGACGAGCGCCCGCAGCGCGTCCTGGATGTACGCGTCCGCCGTGACCGCCTTCTCCGTGCCGATCAGCAGCTGGCGGCTCGCCTCCACCAGCCGCGGGCCCTCCTCGTCCGGCAGCCCGAGCACCGTCGTGAGCGCCAGCATCGGCAGCTGCTGCGCGTACTGCGACAGCACCTCGGCCCGCCCGTCCGCCGCGAACCGGTCGATCAGCCCGTGCGCGTACCGCTGCACGTGGCGGCGCAGCCCGCGGCGGTCGAAGCGGTCCAGGCTCTCGTTGACCGCGCTGCGCAGCCGCTCGTGGACCGCGCCGTCCTGGTGCGTGCAGTCGGGGCCCCACAGCAGCACGGGCGCGATGGGCGAGCCGTTGCCGACGTGGCCCTCCTGCCAGGCGGCCCAGTTGCGGCCGTCGCGGCTGAAGCGGCGCGGGCTGCGGGCGACTTCGAGGACCTCGTTGTAGCCGATCACCAGCCACGCCGGGACGTCGCCCTCCAGCAGGACGGGCACCACCGGCCCGTGGTCGCGGCGCAGCCGCTCGTACAGCCCCGCCGGGTCCTCGGAGGCGGCGGGCCCGTACAGCCGCTGCAAGCCGTCGGGACCGGTCGCGTGGGCGGGGCAGCCGGCGGGCGGGCGGTCGAGGGGCGAGCCGTTCAGCGACGAGCCGGGCGGGAACGAGTCGGGCAGGGACGCGGTCACGGTGCCTCCGATGGGTGGTCCGGCGATGGATGGTCCGGAACGGGAACGGTGGTGGCGGAGTCGTAGAGGTGGCGCAGCAGCGTCAGCAGGACGTCCCGGCCCGACGCGCGCCGCCGCGCGTCACAGGCGATCAGCGGTACGTGCCCCGGCAGGTCGAGCGCGGCACGCAGCTCCTCCGGCGGGTGCGGGGCCGAGTCGGGGAAGACGTTGACGGCCACGACGAAGGGGATGCCGTCCTCCTCCAGCCGGTCCATCGACGGGAAGCAGTCGGCCAGCCGACGGCTGTCCACGAGCACGACGGCGCCGAGCGCGCCCTCCAGGATGCCGTTCCACAGGAACCAGAACCGCTGCTGGCCCGGCGTCCCGAACAGGTAGAGCACCAGCCGCGCGTCGATCGTGATGCGGCCGAAGTCCATCGCGACGGTCGTCTCCGTCTTGTCCGCGACCCCGGCCAGGTCGTCCACGCCGACGCTGTCGCGGGTCATGGTCTCCTCGGTCGTCAGCGGCCTGATCTCGCTGACCGAGCCGACGAGCGTCGTCTTCCCCGCGCCGAAGCCGCCGACGACCGCGATCTTCACCGACCGCTCCGCCGACGCCGGGAGCAGGTCCTGGTCGCGGGGGCCCGGCTCCGCGCGGGGGCCGGGCGGCGCGGCGTGCTCAGAGCCGTTGGAGACCATCGATCAGCGCCTTCAGGGTGTCGGTGTCGGTGTCGGCGGTGTCCTGGCGGCCGTCGCGCGTCTGCCGCAGCTCGACGTGCCCGTCGGCCTCCAGCGCGGTGAGCAGGACCGTCAGCACGCCGAACGGCAGGCCCAGGTACGCGGAGATCTCGGCGGCGGACAGCGGGTACCGGCAGGCCCGCAGCAGCGCGCCGGCCTCCGGTGCCATGCCGGACGGGACGGGCGACGTCCTGGTGACGACGAGCGTCACCAGGTCGAGGGCGAGCGGGTCGCGCCCCCGGGGCGCCGTGCCGCATCCGCCGGTGACGACGTACAGGGGAACGGGCCGCCCGCCGCCCGGCCCGTCCTGCTGTGTCACCGGCCGGTCCGCTCGGGGGTCCTGGGACCGCTGGACAGGTGCTCGCCGATGCGCAGGACCAGGTCGCGCATGCCCCGGCTGACCATCCCCGGATCGACGGTGCGTTCGGCGGTGACGGCGAGGTAGGACCGCTCGCCCGCCGACATGAGGTAGAAGTAGCCGCCCGCGAGTTCGAGCAGGACCAGGCGCAGTTCCTCGTCGGCACCGGGCAGTTCGCGGGCGATGGAGCGGGCCAGGCTCTTGATGCCGGACGCGGCGGCGGCCAGCCGTTCGCCGCTGTCCCGTTCGTCGCCGTGCTGGGCCATGCAGAGCCCGTCCGCCGACAGGACCACGATGTGCTGGATGCCGGGGACCGTGGCGGCCAGGTCCCTGAGCATCCAGTCCATGTCCTTGAACCGTCGCTGTGTCACGTGCGTCTCACCCTCACCGATCCGACCTGCCTGGCTGCGCTGCGCTGCTTGCTGTCCTGGTCACGCCCCCGGCCCCGGGGCGCCCGGGTGCGCCTCGTCCTCCGGGGCGCGCAGTCCGGCGAAGAAGGCGTCCACCCACAGACCGGGGCCGCGGTCCGCCGCCGCGCGGGTGTCGTTGCCGCCGGGGGCCTGGGCGGGCCGGGACGGCGGCCTGCCGGGCGCCGTCCCGCCGGGGCGGTCCCGCTGCGGCGCGCCGCCCGCGTCCGCGGCGGGCCGGGACCAGCGGGACGGCACGATCTCGGTCTGCCGCTTGCGCTTCCCGCGCTGCGGCAGCCCGTTCGCGCCCAGCTCGTACTCCGGCGCGTCCTCGTCCGCCCCGGTGGCCGCGACGGTGACGACGGGAGGGAGGCGCGGTCCCGGCCAGGCGGGGGACGACTGCGGGGGACCGGGCGGCGAGTCGTACGGCGACGGCGGGACGGGGACGATCAGCTCGTCCGGCAGGAACACGACCGAGCGCACCCCGCCGCAGGTGGAGGGGCGCAGCGAGATCCGCACACCGTAGTGCCCGGCGAGGATGCCCGCGACGCGCAGGCCGATCCGGGCGGTCTCGCCGAGGTCGGTGAGGTCCACGCCGTCCACGCCCTGGTGGAGCAGGAACTCCGCGCGCCTGCGCGACTCGGCGGTGAGCCCGGTGCCCTTGTCCTCGATGGAGATCTCGATGCCGAGGGCGACCTCCTCGCTGTTCATGACGACGCTGCTGCCGGGCGGCGAGTAGCGCGTCGCGTTGTCCAGCAGTTCGGCGATGAGCATGATCAGCGACTCGGCGGCGTGCCCGGGGACGGCGACCTCGATGACGCGGTGCTGCTCCACGCGGCGGTACTCGACGATGGGGCCGCTGCCCGCGCGCATGATGTCGAACAGGGTGATCGGCTCCTCCCACCGCCTGATCGGGCGCCCGCCGCCGAGCACGGACAGGGAGGTGGCGAAGCGGCCCGCCACGTTGATGCCGTGTTCGAGGCGCATCAGGTCGCCGAGCATCTCCGGGGTGTCGTGGCGGAACTCCATGGTGCGGATCTCGCCCTGGAGGCGGTGGATCTCCGTCTGGATGCGGTGCGCGATGTTGACGATGGCGCGTTTGCCGGAGTCCCGCTGGTACTCCTTCTCGCGCAGCACGTCGAGCATGGCGCGGAACATCGCGCGGTGAGCGGCGGTCAGGCGCGGGTCGGAGACGCTGCCGGGGTCGGGCGGCGGCATCAGGTCGTCCTCCAGGCGCCCGGCCGTGAGCTTGCGCAGGGCGACGGGGAGGTCCTGGTACGCGAGCACGTCGGTGTCCGCGATCTGCCGCTCGACGCGCTCCTCCAGCAGCGCGACGCGCAGGCCGCGGCGGATCGTCTCGCCCGAGGTCAGGGCGGCCGCGAGCGTGGCGGCGGCGCCGCACCACAGCAGGGACGCGCGGGTGCCGTCCGGCACGAGGAACGCCGCCACGGCCACCCCGAGCGCGAGCACCGCGGGCGGCAGCAGCCACCGTCCCGTGGCGGGCGCGCGGCGACGGACGCGCTGTGACGAACCGGCGTGCAGCATGGACATCCCTCATACCTCGCGACTGACCGTAGTGAGGGCAACTCGCTACGTGGCAGGGACAGTAGAGGTATCGCGGCCCGTGCCGCAGGCAGTTGCGGAAAGGTCCCCCGAATGGGCCCATCGGCGTGTGCGAGGGGGACGCCGCGGCGACCGGCCGCGGCCGGTCATTCGATGGCCAAAGATTAATAATGGGAGCGGGTGCGAGGTCCGGCGGTCGCGCATGTGCAACGCCGCGGAAATCCTGTGATGGGATGCTCAGGAGCCCCGAGTGCCCCGCGACGGGGGGACAGAGCCGTCTTGACCAGCGAGGATGGGTGTGGAAATGGAGAAGCAGCAGGAGTTCGTGCTCCGAACGCTTGAGGAGCGGGACATCCGTTTCGTGCGCCTGTGGTTCACCGATGTGCTGGGCTTCCTGAAAAGCGTCGCGGTCGCCCCCGCCGAGCTGGAGCAGGCCTTCGACGAGGGGATCGGCTTCGACGGCTCGGCCATCGAGGGCTTCGCGCGCGTGCACGAGTCCGACATGATCGCCAAGCCCGCGCCCAGCACGTTCCAGATCCTGCCCTGGCGCGCCGAATCGCCGGGCACCGCGCGCATGTTCTGCGACATCCTGATGCCGGACGGCTCGCCCTCCTACGCCGACCCGCGCTACGTGCTCAAGCGCGCGCTGGCCAAGAGCTCCGACCTCGGCTTCACGTTCTACACCCACCCCGAGATCGAGTTCTTCCTGCTGAACGACCGGCCCGTGGACGGCACGCGCCCCACCCCCGCCGACACGTCCGGCTACTTCGACCACACCCCGCAGAACATCGGCATGGACTTCCGCCGCCAGGCGATCACCATGCTCGAATCCATGGGCATCTCGGTCGAGTTCTCCCACCACGAGGGCGCGCCAGGACAGCAGGAGATCGACCTGCGCTACGCCGACGCGCTCTCGACGGCGGACAACATCATGACGTTCCGCCTGGTCATGAAGCAGGTCGCGCTCGAACAGGGCGTGCAGGCCACGTTCATGCCGAAGCCGTTCTCCGAGTACCCGGGCTCCGGCATGCACACCCACCTGTCGCTCTTCGAGGGCGACCGGAACGCGTTCCACGAGACCGGCGCCGAGTACCAGCTGTCCAAGGTCGGCCGCTCGTTCATCGCCGGGCTGCTGCGGCACGCGGGCGAGATCTCCGCCGTCACCAACCAGTGGGTCAACTCCTACAAGCGCATCTGGGGCGGCACACAGCGCACGGCGGGCGCGGGCGGCGAGGCGCCGTCGTACATCTGCTGGGGGCACAACAACCGCTCGGCCCTGATCCGCGTCCCGATGTACAAGCCGGGCAAGACCGGCTCCACCCGCATCGAGGTCCGCTCGCTCGACTCGGGCGCCAACCCGTACCTGGCCTACGCCGTGCTGCTCGCCGCCGGGCTCAAGGGCGTCGAGGAGGGGTACGAGCTGCCGCCCGGCGCGGAGGACGACGTCTGGGCGCTCACCGACCACGAGCGGCGGGCGCTGGGCATCGAGCCCCTCCCGCAGAACCTCGGCGAGGCCATCAACCTCATGCAGCACAGCGAACTGGTCGCCGAGACGCTCGGCGAGCACGTCTTCGACTTCTTTCTGCGCAACAAGCGCCAGGAGTGGGAGGAGTACCGCTCCGAGGTGACCGCGTTCGAACTGCGCAAGAGCCTCCCGGTCCTGTAGCCGCGCGGCCGGGGGGCGTCCCGTCGCCCCCGGCCCGCCGGGGGCGACGGCGTACCCTCTAGGGCGGGCGCGGCGACGACGGGACCCGCGCAGGTCGGACCGGCCGTGACGGCCGTCGCCGTGGAAGGAGATGGTCCATCCGTGCCGGTCGAGGGACGGCGGGACAGCAGGTCGGGCCAGCTGCTGCGCCGGGGATTCACCGACGTGCGGACGGCCGCGCGGCTCCTGGACGACCCCGCCCTCGGGCCCGTCGGCGGGCAGGGCGTCCTCCTCGACGCCCTCGGCGCCACGGCCGACCCGGATCTCGCGCTGCGCGCCCTGCTCCGGCTCGTGGAGGCGCAGCCGGACGGCGACCGGGCCAGGCTCCTCGACACCCTCCTCGCCGCCAAACCGCTGCGCGACCGGCTGCTCGCCGTCCTCGGCGCGTCCGAGGGCCTGGGCGACCACCTCGCGCGCCATCCCGACCACTGGCAGGCCCTCGTCGCGTTCGAACGGGCCGACCTGCACCCCGGCACCGCCGAGTTCGAGGCCGCCCTCGCCCCGGCCGCCGACCCCGACGCGCTGCGCGTGCGCTACCACCGCGCCCTCCTCACCATCGCCGCCCGCGACCTCACCGGCACGAGCGGCTTCGCCGAGACCGCCGCCGAACTGGCCGACCTCGCCACCGCCACCCTGCGCACCGCCCTGCGCCTCGCCGCCGACGAGTCCCCGGAGGACGCCGCCGCCTGCCGCCTCGCCGTCATCGGCATGGGCAAGTGCGGCGGCCGCGAGCTGAACTACGTCTCGGACGTGGACGTCGTCTTCGTCGCGGAACCGCCCCGGCCCCTCGGCGGCGGCGAGCCCCCCGAGGGCACGGACGGCCCCGCCCTCCAGGCCGCGACCCGCCTCGCCGCCCGCATGATGCGGATCTGCTCCGACACCACCGCCGAGGGCACCATCTGGCCGGTGGACGCCAACCTCCGCCCCGAAGGGCGCAACGGCCCCCTCGTCCGCACCCTCTCCAGCCACCTCGCGTACTACCGCCGCTGGGCGAAGACCTGGGAGTTCCAGGCGCTCCTCAAAGCACGCCCGGTCGCGGGCGACACGGACCTCGGCGCCGACTACCTCGCCGCCGTCGCCCCCCTCGTCTGGCAGGCCGCCGAGCGCGAGAACTTCGTCCCCGACGTCCAGCGCATGCGTCGCCGCGTCGAGGACTCCCTGCCCAAGGCCCAGGCGGAACGCGAGCTGAAGCTCGGCCCCGGCGGCCTGCGCGACGTCGAGTTCGCCGTCCAGCTCCTCCAGCTCGTCCACGGCCGCACCGACCCCGAACTGCGCAGCCCCACCACGCTCGACGCCCTGGCCGCCCTCGACGCGGGCGGCTACGTCGGCCGCCAGGACGCCACGTCCCTCGAAGCCTCCTACCGCTTCCTGCGCACCGTCGAGCACCACATCCAGCTCCACCGCCTGCGCCGCACCCACCTGATGCCCACCGACGAGGCCGACCTGCGGCGCCTCGGCCGCTCCCTCGGCTTCCTCGGCGAGCCCGTGCAGGAGCTGACCACCGCCTGGCGCCGCCACACCTCCGCCGTCCGCCGGCTGCACGAGAAGCTGTTCTACCGGCCGCTGCTCGACGCCGTCGCCCGCCTCGACGCGGGCCAGGCGGTGCGCTTCGGCCAGTCCGCCGCCCGCGAGCGCCTCGAAGCGCTCGGGTACGCCGACCCCGCCGCCGCCATGCGGCACCTCGCGGCCCTCGCCTCCGGGGTCACCCGCAAGGCCGCGATCCAGCGCACCCTGCTGCCCGTACTCCTCGACCGCTTCGCCGACTCGGCCGACCCGGACGCCGGGCTCCTCGGCTTCCGCAAGGTCTCCGACGCCCTCGGCAGCAGCCCCTGGTACCTGCGCCTCCTGCGCGACGAGGGCGCCGCCGCCGAGAACCTCGCGCGCGTCCTGTCCGCCGGGCGCTTCGCCTCCGACCTGCTGCTGCGCGCCCCCGAGGCCGTCGCCCTGCTCGGCGACCCCGAGGGCCTGGCGCCGCGCGGGCGCGCCGCCCTCACGCAGGAGGTCCTGGCCGCCGTCCGCCGCGCGGGCGACGCCGGGCAGGCCGTCACCGCCGTGCGCGGCGTGCGGCGGCGCGAGCTGTTCCGTACGGCGGCGGGCGACCTCGTGGCCGACCGGGGCCCCGACGAGGTCGGCGCCGCCCTCACCGACATCAACGCCGCCACGATCACCGCCGCCCTCGAAGCCGCCACCAGCGCGGTCTGCCCCGAGGGGCCCGCCTGCCGCCTCGCCGTCATCGCCATGGGCCGCTTCGGCGGCCACGAGCTGGGCTACGGCTCGGACGCCGACGTGGTCTTCGTCCACGAGCCGCTGGGCACGGACGGCGACGGCGACGGCGACCAGCGCGCCGGGCGGGACGCGTTCGCCGTCGTCACCGAGATGACGCGCCTCCTGCGGCTGCCGAGCAGCGACCCACCCCTGCTCATCGACACCGACCTGCGGCCCGAGGGCAGGAGCGGCCCGCTCGTCCGCTCCCTCGCCAGCTACGCCGCGTACTACCGCCGCTGGTCGCTCGTCTGGGAGAGCCAGGCCCTGCTGCGCGCCGAGCCCGTCGCGGGCGACCCGGACCTGGGCGCGCGGTTCACCGCCCTCGTGGACCCGCTGCGCTACCCCGAGGACGGGGTGGGCGAGGACGCGGTGCGCGAGATCCGCCGCCTCAAGGCCCGCATGGAGGCCGAACGGCTCCCGCGCGGCGCCGACCCGACGCTGCACACCAAGCTGGGGCGCGGCGGCCTGTCCGACATCGAGTGGACCGTGCAGCTCCTCCAGATGCGGCACGGCGCCGCGTTGCCCGCCCTGCGCACCACTCGTACGCGCCCCGCGCTGGCCGCCGCCACGGAGGCGGGCCTGCTCGGCGCGGAGGACGCGGCGGTGCTGGACGAGGCGTGGCTGCTGGCCACGCGGGTGCGGAACGCGGTGATGCTGGTCAGGGGCCGCCCGCTCGACTCGTTCCCCAGCGACGGCAGGGAGACGGCGGCGGTGGCCCGTTACCTGGGGTACGAGCCGGGGGCCGCCGGGCGCATGCTGGACGACTACCGCCGCATCACCCGCAGGGCGCGGGGTGTGGTGGAGCGGCTGTTCTACGAGTACGAGGAGTAGGGACGGAGAGGGGCGTGCGGGGCGCGGCTCACGGGTCGGGTGTGCCGGGGCCGCCGCGCCGGGCGGACCGCCCGGCGTCGCCCGTCAGGCCCGTCCGGCGCGCCAGGCGCAGCAGCGCGGGCGGGTCGTCCGCCACGTCGCGCGGCAGGCGGTAGCACCAGCGCCCGAACCACAGGTACGACACCAGGTAGCCGAACGCCAGGCAGGCGAGGCCGCCCACGGCGTCCATCCAGAAGTGGTTGGCCGTGGCGACGATCACCAGCAGCGTGAGGACCGGGTAGAGCGCCCCCAGCACCTTCACCCACAGCGGCCTGGCCAGCACGGCGATGGTGATGCCGCACCAGGTGGACCAGCCGATGTGCATGGACGGCATGGCGGCGAACTGGTTGGACACCTCCGACATGGCGCTGCCCTCGGTGGAGAGCGAGCCCCATGTGTGGTGGACGCTGGAGGTGTCGATGAAGTCCATGCCGGACATCAGCCGGGGCGGGGCGAGCGGGTAGAAGTAGTAGCCGACGAGAGCCACGGCGGTGGTGGCGAACAGGACGAGCCGTGTCGCGCCGTACCGCCCGGGGTGGCGGCGGAAGAGCCACACCAGGACGCCGATGGTCACGACGAAGTGCAGCGTGGCGTAGTAGTAGTTCATCGGCACGATGAGCCATGTGACGCCGGCTATGGCGTGGTTCACGGCCAGCTCGAAGTCGAGGCCGATGCTGCCCTGGAAGTCCCAGATCCAGTGCGCGTGGTGCTGCGCCTGCTCGACGCGGGCGGGGGCGGCGTTGCGGACGGCCGAGTACACGGCGTAGCTGACGGCGATCAGCAGCAGTTCGAACCACAGTTTCGGCCGCCGGGGTACGCGCAGTCCCGCCAGCCGCCGGGGGCGTTCCCGGGGACGTGAGGTCCCCTCCTCCCGCCGTGGGGGCAGTTTCGGTGCGTTCACCCGGTCATCTTTCGGCCTGACACTGATCTCCCCCATGGGCACACAGTCTGCCAGAGGGGTTCATCGACCCGATCATCCTCCCGTCCGGTCTTCACCCCCACGCGGATGGGGGCCGAACGGGGGAGGGGCGCGGCGCGCCGGTCAGGCGCGCGCGGCGGGGGGCGCGGCGGCCGTGGAGCCGCGTACGACCAGCTCCGGCAGGAAGACGAACTCGCTCGGCGGCGCCGGGGTCCCGCCGATCTCCTCCAGGAGCGCGCGGACGGCGGCCTGGCCCATCGCGGGGACGGGCTGCCTGATGGTGGTGAGCGGCGGGTCGGTGAACGCGATCAGCGGCGAGTCGTCGAAGCCGATGACCGAGCACTCCTCGGGCACCGCGAGGCCGCGCTGCCGCGCCGCCCGGATGGCACCGAGTGCCATCATGTCGCTGGCGCAGACGACGGCCGTGCAGCCGCGCGCGAGCAGCTCCGCCGCCGCGGCCTGGCCGCCCTCCAGCGTGTACAGGGAGTGCGCGATCAGCCCGCGCGCCTCCTCCTCGCCGACGCCCAGTTCCGCCGCCATCCCGGCGAGGAAGCCCTCGATCTTGCGGAGCACCGGCACGAACCGCGCCGGGCCGAGCGCGAGGCCGATCCTGCGGTGGCCGAGCGAGACGAGATGGGTCAGCGCGAGCCGCACCGCCGCGCGGTCGTCGGGCGAGACGAACGGGGCGCGGACGTGCGGCGACCAGCCGTTGATCAGCACGAACGGCACTCCGTGCCCGCGGAGTCGCTCGTACCGCTCCATGTCGGCGCTGGTGTCGGCGTGCAGCCCGGAGATGAAGAGGATGCCGGAGACGCCCCGTTCGACCAGCATCTCGGTCAGCTCGTCCTCGGTCGAGCCGCCCGGGGTCTGGGTGGCGAGGACGGGGGTGTAACCCTGACGGGTGAGTGCCTGGCAGATGACCTGCGCGAAGGCCGGGAAGATCGGGTTCTCCAGCTCCGGGGTGATCAGCCCGACGAGGCCCGCGCTGCGCTCCCGCAGCCGGGCGGGCCGCTCGTAGCCGAGCAGGTCGAGGGCGGTCAGGACGGAGTCACGGGTGGCCGCGGCGACGCCGGGCCTGCCGTTGAGGACACGGCTGACGGTCGCTTCGCTGACCCCCGCCTGTGCTGCGATGTCAGCTAGCCGCGCGGTCACAGACCGGGACTGTACCGGGCAGGACCGGCGCTGCCCACCGTGGCCGGAGAAGTGTGCCGGAATGTGGGCGTTCACCCCTTGCAGCCGGTGTGCAAGTTCTTCCATGCCCTGTCCGGCTCTTCCGGTCTGTCCCCGCGCCGCCGGAACCCGTGCGGTGACCGGTTCCCGGGCCGGTTTCCGCACGTGGGGAGGTCACGGCGTGAGCGTGAACGGGACCTCGGGCGGGCGCCTTGCAGAAAGTTGCCGCAAGCTCTTTCCAAAAGATTGCCCCGCTGTTACGTTCCTCCTCGGCCCGGCGCCGCACCGGCGCGGCGCATAGGGTGGAAATGCCCCCGAAACGGGCGGAATGCTTGAGGGAGTTCACATGCGACGCAGCATAGGGACGACGGCCGTGGTGGCGGCCCTGGCGCTTGCCGCAACGGCTTGCGGCAGTGACGACGGGGACGGCGGCGGGGACGGCGGCGGCTCGGCCGGCGGCGAGCTGTCCGGCACGGTCACCTTCTGGGACACGTCCAACGAGACCGAGGCCGAAGTCTTCCAGGCCGTCGCGGAGGCCTTCGAGGACGAGCACCCGGGCGTCACCGTCGACTACGTGAACGTCGGCTTCGACGACGCGCAGAACCGCTTCAAGAACGCCGCCGCCGCCAACGAGGCGCCGGACGTCATGCGCACCGAGGTCGCCTGGGTCGCGGACTTCGCCAGCCTCGGCTACCTCTACCCGCTGGACGGCACCGCGGCCGTCGAGAACGAGGACGACTTCCTCCCCACCGCCTGGGCCAGCACCCAGTTCGACGGCCAGACGTACGCCGTCCCGCAGGTCACCGACACCCTCGCGCTCTTCTACAACCGGGCGCTGCTGGACGAGGCCGGCGTCGAGGTCCCCGAGTCCCTCGACGACGTCGAGGCCTCCACCGACGCCTTCGACGCGGTCGGCGCCACCCCGCTGTACGTGCGCGGCGACGACCCGTACTGGTTCCTGCCCTTCCTCTACGGCGAGGGCGGCGACATGGTGGACGCCGAGGCCCAGCGCGTCACCATCGACGACGAGGCCGGTGTCGCGGCCTTCGCGCGCATGCAGTCCCTGATCGACTCCGGCGCCGCCATCACCGACGTCAGCGACGGCTGGGAGAACATGATGTCCACCTTCGCCGACGGCGAGGTGGCCATGATGGTCAACGGCCCCTGGGCCATCGCGGACGCCACCGCCGCCCTCGGCGACGACCTCGGCGTCGCCCCCGTCCCGGCCGGCGGCCGGACCCAGGCCTCCCCGCTCGGCGGCTGGAACTACGGCGTGTACGCGGGCACCCCCGAGGCCGACGCGTCCTTCGAGTTCGTCCGCTACATGAGCTCGGCCGCCACGCAGCAGCGCGTCACCGAGGAGCTGAGCCTCCTGCCGACCCGCGCGTCCGTCTACGACGCGGAGTCCGTCCAGGCCAACGAGATGGTCCAGTTCTTCAAGCCCGCCGTGGACGTGGCGCACGAGCGCCCCTGGATTCCGCAGGCCCAGTCGCTGTTCGAGCCGCTGCGGATCTCCGTCCAGGCCATGCTGACCGGCTCCGCGTCCCCCGCCGAGGCCGCCGCCGACACCGGCGAGGCCTACCGCGACCTCCTCGAAGACTGGCAGTGAGGCGGAGCGGACCATGGCTGACGCCGTCACCCCGCCCAGCACGGTCCCGGCCCGAGCCGCGGAAGCGCACAGCGCCCGCGGCCCGCGCCGCCGTGCGGACGCGCCCCCCGGCCGCCTGCGCCGCAGGCTGAACACCTACTGGTACGCGTGGGCCATGGTCGCCCCGGTCGTCGCCGTCATCGGCGCGATCATCGGCTGGCCCCTCGTACGCGGCATCTGGCTGTCCCTCACCGACGCCGACGAGGCGAACGTCGAGCGGCAGATCGGGGTCAACCACATCGAGGCGACGTACGAGTTCGTCGGCCTCGACAACTACCGCGACATCCTCCAGGACGGCGCCTTCTGGGACCGCCTCGGCTGGACCGTGGTGTGGACGGTGTCCTGCGTCGGCATCACATTCACCCTCGGCCTGACGCTGGCCACCATGCTGAACCGCGCCTTCAAGGGCCGCACCTTCTACCGCATGGCGCTGATCCTGCCCTGGGCCATCCCCGCCTTCGTGTCGGTCTTCGCCTGGCGCATGCTCTTCAACGAGCGCAACGGCATCCTCAACGGCGTCCTGGACAACGCGGGCATCGACGGCGTCCCGTGGCTGTCCGACCCGACCTGGGCGAAGGTCGCCGTCATCGGCGTCAACGTCTGGCTCGGCGTCCCGTTCATGCTCGTCGCGATGCTCGGCGCCCTCCAGTCCATCCCCGCCGAGCAGTACGAGGCGGCCGAGATGGACGGCGCGAACGCCTGGCAGCGCTTCACCCACATCACGCTGCCCGGCGTCCGCCCGGTCGCCATGACGGTGGTCCTGCTCAGCACCGTCTGGACCTTCAACATGTTCCCGGTGATCTTCCTGCTGACCCGGGGCGGTCCGGCGGGCTCCACCGACATCCTGGTGACCGAGGCGTTCCGGCTCGCCTTCGTCTCCAGCCCCCGCGACTTCGCGAACTCCGCCGCCTGGGGCGTCCTCATCCTGCTGCTCCTGGTGCTGTTCGCGATCGCCTACCGCAAGGCGCTCCGCAAGCAGGGAGAGGTGTGGTGACGATGGCCACCGACACGGCACAGGCACGCCCCGCCGGGCCCCCGCCCACCGGGCCGGCCGTCACCGGCGGGCAGCGGGGCCGCCCGCCCCGCAGGCGCGGCGAACGCGGCCGCGCCGCCTCGATCGGCCTGCACGCCGGACTGCTGGCCGCCGCGTTCATCGCGGTGTTCCCGCCGTTCTGGCTGCTGGTCACCTCGTTCAAGCCGAAGAGCGAGACGTTCTCGCTGAGCATCGTCTCGGACTTCACGCTCGGCAACTACGACCACGTCATCAACGACACCGAGTTCCTCACCTGGTTCGGCAACTCCCTGCTGATCGTGGTCGTCACGACCGTCATCGGCGTGCTGATCTCCTCCACCACCGGCTACGCGCTCAGCCGCTTCCGCTTCCCCGGCATGCGCCCGCTGATGTGGACCCTGCTGATCACGCAGATGTTCCCGTTCGCCGTGCTGATCGTCCCCCTCTACAACCTGATGTCGCGCTACGGCCTGCTCAACCAGCCGGTCGCGCTCGTCGTCACCTACCTGACGATCGCCGTGCCCTTCTGCGCCTGGATGATGAAGGGCTTCTTCGACACCGTCCCCGTCTCCATCGACGAGTCGGGGCGCGTCGACGGCCTCGGCCCGTTCGGCACGTTCTGGCGGCTCATCATGCCGCTGGCCCGTCCTGGCCTCGCCGTCACCGGCTTCTACACCTTCGTGACCGCGTGGGCCGAGGTGGCCTACGCGACCGCCTTCATGACCGGCGAGGAGAACCTCACCCTCGCCGGCGGCCTCCAGACGTTCGTGAACCAGCACACCCAGGACTGGCACCTCATGACAGCCGCCGCCGTCCTCATCGCCGTACCCGCCACCCTCGTGTTCGGCTACGCGCAGCGCCACCTGCAAGCGGGACTGACCGCCGGCTCGACCAAGGCATGAGGCACCGCCGGGCCCGGAGCACCACCCGCGCTCCGGGCCCGGGACCGCCCCGCACCGACCGACGAACGACCAGCTAGCACCCACAGGGACGACATGACCCAGCACCTCGCCGACCGCACCCAGCCGACCAGCGGCTCCGGCCAGCCCCAGGCCCACGACTGGTGGCGCGACGCCGTCATCTACCAGGTCTACCCGCGCTCCTTCGCCGACGGCAACGGCGACGGCATGGGCGACCTCGCCGGAGTCCGCGCCCGCCTGCCCCACCTGGCGGACCTCGGCGTGGACGCCGTCTGGCTGAGCCCCTTCTACGCGTCCCCGCAGGCCGACGCCGGGTACGACGTCGCCGACTACCGCGCCATCGACCCCATGTTCGGCGACCTGCACGACGCCGACGCCCTCATCAGGGACGCCCACCACCTCGGCCTGCGCGTCATCGTGGACCTGGTGCCCAACCACTCGTCCGACCAGCACGAGTGGTTCCAGCGCGCCCTGCGCGAAGGCCCCGGCTCGCCCCTGCGCGACCGCTACCACTTCCGGCCGGGCACCGGCGAGAGGGGCGACGCCCCGCCCAACGACTGGGAGTCCATCTTCGGCGGCCCCGCCTGGACCCGCGTCGCCGACCCGGACGGCACCCCGGGCGAGTGGTACCTCCACCTCTTCGCGCCCGAGCAGCCCGACTTCAACTGGGACAACCAGGCGGTGCGCGACGAGTTCCGCTCCCTGCTGCGCTTCTGGCTCGACATGGGCGTGGACGGCTTCCGCATCGACGTCGCCCACGGCCTCGTCAAGGCCGCCGGGCTCCCCGACATGGGCCACCCAGGACAGCTCAAGCTGCTCGGCACCCAGGTCCTCCCGTTCTTCGACCAGGACGGCGTGCACGAGATCTACCGCTCCTGGCGCCAGATCCTCGACGAGTACCCCGGCCGGCGCATCGGCGTCGCCGAGGCGTGGACGCCCAACGCGGGCCGCACCGCCCTGTACGTCCGCCCCGACGAGCTGCACCAGGCGTTCAACTTCCACTACCTCAACACCCCGTGGGACGCCCTCGCCCTGCGCGAGGTCATCGACTCCTCCCTCGACTCCATGCGCCCGGTCGGCGCCCCCACCACCTGGGTGCTGTCCAACCACGACGTCGTACGCCACCGCACGCGCCTCGGCGGCAGCCTCGCCCGCGCCCGCGCCGCGACCCTGCTGATGCTCGCCCTGCCGGGCTCCGCGTACGTCTACCAGGGCGAGGAACTGGGCCTGCCCGAGGTCACCGACCTGCCCGACGACGCCAGGCAGGACCCCGCGTTCCTGCGGCGCGGCGCGCACGAGGACGGCTCGGGCGACGGGCAGGAAGGCCTGCGCGACGGCTGCCGCGTCCCCATCCCGTGGACGCCGGACGGCTCCTCGTACGGCTTCGGCGACGGCGGCAGCTGGCTGCCGCAGCCGGCCGGGTGGGGCGGCCTGTCCGTCGCGGAGCAGACCGGCGACCCGGCGTCCACGCTGGAGCTGTACCGCGCGGCCCTCGCCGTGCGGCACGCGCACCCGGCGCTGGGCGCGGGCGCCGACGTGGAGTGGCTGGAGGCGCCCGAGGGCGTGCTCGCGTTCCGCCGCCGGGCCGCCGACGGCACGGCGTTCGTCTGCGCCGTGAACACGGGCGGGGCCCCGGCCGACGTCTCCGCCCTGCTCGCCACCGGCAAGGCCCTCCTCGCCAGCGGCACCGGCCACGACACCGCGACCGACACCGTCACCGGCACGGACGCGCTCTCCGCCGGACTCCTGCCCGGGGACACCACCGTCTGGTGGCAGGAGTGAGCCAGGGCGGCGGGCCCGACGCCGCGCGCGTCCCCCACCAGCGGCACGCCGGGCCCGCCCGCCTCGCCGACATCGCCCAGCAGGCGGAGGTCAGCGAGGCGACGGTCAGCCGTGTCCTCAACGGCAGGACGGGCGTCGCCGCCGCCACCAGGCAGCGGGTCCTCGCCGCCCTCGACGTGCTGGGGTACGAACGGCCGGTCCGGCTGCGGCAGCGCAGCGCGGGCCTGGTCGGGCTCGTCATCCCCGAGCTGACCAACCCGATCTTCCCCGCGTTCGCGCAGGTCATCGAGCAGGTGCTCGCCGGGCACGGCTACACGCCCGTGCTGTGCACCCAGTCGCCCGGCGGCGCGACCGAGGACGAACTCGTGGACCAGCTGGTCGAACGCGGCGTCACCGGCATCCTCTTCCTCTCCGGGCTGCACGCGGACACCACCGCCGACCCGGCACGCTACGCGCGGCTGAGCGGCAGGGGCGTCCCGTTCGTCCTGATCAACGGCTTCAACCCGCGCGTCAGCGCGCCCTTCGTCTCGCCGGACGACGCGGCGGCCACCCGCATCGCCGTCCGGCACCTCCGCGCCCTCGGGCACGAGCGGATCGGGCTCGCCGTGGGCCCGCGCCGCTTCGTGCCCGTGCAGCGCAAGGTCGCGGGCTTCCTCGCCGAGACGGGCGACGCGGGCCTCGTGCGGCACACTCTGTTCAGCGTCGAGGGCGGCCAGGCGGCCACCGTGGCGCTGCTCGACGCGGGCTGTACCGGCGTCGTCTGCGGCAGCGACATGATGGCGCTCGGCGCGATCCGCGCGGTGCGGCAGCGCGGCCTCGACGTGCCGGCCGACGTGTCGGTGATCGGGTACGACGACTCGGACCTGTTCGCGTTCACCGACCCGCCGCTCACCACCCTGCGCCAGCCGGTGCGCGCCATGGCGAGCGCGGCCGTCAGCTCCCTGCTGGAGGAGGTCGGCGGCCTGGTGCAGCACACCGAATTCGTGTTCCAGCCGGAGCTGGTGGTGCGCGGTTCCACGGCCAAGGCGGCACGCCGAGCGTGACCCCCGGGCGGCCGTCGCGTCACCGCGCGCGCAGAACCTTCCGCAAGGCATTGCAGACCCTCTGACGCACCGCTTTCCCCGCCCCGCACGCGCCCTTGACCGCTCCGCCGGGCGGTCCTACGGTCCCCGATGCAAGCTCTTGCAGCAAGAACCGGTTCCCCCCTCTCCAGCCGAGCCGCCCCGGAGGAGCCCCCATGCGCGGAAGACCGCGATCCCCCCACCACCGCGGCGTCCTCGCACGGTTCAGCAGGACCGTCCTCGCCGGACTGCTGGCCGCCGCAGGGTCCGTCGTCTCCCTCACCGCCACCGCACCGGCGGCGCGGGCCGCGCCGCCGGGCGAACGGGATGTCACCGCCGTCCTGTGGAACTGGGACTTCCCCTCCATCGCCCGCGAGTGCGCCGACCGCCTCGGCCCGGCGGGCTACGGCTACGTGCAGGTCTCCCCGCCCCAGGAGCAGATCCAGGGCGACCAGTGGTGGACCGCGTACCAGCCCGTCAGCTACCGGATCGACAGCAGGCTCGGCGACCGCGACCAGTTCCGCGCCATGGTGGACACCTGCCGAGACGCGGGCGTCGGCGTCGTCGTGGACACGGTGGTCAACCACATGACGAACACCACCGGCGCGGGCACCGGCACCGGCGGCTCGCCGTACGACACGTACTCCTACCCGGGCGTTCCGTACGGCGACGGCGACTTCCACACCTGCCGCCGCGACATCGCCGACTACCAGGACCGCTACGACGTGCAGGTCTGCGAACTCAACGGCCTCGCCGACCTCGACACCGGCAAGCAGTACGTGCGCCAGCGCATCGCCGACTACATGAACGACCTGCTCAGCCTCGGCGTCGCCGGCTTCCGCGTGGACGCGGCCAAACACATCGCCGCCGACGACCTCGCCGCCATCCGCGCGCTGGTGGACGGCCCCGACCCGTACTGGAAGCAGGAGGCCATCTTCGGCGCGGGCGAGGCCGTCCAGCCCACCGAGTACACCGGCACCGGGGACGTGCAGGAGTTCCGCTACGGGCGCGACCTGAAGCGCGTCTTCGAGAACGAGAACCTCGCCTACCTGCGCAACTTCGGCGAGGGCTGGGGCTACCTCCCCGGCGATGGCGCCGCCGTCTTCGTCGACAACCACGACACCGAACGCAACGGCTCCACCCTCACCTACCGCAGCGGCGCGAACTACACCCTGGCCAGCGTCTTCATGCTCGCCTGGCCCTACGGCGCGCCCGACGTGCACTCCGGCTACGAGTTCAGCGACCACGACGCGGGCCCGCCCTCGGACGGGCAGGTGAACGCCTGCTGGCAGGACGGCTGGACGTGCCAGCACGCCTGGCCCGAGATCGAGAGCATGGTCGCCTTCCGCAACGCCACGGCGGGCCAGGCCGTCACCGACTGGTGGGACAACGGGAACGACGCCATCGCCTTCGGCCGCGGCGACCAGGGCTATGTGGCGATCAACCACGAGGGCTCGTCCCTCACCCGCACCTTCGACTCGTCCCTCGCGGCCGGCACGTACTGCGACGTCCAGAGCGACCGCACCGTGACGGTGGACGGCTCCGGGCGCTTCACCGCGACCCTCGGGCAGAACACGGCGCTCGCCCTCCACACCGCCGCCCGCGCCTGCGACGCCGAACCCACCGCGTCCGGCGCCTCCTTCGGCGTCACCGCCCAGACCTGATGCCACGTCAGCCGGGGCCACCCCGTCGCGACGCCCGGCACGGAACCTCGCTGCGTTGCCGCATCACCCGAGTGCGCCCAGCACGAGGGCGATCCGGCGCCTTGCGATGCACCGCACCGGACGCCGCTCCTTGACGGGCGAACCCTGGCTGACGTGGCATCGGTGGGGCGAGAACGTCTACGTCGTCGGCGGCGTCCCGCAGCTCGGCTCCTGGGACCCGGCCCGCGCCGTACGCCTCGGCTCCGGCAGCTACCCGGTGTGGCGCGCGGACATCGACCTCCCGGCCGGGACGGTCTTCCAGTACAAGTACATCCGCCGCCGGGACGGCGCGGCGGGCGTCACGTGGGAGACAGGCGCCAACCGTACGGCGACCGTCCCGGCGAGCGGCCGCGTGACGCTCACCGGCACCTGGCGCGGCTGACCCGCCGCCGTACGCACGCGGGGACCCGCTCCCCGCGTGCGTACGCGCTCCGCCGTCAGCCGCCCAGCATGGCGAGCGTCCCGTCCTCGCCGAGCGTGCCCGTCAGGTCCGCCTGCGCGCCCTCCTCGGCGGGCACGGTCAGCGTCCGGCCGTCCGCCTCGCCGGTCACCCCGCCCCCGGCCCTGAGGGACGTCACCTCGTCGCTCCCGGCCGCGACCAGGTACCACGCGTCGGCGGGCGAACGCCACAGCACGCCGCTGAGCACCGCAGGGCGCCGCTGCCCGCACGACGACGCGTCCTCCGCGCTCGCCGTCATCACCCCGGGCTCGCCAGGCCGCGCCGGGGGCGCCAGGAACTCCGTCAGCGTCTTCGCGCCGACCCCGCGCCACGTCTCGGCGCGCACGCACACCCACCGCGCCTCGCCGCCGCCGTCGGGCAGCGTCTGCCCGGCGAAGTCCCACAGGTTCACCGACCGCACGCCCGCGCCGCCGACCTGCGGCAGGTGGCACGCCGTACGGGCCCACCGGTCGCGCGCCTCGTCCGACGCGCCCGCCTGCGCGGGACCGCCCGGCTCGCCGTACGTCAGCTGCGCGGGGACCAGCTCGCCCAGGTCGGCGAAAAGGTACGGGTCCGGGCTGCCCTGGAGCGTCACCGACAGCGCCGGGTACTCGGCGCACAGCCCGTCCCGCGGCGCCGCGTCCGCCTCCTGCCCCTGCCCCGCCGTGGTGCGCACCGCGCCGGACACGCCCGCCTCGTCCACGTCGAGCGGCGCCGCGTCAGCCGACGGGTCCACCAGGTCGGCCGTCGCCGCGCCGGTGACCCAAGGAGCCATCAGGTAACGGGTGTTGCCGTCGCCCCTGGCGATGACGACGGCGGCAGAACCCGCCGGACCCGCCGCGTCCACCCGCGCGAAGTCCAGCAGCGCCGCGCCGCTCGACGCGCCCGCGGCCTCCGCGTACCTGACGAGCCGCAGCCCGTCGTACAGCAGCACGACGGACGTGCCCGATGTCTCGCCCGCGTACAGCAGTTGCGCCGGCCCCGGGGGCGGCCCCGTCTGCGTGCCCGGCGTCGCCGAGACGACCACCTCGTCGCCTGGGCGCGCCCAGACCGCGAGCGCGCGGCGCAGCAGACCGGTGTCGCCCGCCTTGTCGCCGCGCGTCGGCCACACGGAGAAGTCGGTGCGCGCCGACTGGCGCCACACCGTGTCGGGGATGCGGCGCAGACCCTGGGGGTCGAGGGCGGCCTCGGCGGCGGCGTTGCGCGCGTAGGGCGGGGCGGCGGCGCCGTCGTCGCCCCAGCCGCCGGGGAGGAACGCCAGGGTGGCCGCGACCACGGCCAGCGCCGCAGCGCCGATCAGCGCGTTCCGGGTGACGCGGCGGCGGCGCAGCAGGTCGGTCGGCCGCGCCTGGAGGGTGCAGGGGTCGGCCGGTTCGACGAGGCTGCCGTTCGGGGTGGCGGCCAGCGCGGCGGCGGCGGTGAGCGCCGGGCCGATGTCCCCCGGCTCCACGCCCGCCGCGCGCAGCAGCCCCCGTACCGCCGCCTCGTCCAGGCCGTCGAGCCGCCGCAGCGCGTACGCCGCGCGGGCCGCCGGGGCGAGACCGGCGAGCGCCTGGTCGAGCGCGACCTCGCGCTCGGGGTCCGCGCCGTCCTGGCGCGGGAAGAGCCGCAGCCCGGCGACCAGCGGCAGCGGGCGCGGCCTCGGCAGGCGTACGTCGCGGCCGGCGAGGCGGGTCGTGCGGCCCTCGGCGAGCGCGGCGCGCACGACGCGCAGCCGCAGCCACGCGTAGCCCGCGTCACGCCCGGCGGGCCCCGCCACCCGCTGCGCGGGCACCGGCGCGGGGTCGTCGGCGGCCGCCTTGCCGCGCGGCAGCGCGCGCTGCGCGAGCGCGTGCGCCGTCAGCACGCGCCGGTGCCGGGAGAGGGTGCGCGGCAGGATCAGGTGGGCGAGCCGCACGAGGCGCGGGTAGTGCTCGACGAGCGCGGCCTCGGCCTGGTCGAGGGCCAGGGCGTCGGGGGTGGCGTCGGGGGCGGCTTCGGGGGTGGTGACTTCGCTGGCAGACACAATGCCAGAACGACGGACCGCCGGTCAGGTTACGAGCGCGGCCCGGACTGCCGTACGGGTCACCGCTGTTCGAGGTACGCGAGGACCGCGAGGACGCGCCGGTTGTCGTCGTCGGACGGCGGCAGCCCGAGCTTGCTGAAGATGTTGGACGTGTGCTTGGCGACGGCGCGCTCGGTCACCACGAGCCGCTCGGCGATCGCCGCGTTCGAACGGCCCTGCGCCATCAGCTCGATGACCTCGATCTCGCGCGGCGTCAGCTTCTCCAGCGGCGAGTCCTGTGTGCGCTGCGCGAGCAGCTGCTGGATCACCTGCGGGTCCATCGCCGTGCCGCCGGACGCGACGCGGCGCACCGCGTCCACGAACTGGTCGGCGTCGAACACGCGGTCCTTCAGCAGGTAGCCCACGCCGCCGCGCCCGTCGGCGAGCAACTCCCGCGCGTACAGCTGCTCCACGTGCTGCGAGAGCACGAGCACCGGCAGGCCGTGCTGCTCGCGGCGCGCCTGGAGCGCGCACTGGAGTCCCTCGTCGGTGAACGACGGCGGGAGCCGGACGTCGACGACGGCGACGTCCGGCCTCAGCTCGGCCAGGGCACGGGTGAGCGCCGGGCCGTTGTCCACGGCGGCGGCGATCTGGAAGTCGTGGGCTTCGAGCAGCCGCACCAGCCCGTCCCGCAGCAGGAACAGGTCTTCGGCGAGGACGACGCGCATGGCGGTCAGCTTAGCCGTCCCGGGGGACCCCGCGGTCAGCCGTGCGACACGACGGCGGACAGCACGCCGGGCAGCGCGTGCCAGTCGGAACTGGCCACGGCCGCGCCGCCGTCCGCGAGCAGCCGTACGCGGGCGAGCGCCTCGGCCTCGGTCGGGGCGGTGGCCGGGATGACGGGCGGGACGTTGTGCGCGTCCGTCATGACGAGGAGGTGGTGGCGGTCGGTGTACCAGGCGGTGTCGATGCCGCCGCCGAAGTACGCGGACGCGTCGCCGTCGAAGACGACGAACCAGGGCCGCGGCGTCGCGTCCCCGTACCGCCCGGCTCCGCGCCGTGCACGGCGGGGAACGCGGTGGCCGACGCCGCCGCCCGTCAGCCGGCGGCGGGCGGCTCAGCGGCGGCCCGCGCCCGGTTCGACGCGGGCGGCCGGGATCTCGATGGTGACCAGGGTCGGCCCGCCCTCCGGGCTGCTCACCGCCAGCACGCCGTCGAACGCGCCGAGCCGCCGCTCCAGGCCGCGCAGCCCCGAGCCCGTGTCGAGGCTCGCCCCGCCGCGCCCGTTGTCGGTGATCGCGATGCGCAGCGCGCTCTCGGGCCCGCTGTAGTAGATGTCCAGCCACACCTGGGTCGCGCCCGAGTGCTTCGCCGCGTTGGTCAGCACCTCGCTGATCGCGAAGTACGCGGCCGACTCGACCGGCTCCTCCAGGCGCCCCGGCAGGTCCACGTCCACCTCCACCGGCATCTGCATGCGCAGCGCGAGGGCCCGCGCGGCGTCGCCGAGGCCGCGTTCCGCCAGCACCGGCGGGTGGATGCCGCGCACGAGGTCGCGCAGCTCCGACAGGGCCTCGGCCGAGTTCTCCCGCGCCTGGGCGAGCAGCTGCTTGGCCTTCGCCGGGTCCTTCTCGATCAGCGCCTCGACCGTGCCGAGGCTCATGCCCATGGCGACCAGCCGCGCCTGCGCGCCGTCGTGCAGGTCCCGTTCGATGCGGCGCAGTTCGGCGGCCGAGCTGTCCAGCGCGTCGTGCCGCGTCTCCTGGAGCCGCGCCACGCGCCGGGCGAGCTGCTGCTTCTCGGAGGCGCCGTTGAGCGCGCCCGTCATGAGGAAGTGGCCGCGCACCAGCAGCGGGTTGACCGCCAGGGCCACGCCGAGGAGGCAGACGCCGAGCAGCGCCGCGAGCACCGCCGTGAACCAGCTGCTGATCGGCACGAAGGCGTACCAGTACGTGCCGCCCGCGTTGTGGATGGGCACCCACACGCCGCACAGCAGCACGACGCCCCACAGGAAGTAGCCGATCAGCGCCCACGGCAGCAGCGCGACCACGAATCCGGCGACGGCGTCGACGAACAGCCAGCCCGCGTCCCGCCAGGTCGCCGGGTCCTTGAGCATCTCCACGCAGCGCGCCACCTGGTGCGCGACCCCGCCGGTGCGGGAGACGGGCTCGGGGCGGTACGCGGTGGGGATCGTCAGACCGCTCCAGCGCTGCGCCAGCTCGCGCCGCACGTTGGCGTGGGCGCGGACGGCGTCCACGACCATCGGCGTCGTGAACAGGCCGATGCCCGTCAGGATCAGCGCCACCGACACGACGAAGAAGACGAACAGCGCCAGTGAGACGACGATCGACAGCAGCGACAGGACGAATCCCCGCCAGGCCGCCTCCAGGGCATCGCGTACCCGGTGTCCGTTCATGTCCATCGTCCGTCCGTCTCCGTCGTGCCGTCGTTCGCCGTGTACCGGTATCCGACCACAAGTCTGCGGCGTGGCCGTGCCGTGGTCACGGGGGGCGACAGCCCGGCGGGGGTGTAGCCAGATACACCACAGGCGCCCGCCGGGTGGGGCGGGCGCCTGTGGTGTCCCCCCGGAACCGTGCCCGAGCTGCGGCCACGGGCCGGGGAGACGTGCGGGGATGTGCGTGCAGAGGGGTGCGGGCCGCGGGCTCAGACGAGGCCCGCGCCCTCCAGGTCGGCGCACACGGTGTCGGTGATCAGCCGCGTCACGACGTACGGGTCGCAGTTGGCGTTCGGCCGCCGGTCCTCGATGTAGCCCTTCTTGTCCCGCTCGACCTGCCACGGGATGCGCACCGAGGCGCCGCGGTTCGAGACGCCGTAGCTGTACTGGTCCCACGGCGCGGTCTCGTGCGCGCCGGTGAGACGGTCCTCGACGTCCGCGCCGTAGTTCTTGACGTGCTCCAGCGGCTTGCCGTCCTTGCCCATGGACTCGCAGGCGGCGACGATCGCGTCGTACCCCTCGCGCATGGCCTTGGTGGAGAAGTTGGTGTGGGCGCCCGCGCCGTTCCAGTCGCCCTTGACCGGCTTGGGGTCGAGGGTGGCGGAGACGCCGAAGTCCTCGGCGGTGCGGTAGAGCAGCCAGCGCGCGATCCACAGCTGGTCGGAGACCTCAAGCGGCGACAGCGGGCCGACCTGGAACTCCCACTGGCCCGGCATGACCTCGGCGTTGATGCCGGAGATGCCGAGACCGGCCTTGAGACAGTTCTCCAGGTGCGCCTCGACGACGTCGCGGCCGTAGATCTCGTCCGCGCCGACGCCGCAGTAGTAGCCGCCCTGCGGCGCGGGGAAGCCGCCGCTCTCCGGGAAGCCGAGGGGGCGCGTGCCCTTGAAGAACGTGTACTCCTGCTCGATGCCGAAGACCGGCTCCTGGGACGCGAACCGCTCGGCGACCGGACGCAGGGCGGCGCGGGTGTTCGACACGTGCGGGGTGTCGTCCACGTTCCAGACCTCGCACAGGACCAGCACGTCGTCGCCGCCGCGGATCGGGTCCGGGTAGGAGGCGACCGGCTTCAGCACGCAGTCCGACGCGTGGCCCTCGGCCTGGTTGGTGCTCGAACCGTCGAAGCCCCAGGTCGGGGGCTCGGCGCCGTCGGCGAGGATCTTGGTCTTGGACCGCAGCTTCGCGGTGGGCGACGTGCCGTCGATCCAGATGTACTCGGCCTTGTAGCTCACGGTTCGTGCTCCTCCATGAGGTCTTCGCGGGTGCTCCACAGCGCTGCGTCCACGCCGCGTCCACCCTCCCGACCAGCGGTTTCCCGGCAGTTGCCCGGTTGTTAAAGCGGCGTGAACGGCGTTTGCCCCCGGTACCGCTCCCGCGCGCCCGGCGTCTTAGGGTGTCAGCGACCGGCCCTCCGGCCGGTCGCCCCCGCGCGTTCCGTCCGCGTACGTCTGGAGAAGGGTCACCCATGAGATTCGGTCTGCTCGGCACCGGCCCCTGGGCGCGCAACACCCACGGCCCCGGCCTCGCGGAGCACCCCGGGGCCGAGCTGGCCGGCGTCTGGGGCCGCCGCCCCGAGGCCGCCGCCGAGCTGGCGGAGGAACTGGGCACCCGGCCGTACGAGGACGCCGACGCGCTGTTCGCCGACTGCGACGCCGTCGCCGTCGCGCTGCCGCCCGACGTGCAGGCGCCCCTCGCCGTACGGGCCGCCCGCGCCGGCTGTCACCTGCTGCTCGACAAGCCGACCGCCACCACCGTCGCGGGCGCCCGCGAGCTGGCCGACGCGGCGGGGGCCGCGGGCGTCGCCTCGGTCGTCTTCTTCACCCTGCGCTTCACGCCGGAGACGGCCGCCTGGCTGGCCGCGCAGAAGGGCACCGAGGGCTGGCTCACCGGCCGCGCCGACTGGTACTCGCCCATCTTCGGCGGCTCGGACTCGCCGTACGCGTTCTCCGAGTGGCGCAAGGAGCACGGCGCGCTGTGGGACGTCGGGCCGCACGCGCTGTCCGTCCTGCTGCCCACGCTCGGCGACGTCACGGGCGAGGATGCCCCCGAGGGCGTCGTGGCCGCGCACGGCCCGGGGGACACGACGCACGTGCTGCTGCGGCACGTCTCGGGCGCGTCCAGCTCGCTCACGCTCTCGCACACCGTCCCGCCGCAGGCGGCGGGTGTCGCGGTGGAGCTGCGCGGGGCCGCCGGGGTCTCGACGCTGCCGGAGCGGCCGCCGGGCGGGGTGAAGCGCGCGTTCTCCCGGGCGGTGGACGCGCTGCTGGAGTCGGCGGCCACCGGGGAACCGCACGCGTGCGACGTCCGGTTCGGCCTGCGGGTGACGGAGATCCTGGCGGCGGTGGAGTCGGCGCTCGGGATGCCGCCGCGCTGAGGTGCGGTGCGGTGCGGTGCGGCGCGTGGGCCGGGGCCCCCGGCGGCCCCGTATACGGTCCGGGCCCGCTGCTCCGAACGGGCGGGATGGCCCGGCCGAGCGGTGTGGACGCCCCGCGCGGCGCCAACCGCCGTGAGAACTGTGGGCTCATGGCGTATGACTCGTCCGACGATCCATCAGGCCCGCGCCCGCCACGGCGTCCCCCGCGCCGCCTGGTGGCGGGCGTCGCCGCCGGGCTCGGCCTGATCGCCCTGAACCGGCACCTCGTCGCGTCCGCCAGTGCCGGGGCCGACGACCCCGCCGCGGCGCCGGACGGCGCGGGGACCGGCACCGGCGCCCACGGCGTACCCGAGACGCTGCCCGGCACCGGCCGCCGCCTCGCCCTCACCTTCGACGACGGCCCCCACCCCGCGTACACCCGCGAGATCCTGGCCGTCCTGCGCGCCCACGGCGTCCGCGCCACGTTCTTCGTCGCGGGCGAGAACGCCGAATGGCAGCCCGCCCTGCTGCGCGCCATCGCCGACGAGGGGCACCTCATCGGCAACCACACCTGGAGCCACCCCCGCCTCGACCGGCTCCCGCCCGCCGACGCCCGCGACGAGCTGGCCCGCACCAGCGACGCCGTCGCCCGCGCCGTCGGCGCCGCCCCCGTACTCGCCCGCGCCCCCTACGGCGCCTGGAGCGCCGACACCCTCCGCGCCGCCCGCGAGCTGGGCATGGCGCCCCTCGGCTGGTCGCTCGACACGGACGACTGGGCCCGCCCCGGCACCACCGCGATCTCCCGGACCCTGCTGGACGGGGCGCGGCCGGGAGCGATCGTCCTCGCGCACGACGGGGGCGGCGACCGTACGCAGACGGTCGCCGCCCTCGGGTACTGCGTCCCCCGTCTCCTGGACAGCGGTTACGCGCTGGTGCTGCCGCCCACCGGCTGACGCGCCGCTCAGGCGGCGGGCCTGCGGCCCAGCGCCGCCGCGATCTCCTGGACGTTGGCGAACCGCCGGCCGTCCGGCAGCCGCCGCACGCTGTCCACCAGGTCGTCGGGGGCGCTCACCTCGTCCAGCGTGGCCAGCAGCGTGCCCCGCTCGGCGGGGAACTCGGACCGCCGCAGGTGCCGGGCCAGGTCGGAGCGGAACGCCTCGTCGGCCGCCTCCTCCTCCGCCGCCGAGCCGGGCGGCAGCACCGGGCCCGCGGTGAGGTCCAGGTCCTCCTCGGGCACGGGCTCCGGCTCGCGCCACTCCTCGGAGCGCGTCGGGCCGTCCCCGCGCAGCATGCCCTGGAGCTCGTGCTTCATCTCGTCGTCACGGCGCGGGCCGAGCCGGTCGTTGCCCCGCTGCTGCATGGCTTCCCTCCTCGCCTCTGGACCCTCCCCGGCGGACGCGGGGGAGGGACGGTGGCCCGCCGGGTACCCAGCGGCCGCGGGGCCCAACACGCGCGGGTGTTTCAGCTCGTGAGGCGGGGGCATCCGTAGGTCTCGGCTGGTGAGCGGTCAGCCGGGGAACACAGGGTTGCTGCCCTGGCCTCCTCCTGTTTTCAGGGAACGGGAGGGGGCCGGGGCGGCATGGGGCCTGGCGGCGTCCGGCTCAGCCCGGCAGCAGCGACTCGATGACCGACTCCAGGTAGCGCCGTTCCTCTTCCCCCCGCGGCACGACTTCCGGCACGGCGTACGCGAGCTGCACGCGCCCGAGGAAGCCGCAGTATGTGCGCAGCGCCCGGTGCCGCGCCTCCTCGGCGGGGACGCCCATCTCCACGAACAGCCCGGTCAGGTAGTCGAGCCGGTGTGTGGACACCCGGCGCAGCACGGGCGCGACCATCGGGTGCCCGGCGTGGGCGAGGAGCGCCGGCTCCGTGGGGTCGTCGCTCTCGACGAGCCGCATGAACAGCGCGCGTAGACGTTCCTCCGGGTCCGCCCCCGTCTCGTCCGCGCCGGACACCTCGGCGACGCGCTGCTCCTCCCAGCGGCGCAGCGCCGCCTCGATCAGCGCGTCGCGGTTGGCGAAATGCCAGTAGAAGCTGCCCTTGGTAGCCCGCAGGCGTGTCGCGAGGGGTTCGATGGCGATCGACGCCAGGCCCCCGCCGTCACGCATGGCGGCGAGTGCCGCCTCGGCCCAGTCCGCGGCGGTGAGACGGCTGCGCGGGCCCCGCTGTTGTGGCATGCCGTTACGGTAACGTACGGTTAAACCATACGGTAGCGTATGTGTGGTTCCACGGCCCGGACGGCCCGGATGTCGTACGCGAACTCCCCCGGATCACCTCTTCCTTCACAGCCGACGACGTAGCGCGCGTCCCTCAAAGGTCGCCCGCCTGCTCCTGCGGACGGATCATCACCATGGTGCTGCGGTCGGGATCGGGACCCTCCTCGCGCACTTTCTCCACATGTGCGAGGGACCCGCGCAGATCGCCGAGCCAGCCGTCCGCGTTCTGCTCCACGAGCCGGACGCACCACGAGAGCGCGTCGCTGCGGCTGCGCGCCACCCCGGCCGCGATGAGGGTGTCGAGCACCACGCGCTCCGACTGCCGCAGCCGTGTCATCACCGGCGCCGAGACATGGGTGAACAGCTCGCGCTCGTCGCCGCAGACCGCCCCCCAGGACACCTGCCGCCCGAAGCGCAGGCCCGCCTCCCTGGCCACCTCGACCCGCGCGCCCCTGGTGCGTTCGCGGAACTCGGTGATCCGCCCCTCGCAGGCCGCCCGCCGCTCGGCCTCGGACGCGTCGTGGCCGAGGTCCGGCTCGGCGACACGGCCGATGACCGTGATCTCCTCACGGTCGGTGGTCACCTCGACCAGCTCGGTGAACCACGACGCGGGCACGCGCCCCACGATCCAGCCGCGCACTTCCTCGCGGCTCCGCTTCGTAATCATGTAATCAAGATTACAGCTCGCTGACCAGGCACGCGGCCATCCTTTACCGCTGATTTAAGGACTGAGGTCCCGCCGGATTACCCAAATGGGGCATTCCGCGCATACTGGAAGAGTCCGTAGACAGATCGAAGGAGGCTTAGTCGCATGACCGACGTCTCACACCGCCAGCGGGGCGACCTTTCCGGACACCCCGACGAGAGGGAAATGCGGGAGCGCTACTCCCGCGTCATGGGCGGGCGCGATGTTGTGTTCGTCGATGGGCCGGTGTTCCTGGCCGGTCTGTACGCCGCGATCTCGCCGTGGATACTCCACTTCCACAACGCGCACCCGGACCTGACGGTCAACAACCTGGTCCTCGGCATCGCCGTCGCCGTACTGGCTCTCGGCCTCAGCCGCGCCCCGGACCGGATGTACGGGCTCAGCCACGCCCTCATCCTGATCGGCGCCTGGCTGATCGTGGCCCCCTGGGTCATGGGCAGCGATCTCGACGCCGGGATCATCGTCAGCAACATCATCGTGGGCGGTCTGATCGCCCTCCTCGGTCTGGCCAGTGCCGCCGCGGCCCTCAAGGCACGTGCCTCCGCCCACCGGGCGGCCAGGCACGACGGCGACCGGCACGACACCAGGCATGACACCCGGAACGACGCCCGGAACGACCTCAGGCGCTGACCCGGCGTGCCCACACAGCAGGGGCGGCCCCCCACCGGTTCCCACCGGCGGGGGGCCGCTTCCTTCCGTCCCCGGGGCGCGCCGGGGACGGGCGCTACACCTGCTCGCGCAGCGCCTGGCCGACCGTCAGCAGCAGCGACCGCACCGCGCGGTCACGCACTCCGGCCGCCCTGTCCTCGAACCGGTCGAGGGCGCGCAGCGCCTTCGCCTCCTTGCCGCGGTGGCTGTACATCTGCGCCTCCGCCAGCTCCTTGACGAGCTGCCGCTCGTTCGCCGCCGTGATCCGCTCCTCGGCCGCGAAGCGCTCCACGAGCGCGATCGCCGACTCGAAGTCCGCCACGACGCGGAACGTCCTGACGGCCTGCGCGCTGTTCCCGGCGACGTCCGTCACCGTCAGCGTCAGGCGGTGCAGGCCGAGGCCGAGGGCGGCCGGGTCCAGCTCGGCCGGCACGTCCACCTCCCGGCCGTCCACCAGCAGCCTGACCGCGCCGACGCCCGACGTCACGTCCTCCGTGACCGCCCTGACCTCGGGCGCGTCCACGAGGCCGATCTCCGTGCCGGCCGCGACGCCCCGCAGACGGGCCGTCGGCGCCGTCGCGTCGATCCGCACCGTGCGGGACACCGTCTCGGAGACGTTGCCCGCCGTGTCGGAGGCGCGCACCTCGACGGTGTGCTCGCCGTCGTCCGCCAGCTCGACGGGCGCGGTGTACTCCGCCCAGTCGCCGCCGCCCACGCGGTACTCCGTGTACACCTGGCCGTCCCCGGCGTCCTCCGCCGTCGCGGTCAGCGTCACGGGGCCGGTGAACCAGCCCTCCTCGCCGGACGGTTCGCCCGGCTCGGTGGCCAGCTCGACGGTCGGCGCCGCCGTGTCGGACAGCACGCGGAACCAGTCGAACAGCGCGGGCTCGGACTCCTGCTGGTCCGCGCCGTAGGCGTAGATCCCGAAGCGGGGCGACGTCCCGGCGAGCGCCTCGTTCGTCACCTCGCCGAGCTCGGTCCACTCCTCGCCGTCCGCGCTGTACGAGCCGGTGTACGTGTCGCCCGACCTGGCCAGCCGCAGGTGCCAGACGCCCTGGTCCGGCGGCGGGGACGCGTTCGGCTGCGGGCTGAGCACCGTGTCGTCGGCCTCCGCGCGCAGTTCGATGCCGCGCGTGACCGCCGAGCCGGGCGCGTTGGTCACCAGGTAGTCGAGCTTGACGTAGTGGGCGTCGTCGCCGTACACCATCAGGCCCGCCTGCTGGTACCGCTCGTCGAAGGCGGACGCGTCCACCTTCGTCTCGATGGTCCAGTCGCCCTCCGGCGCGGGCTGGAGGATCAGGTTGGCCGGGTCGGTCGCGGTGCCCTGGTAGATGTCGCCCGCGCTGGTGTCGATCCGCAGCTGCCCGTCCGCGACGGCGCGCGCCGACGTGTCGGGCCGCACGACCGCGGTCCAGCGGCAGGCGTCCAGCTCCGTGCCCTCGAACTCGTCCGACGCCTCGGGGGCCTCGGCCGTGTCGTCGGGCGTCAGCGTGAACCAGTCCACCTCGGCGGACACCGGCAGGGCCTCGGCCCGGTTGGTGAGGCCGAACAGCCCGATCCGCGGGTTGTCGATCCCCGCCAGGCTCTTCGTCTGCGGCATGTCGGTGAACGTGCCGCCGTCCGCGCTCCACGACGCGCGCAGGTCCTCGCCGTCACTGGTGAACCGCACCCAGTACGTGTCGGGGAAGTCCGCGCCGAGGTCGGACGTGTTGCTGTCGGCGACCTCGTTCGGGACGCCGTCCTCCTCCCTGATGAACTGGAAGATGCGCGCCGCCGCCGAGGGGCTGCCCGTCGAGCGGCCCTGGAGCACCATCTTCGCGTAGTTGTCGTCGTCGCCGTAGACGATCAGCCCGGCCTGCTGGTACGCCAGTCGCGCGGGCAGGGTGATCTTGGCGGTCGCCTCCCAGGCGCCGTCCGGCAGCGGCTGGAGCACGATGTTGGGCGTGTCCGAGTTGCCGGTGCCGTAGATGTCGGTGGCGGTCAGCGGCAGGACGAGGTTCCCGTCGCGCACGGCCAGGTCCTGGTTCAGCCGGACCGACTCCGACCAGCGGTCCGTGTCCAGCTCCGACCCGTCGAAGCCGTCCGAGCGGCCCGACAGGCAGGGGTTGGACTCGTCGGGGCCGTCCACCTGGATGGCCACGCTCTCCGAGGAACGCGCCCCGCGCTCGTCGGTCACCGTGACCTGCGCGCGGTGCTCGCCGGGGGTGGTGTAGGTGTGCTCGGCCGTGGCGCCGGTGGCGGTGCCGCCGTCGCCGAACGTCCAGGCGTACTCCAGCGCGTCGCCCTCGGGGTCGGTCGCCTCGGCCGTGAAGTCCACGTCCAGCGGAGCGGTGCCGCTGGTCGGGTCGGCCGTCACGGTGACCACGGGACGCTGGTTCTCGGTGACGCCGCGGCCCCCGAACTCGACCCAGTTGACGTTGAGTTCACCGGTCGTCTTGACGAAGTACAGCGGACCGCTGTCCGTCGCCGTGTCCCCCTCGACATCCGCCGAGAAGTCGCCGTACGTCTGCCAGGCGCCCGTCGCGTCCACGTCGATCGTCGCGACCGTCTCCCCGGTGTCCGGGTCGCCGGTGCGCACCTCGACGGTCGCCCCGAGGGCCGGGGAGGCCGCGCGCAGGCCGATCGTGTCGATGTTCGTCAGGTTGGCCGGGTCCCAGGACCACCAGTCGCCGTCCTCGATGTGGCCGATGTTCTGGCCGCCGCCCGCAGTGTCGCCGGTGGCCTCGGTCTGCACCCCGGCGCTGCCGCCCGCCGTGGAGCCCTCCAGACGCCCGGTGCCGTCGAAGTACTCCGCCTCGCGCAGCTTCGGCTGGAGGACGATGACCTCCTGCGTCGTCAGCGGCGGAGCGTCACCGTTGCCCCGGTCGGTGTAGGTGACGGTCACGGTGCCGAAGATGTTGGCGCCCGTGTGCCCCTCGTCGCCCGGCAGCGGGAAGACGCCGCTGCACCCGTGGTACTGCTCGTACCCGTGGGCGTGCTCGTCGTGGCCGAGCGCGGGCTGCACGACGACGTCGTCGCAGTCCACCTGGCCGTCCTCCGCGTCGGTCACCGACACGTCGTAGGCGATCGTGTCGCCGAACTCGAAGAACCCGCCGTCCACCGGCGCGGCCACCTCGATCTCCGGCGCCGTGTTGCCCGCCGTGATGTCGAGGTTCGACACCGCCGCGCGGCCGTCCGCGTCCGTCACGGTGAGCCGCGCCGTGTACCGGCCCGCCTCCGTGTAGGTGTGCGTCACGACAGGCTCGGTGCTGTCCTCGGTCCCGTCGCCGTCGAAGTCCCAGGAGACCGTGACGGGCGTGCCGTCCGGGTCGAAGGAATCCGTCGCGTCGAAGGCGACCTCAAGGGGCAGCGGGCCCGAGGTGCGGTCCGCCGTGAAGCGGGCGATCGGGCTGCGGTTGCCCTCCACGTAGTCCACGCGGTAGACGCCGGAGTCGGCGTTGTTGCCGCCGAAGCCGCTGCCCCAGTCGATGAGGTACAGCGCGCCGTCGGGGCCGAACTCCATGGCGTGCGGCCGGGTGAAGTCCATGCCCTCCAGGAAGCGCGACACGTCCGAGACACCGGTGCGGTCCTCGTCCGGCTGGACGGTGAACAGGCGCCCGTCGTTCCAGTCGCCGAAGATCGCCATCCCGTCGAAGTAGGCGGGCCACTTGCGCTCGGACACCAGCTCCGGGTCGTACACGTACGCGCCGCTGGTCATCGGCGCGCCGCTGCCGCCGATCTCGGGCACGCCCGAGGCCGACTTGCCCATCCACAGCTCCGCGGGGACCGCGGCGGGCAGCTCGGCGACGCCGGTGTTGTTCGGCGAGTCGTTCACCGGGGCCGCGCAGTCGAACGGCTGGCCCGAGGTGTTGGTCGCGAAGTCGAAGTCGAAGTACGGGGTGTTGGCGCCGACGCAGTACGGCCAGCCGTAGAAGCCTGGCTCCGACAGGATGTTCCACTCGACGCGTCCGTCAGGCCCCCGGCCGGGGTTGGCCGCGCCCGCGTCGGGGCCGTAGTCCGCGACGTACAGCCGGTTCGTCAGCGGGTCGAGGCCGATGCGGAACGGGTTGCGGAAGCCCATCGCGTAGATCTCGGGCCGCGTGTCCTCCGTCCCCGGCGCGAAGAGGTTGCCCTCGGGGACGGTGTAGGTTCCGTCCGGCTGGGGGGTGATGCGCAGGACCTTGCCGTTCAGCACGTTGCTGTTCGCCGAGGTGCGCTGCGCGTCGAACGGTGCGCGGCCCTGGCGCTCGTCGATCGGCGTGTAGCCGCCCGAGTCGAACGGGTTGGAGTTGTCGCCGGTGGCGATGTACAGGTTGCCCTCGGTGTCGAACTCCAGCGCGCCGCCCGCGTGGCAGCACTCCTGCCGCTGGGTCGCGATCTCCAGCACCACTTCCTCGCTGCCGGGCACGATCGCGTCACCCTCGACCGTGAACCGCGACACGCGGTCGATCGCGGCGGAGCCGGTCGGCGAGTAGTAGAGGTACAGCCAGCCGTTCTCCGCGAAGCCGGGGTCCAGCGCGATGCCGAGCAGGCCGAACTCCTGGCCCGTGTACACCGGCACCGTCCCGGCCGTCACCACCGACCCGTCGGTGCGGACGAGGCGGACGGACCCGTTGCGGTCGATGTAGAAGACACGGCCGTCGTCGGCGATGTCCAGCTCCATCGGGTTGCTCGTGTTGTCGTCGAGCGTGACCTTCTCGAAGCTGTCGGTCAGCGACGCCGAGCAGTCGGCCGGCAGCACACCGGCCGCCGTCCGTATGCCGTTCAGCAGGTGTGCGAGGAACTCGGGCTCCTGGAACGACTCCTGGGTGTGGCCCATGCCGGTGTACCAGGACCGGCCGCCCCCGATGTCCTGGCACCAGGCGATCGGGTGCTCGGCGCCCATGGTGCCGCCGTCGTAGGACGTCTCGTCCAGCGAGGCGAGGACGTGGACGTCGCCGCGCGGGTTGTCGCCGTAGCTGTACCACTCGTCGTACCGCTCCCAGCGCGTGGGCAGGTGCGCGGTGGAGGGGTGGGCGTGGTCCTCGACCTTGACCGAGGCGTCCTGCGGCTGCGGGTGGTTGTCGAAGTACGCGCCGACGAGTTCGCCGTACCAGGGCCAGTCGTACTCGGTGTCGGACGCGGCGTGGACGCCCGCGTAGCCGCCGCCGCCCTCGATGTACCGCTCGAACGCGGCCTGCTGGTCGTCGTTCAGGACGTCGCCGGTGGTGGACAGCCAGATGACGACCTCGTACTGCGCGAGGTCGGCGTCGTTGAAGACGGAGGCGTCCTCGGTGGCGGTGACCTCGAAACCGTTCTCCTCACCGAGGGATTCGATCGCGCTGATCCCCGCGGGGATCGAATCATGCCGGAAACCGGCGGTCTTGCTGAACACCAGCGCGTTGAACGTCTCCTCACCGTGGCCGGGATGGGCGGCCGCCGTGGTCGCGCCGGTCAGGACCGCGAGTGCCGTGGCCACGACACAGGCCGCGGTTCTTCGCAGGCGTCTTGGTGCTGCTCTCAACACGTGCTCCTCACTGGACGGATGGGCTGAGTGCGTTACCGCCCTCCCGGCGACGACGGGTCACCGGGAGGGCGGGATCGGGGCCGTGGGGCCGTGGACGGGTGACGACGGCACCGAGCGGGGCGGTGGCTGTCCGCCCGGTGCCGGACCGGGGTCATGGGCCGGATCTTCACGTGTCGAACAGGTGTGGATTCCCGATCGGGCGCCCAGAGCGTACGAGCGCCGACAGGAGCCGTCCATACTGACGGCAAGGAAATGACAGTGCGTCGGAAAAATAGCCGCGACAATGGAAAGAAAGTGACTTCCACACCGCAATTCCCCGCCCACCGCAAACGGTCCCCACCCGCCACGCCGGCCTCACACCATGACTCGAACTCCCGGTTCTCGCACAGGACATGCCTGGTCGCTCCCGCATCGGGGGCGACGGGACCTCAGCATGCCATCGATGTCCATGGAATCACCCTCCCGTGAACACACAATTTCTCCGCCTCGCCCACCCCTTCGGCACTGCAAATACCGGTGATCATTTGCAGGGGGTCTGCACTGGCCGACGACGAGCGGCGATCCCTTTCCGCCGATATGGACAAAGTGTTCGCGAAGAGTCGGCGCGCGCGGCTCTTTCCAGAGGGCCCGCCGGATCGCGCGCCCCGGTCCGCCCCCTTCCCGCCGGGGCCGCAACCGGAAGGCACGCCCGGCACGTCGTAACGGGTGAGGCGGAAGGCACGGAGGAAGGGACGTCAGTGGCGCGCGCATCCGATTGGACCCCGGTGGGGATGGATTCGGACCCCACGCCCGGGGACCCGGAGGAAGTCCGGGAGCTCGCGGATGAGTTGCAGATGTTCTCCGACGACGTGGCGGAAGGGCTGGGAAAGGTCCGCGGGCTGGCGTCGGATCGGGCGGTGCTCGACTGGGCGGGCCTGTCGGCGGAGGCGTTCCGGAACGAGTTCGACGGTGTGCCGGGGAACTTGGAGAAGTTGCGGGATTCCTACGATCTGTGCGCCCAGGCACTCCAGACGTACTGGCCGAAGCTTCAGACGGCGCAGGGCCAGGCGGATCGCGCGTTGGATCGTGCGATCGCGGCGCAGGCTGATCTGACGTCCGCGCAGGGTGCGTTGGGGGATGCGCAGGGGTGGGTGTCGCGTGCGGGTGAGGAGGCGGAGCGGCTTCAGCGGGAGGGCGAACGCGACAACGCCCCACCGCCGGACGAGGCGGAGGTCCGCGCCGCCACCCGCGATCGCCAAGCAGCGGACGAGGCCCGTGAGTCCGCGCAGGCCCGTGTCGATTCGGCGCAGGACTCCCTCGACGCGGCGCGTGAACTCGCCCGCCAGGCCAAAGAGATGCGTGAGGAAGCCGCACGGCAGGCCGCGCGTGACATCGACGAGGCGTCGGACGCCGGTATCCAGAACCGCAAGTGGTGGCAGAAGGCGGTTCACTGGGTCACGGAGAACTGGGACACGATCGTAGACATCTGCAAGATCGTCGTCGCGGTCCTCGGCATCGTGGTGATGATCATCGGCGGCCCCCTCGCCTGGGTCGTCCTGGCCGCGGCACTGGTCGTCCTCGCCGACACCCTGGTCAAATACGCCAACGGCGAGGCGTCCCTGTGGGACGTCGCGTTCGCCGCACTCGACTGCATCCCGGGGTTGAAGGGCCTCACCACCCTCGGCGGCCTCGCCCGCGGCCTCCGCGGCGGACTCGCCGCCGCCCGCACCGGACTGCGCGGCATCCGCCAGGGCGTCCGCGGCCTCGGCCAGGCACTCCGGCGCCTCGGGCGCGGCGGCGACGACCTCGTCTGCCGCACCGACCCCATCGACATGGCCACCGGCGAGATGGTCATGTACGCCACCGACGTCAGCCTCCCCGGCGTCCTCCCCCTCGTCCTGGAACGCCACCACCGCACGACCCTGCGGGAGGGCACCTGGTTCGGCCGCTCCTGGGCCTCCACACTCGACCAGCGCCTCGTCTTCTCGGACGGAGGCGTCCGGTTCGTCACGGCCGACGGCATGGTCCTCGACTACCCCAGGCCGCAGCCGGGCCACCCCGTCCTGCCCGTCGAGGGACCCCGTTGGGAACTGGACTGGGACGGCAGTCCCGGCACGCCCCTGACGGTCCGCCAGCCGGACAGACGCCTCGTCCTCAGCTTCCGGCCCGTCCAGGGGCGCACGGGCGGCGAACTGCCCCTCACCGCCCTCACCGACACCAACGGCAACCGGATGGAGATCGCGTACGACGCGTCCGGAGCCCCTGGCGACGTGACCCACACAGGCGGCCACCACATCGGCGTCACCTCGCGGGACGGCCGCATCACCGAGCTGCGCCTGCTCAGCCACCCCGACCGGCCCGTCCTGCGGAGCTTCGCCTACGACGAGCGCGGCAACCTCGCCGAGGTCCGCGACTCCTCCGGCGTACCCCAGCGCCTCGCCTACGACCGCCGCCGCCGGATCACCGGCTGGGATGACCGCAACGGCAGGTGGTACCGGTACACGTACGACGACAAGGGCCGCTGCGTCGCCACCGACGGCACCGACGGCTTCCTCAGCAGCACCATCGCCTACGACCCCGCGCACCACCGCACCACGTTCACCGACGCCCTGGGCCACACGACCGTCTACCAGTTCGACGACAGCTACCGCCTCGTCGCCGAGACCGACCCCCTCGGCCACACCACCCGCCGCGAACACGACCGCTACGACCGCCTCGTGTCCGTCACGGACCCGCTCGGCCGCACCACCCGCTACGCGCACGACGAGCACGGCCGCGTCGCCCGCGTCACCCGGCCCGACGGCCGTGAAGTCCACATGGAGAACAACGCGCTCGGCCTCCCCGAGCGCATCACCGAGGCCGACGGCGCCGTGTGGCAGCAGGAGTTCGACACCGCGGGCAACCGACTCTCCGTCACCGACCCGGCAGGCGCCGTCACCCGCTACACATGGGACCCCCAGGGCGGCCCGCGCACCGTCACCGACCCGCTGGGCAACGTCACCGCCTTCACCTGCGACGACGCGGGCCGCCCCGTCTCCGTCACCGACCCCACCGGCCGTGTGACGCGCTACCGCCGCGACCCGTTCGGCCGCCCCGTCCAGGTCACCGAGCCGGGCGGCGGCGTCCGCCTGCTGGAGTGGTCCGTCGAGGGCAGGCCACTGCGGCACACCGACCCGCTCGGCGGCACCCAGACCTGGCGCTGGGACGGCGAGGGCAACTGCCTCGCCCACACCGACGAGAACGGCGGCGAGACGACGTTCGCCTACGGGCCGTTCGACCAGCCCACCGTCCAGGTCCGCCCGGACGGCGCCAGGTACGTGTTCCACCGCGACGCCGAACTGCGCCTGCTGCGCGTCACCGACCCGCTCGCCCGCACCTGGGAGTACACCTACGACGCCGCGGGACGCCTCGCCGCCGAAACCGACTTCGACGGCCGCACGACCCACTGGACCCGCGACGCCGCCGGGCAGCCCACCTCCCGCACCGACCCCCTCGGCCGCACCATCGCGTTCACCCGCGACGCCATGGGCCGCGTCACCGCCAAGGACGCCGACGGCCGGGTCACGCGCTACGAGCACGACGCCGCCGACCGCCTCGTCCGCGCCGTCGGGCCCGACGCCGAGCTGCTCATCGAGCGCGACCCGGTCGGCCGCGTCGTGGCCGAGACGTGCGACGGACACACGGTCACCTACGCGTTCGACGCCCTGGCCCGGCCCGTCCGGCGCACCACGCCCGCCGGGGTGACGAGCCGCTGGACGTACGACCCGGCCGGCCGTCCGGTGTCCCTCGCCACGGCGGGCGGCGGCCTCGACTTCGCGTACGACGACCGCGGGCGCGAGTCGCGCCGCGCCCTCGGCGGCGACACCGCCCTGCACCGCGCCTGGGACCCGGCCGGGCATCTCGTCGGCCAGACCCTCGTCGCCGGGGGGCAGCCGCTGCGGGACCGCAGCTACACGTACCGCGCCGACCACTACCTCACCTCGGTCGGCGGCGACGAGGACATCCGCTTCGCCCTCGACCCGCTGGGCCGCGTCACCGAGGTCGCCACCCCGTCCGGCGCCGACGAGACCTACGCCTACGACGAGGCCGGCAACCAGGCGCTCGCCCGCTGGTCCGACGACGGCGGCGACACCGCGGCCGTCGGCGGCCGACGCTACGACGGCACGGCCCTCACAGGCGCCGGACAGGTGCGCTACGAGCACGACGGCGCCGGGCGCGTCGTCCTCAGGCAGCACAAGCGCCTGTCCAGGAAGCCCGCCACCTGGCACTACGAGTGGGACGTCGAAGGGCGCCTCACGGCCGTCCGCACCCCGGACGGCGACCGGTGGCGCTACCGCTACGACCCGCTCGGCCGCCGCATCGCCAAGGAGCGCCTGGCGGCGGACGGCGCACCGGCCGAGCGCGTCCGCTTCGTCTGGGACGGCGCCACCCTGATCGAGCAGCACGCCGACGCACCCGGCGCGCCGGGTGCGTCGCGCACGGTCACCTGGGACCACGTGGGCAACCATCCCGTCGCCCAGGTCGAGCGCACGCGCGCCGAGCCGGGGCAGGACGAGAGGGACGCGCGCTTCCTCGCCGTCGTCACCGACACCGTGGGCGCGCCCACCGAACTCGTGGACGGCGGCGGCCGGATCGCGTGGCGCGGCAAGGCCACCCTCTGGGGTGTCGGCGGCGGAACGTCGGCGGACGGCACGACGACCCCGCTGCGCTTCCCCGGCCAGTACGCCGACGAGGAGACCGGCTGGCACTACAACTTCCACCGGCACTACGACCCCGCGACCGCGCGCTACTCCTCGCCCGACCCGATGGGACTCACCGCGGCCCCCAACTCGGTCGCGTACGTGCACAACCCGCACATCTGGTCCGACCCGCTCGGCCTGGAGGGCTACCTCGACTTCTTCACCGTGCAGAGCCCGGAGGACGCCACCCGCCTGCGCGGCGACGGCACGCCCTGGCCGGGCGAGGCCACGCGCGGACAGTGGGGCGACGGCGTCTACTCCTGGGGCACGCGGCAGGACGCGGACGCCTACGCCGACCTCCTGCGCAACCGGCGCGGCGCCACCGTGGAGATCCTCCACTTCCGGGTCTCCGAGGCCGACTTCACCGCCATGAACCGCGCCGACATCACCGCCATGACACCCGACGACGCCGAGGCGTTCATGGACCGCCACAGCCGCCTCTACGGTGACGGAGTGCCCCACGGCCGGGACTACATCCGCGGTTTCACCAGCAATTTCGGCAACGAACACTTCTTCAGCACCGCGGTATTCTGTAGGCTCAAATTCAGTTGATACAGGGGGAAGACGCCTTGTCGCGCACCTACCGGTTCCGCTTCCGCCTGCCCGGCGGCCGGGGCGGGCTGGCGGCCGACCTGACCGCCGCCGCCCGCCCGGCGCCCTCGCCCGACGAGCCGGGTGCCCTGCGCCTGCACCGGGGGATCGTCCTCGGTGTGCCGGGCGGCACGTACTGGGAGGACGCCGCCTGGCTCGCGTTCGGGGCCTCGCTCTCGGCGCCCGCGCTGGCCGAGGCGCACCCGGACGGGCTGCTGATCGCCGTCCACGCGCTGGACCACCCCCTCGCCGACTACCGCCCCGAGGTGGCGGCGCTCGCCATCGACGCCTGGCTGCACGCGGAGTTCACCCTCCCCCCGACCGGCGCGGGCGTGACCGCGTCGGCCACCGGCCCGGTGTTCACCTGGGGCGCGGGCCGCCCGCCCTTCGCCTGACGGCGTCAGGGGCGGCGGGCGGCCCAGAGGGTGCGTTCCGTGCGTACGCCCAGGTCCGTGCGGCGCAGGATGCTCTGCGGGCTGCCGGTGTCCAGCAGGCGGTCCAGCGCGGCCAGGTCCGTGGGTGTCAGGGCGGACGCCGCGCCCTCGCGCAGGCGGCGCAGGCTGCCGAGCGCGTAACGGGCGACCGCGTCCGTGGGCGGCGGGCCGATGTCCACGGTGACGGTGTGCTCGGCCTCGACCGTGAAACCGGCCGCCGTCAGCGCCGCGCCCCAGTCGTCGCCCCGGTGGGGCACGTGCTCGGCGTGGTGCCGGTCGAGGGCGGCGTGGCAGCGCTCCTCCAGGCCGGGCGCCTCCGAAGGGGCGTCCGCCGGCAGGAAGCGGGGGAACCCGGCCAGCTCGACCACCGCGAGCAGCCCGCCCGGCGCCAGCAGGCCGTGGACCCGGCGCAGGGCGGCGGCGGGGTCGGCCATGTGGTGCAGGGACGCCGAGGCCCAGACCAGCTCGGGCGTCCCGAACTCCGGCCACCGGTCCGCGTCCAGGTCGGCCCGTACGACGCGCACGCGGCCGGCCGCCCCGGCCTCGGCGGCCTTCTCCCGCAGCCGGTGCAGGTGGGGGGCCGACACGTCCACGGCCGTCACCTCCGCGCCGGGGAAGCGGCGGAGCAGGGCGAGGGTCCCGGCGCCCGTCCCGGCGCCGAGGTCCACGATCCGGCGGGGCGCGGTGGTGACGGGCAGCCGGTCGGCGAGGGACGCGAGGTGGCCGGCGAGCACCTCGGCGTCCAGGTCCAGGATCTCCGCCTGGTCGCGGTCGTGCTCGTGGGCGGGGGCGTGCTCGTGGCCGTGGCTGTGGTGCGGGGAGTGGCTCATGCGGCCACGCTAGGCGGGCCGCCCCCGTACGGCCCGGCGGTTTTCCGGATGCGCAAGGCGATGCCCCGCCGGGCTGCCGGAGGCGCAAGCGGTCACGTTCACGTACGGTCCGGCCGCTGTCCCGTGTCGTCCCCGCCCTGGTGGCCGCGGCGGGCGTCGTGGTCGAAGATGCCGAGCGTCTCGCACGGCCCGCCCGCCGTGCCGATGGCGTGCGGCAGCATCGTGGGGAACTCCGCCGCCTGGTTCGCCTCGATCCTGAACCGCCGGTTGCCCAGCAGCAGGATCGCGGTCCCCGACAGGACGACGAGCCACTCGTGGCCCGCGTGGGCGCGCAGGCGCGCGGGGCTGTCGGGCGGCGGCTCGGTCATGCGCTGGCGCACGACCGTCATACCGGGGTACGCGCCGAGGGGCCAGCGCAGCTGGCCGCGGGCCCGGTCGACCACCGGGTTGGAGACGACGTCGTCCGAGCCGGTCTCGACCAGCTGGTCGAGCGAGGTGTCGAGGGCGCGGGCCAGGGTGACCAGCTGGTCGAGGGCCAGGCGGCGCCGCCCGTTCTCGATGCGGCTGAGCGTGGACTGGCTGATCCGCGCGCGGATCGCCAGCTCCTCCAGCGACAGCCCCTGGGCCACGCGCAGGGCGCGGATGCGCTTGCGCACCAGGCCGTCCAGCTCGCCATCCTCTTGCGTCATGGGCAACATGCTATGCGCCTCGGGCAAGACGCGCTTAGCGTCGGACCGCGTACGGCCCCCGACCGGCGGGGCCGGCGCAGGAGAGGAGACCCCCATGCCCGCGACCCCCACCGACGTGGACGCCGTCGTGATCGGCGGCGGCGCCGCAGGACTGAACGGCGCGCTCATGCTCGCCCGCTCCCGCCGCTCGGTCGTCGTGATCGACGGCGGCGACCCGCGCAACGCGCCCGCCGAGGGCGTCCACGGGCTGCTCGGCCTGGACGGCACCCCTCCGGCGGAGCTGTACGCGCGGGGCGGGGAGGAGGTCCGCCGGTACGGCGGCCGGGTCGTGACCGGCGAGGTGGTACGGGCCGCCCCGGCGGAACCGGCCCCCGGCGGCGACCCGCGCTTCGCCGTCGCCCTCGCCGACGGCACCACCCTGCACGCCCGCCGCCTCCTGGTCGCCACCGGCCTGCGCGACGTCCTGCCCGCCGTACCCGGCCTCGCCGCGCACTGGGGACACGGCGTCGTGCACTGCCCCTACTGCCACGGCTGGGAGGTGCGCGACGAGCCCATCGGCGTCCTTGCGGTCGGCCCGGCATCGGTCCACCACGCCCTGCTCTTCCGGCAGTTGACCGACGACCTCGTCTACTTCACCCGCGGCACCGATCTCGACGCGGACACCCGCGCCCGCTTCGCCGCCCGCGGCATCCGCGTCGTGGACACCGGCGTCACCGAGGTCGCCACGGCGGAGGACGGCGGTATCGCGGGTGTGCGGCTCGCGGACGGGCGGCTCGTGCCGCGCCGCGTCCTCGCCGTCGCCACCACCCTGTGGGCGCGTACCGAGGGCATCGGCGACCTGGGGCTGCCGACGCGCGACCTGCCCGGCGGCATGGGCCGCCACTTCGCCACCGGCATGGCGGGCACCACCGACGTCCCCGGCGTCTGGGTCGCGGGCAACGCCACCGACCCCATGGCCCAGGTCGGCGCCGCCGCGGCGGCGGGCGCCCTGGCCGGGGCCCACATCAACGCCGACCTGGCCGCCGCCGACACCGACGCGGCCCTCGCCCGCTCGCTGACCTGATCGGTCCGCCGCCGAGCCGGCCGGCCCCGTACACGGCACCGCACCCCGCCGCGGCCCGCGTACGCGCGGGTCGGACGGGGTGCGGTGAGGGGTACGGCTCAGATGTCGAAGTACAGCTCGAACTCGTGCGGGTGCGGGCGGAGCTGCATGGGGGCGATCTCCTTCTCCCGCTTGAAGTCGATCCACGTCTCGATCAGGTCGGCGGTGAAGACGCCGCCGGCCTGGAGGTACTCGTTGTCGGCCTCCAGGGCCTCCAGCACGGCGGGCAGCGAGGTCGGGACCTGCGGCAGCTCGGCGTGCTCCTCCGGGGCCAGCTCGTACAGGTCCTTGTCGATCGGCTCGGCCGGCTCGATCTTGTTCTTGATGCCGTCCAGGCCGGCGAGCAGCAGCGCCGAGAAGGCCAGGTACGGGTTGGACGACGGGTCGGGCGCGCGGAACTCGACGCGCTTCGCCTTCGGGTTCGAGCCGGTGATCGGGATGCGCATGGCCGCGGAGCGGTTGCGCTGCGAGTACACCAGGTTCACGGGGGCCTCGAAGCCGGGCACCAGGCGGTGGTACGAGTTGACCGTCGGGTTGGTGAACGCCAGCAGCGACGGCGCGTGCTTCAGAATGCCGCCGATGTAGTAGCGCGCCATGTCGGACAGGCCCGCGTAGCCCTGCTCGTCGTAGAACAGCGGGGTGCCGCCGGACCACAGGGACTGGTGGACGTGCATGCCCGAGCCGTTGTCGCCGAAGATCGGCTTCGGCATGAAGGTCGCCGTCTTGTTGTTGCGCCAGGCGACGTTCTTGACGATGTACTTGTACAGCATCAGGTCGTCGGCCGCGGCGAGCAGCGTGTTGAACTCGTAGTTGATCTCGGCCTGTCCGGCGGTGCCCACCTCGTGGTGCTGGCGCTCCACCTTCAGACCGGCCTTGATCAGCTCCAGGGTGATCTCGGCGCGCAGGTCGGCGAAGTGGTCCACCGGCGGGGCCGGGAAGTAGCCGCCCTTGTAACGGACCTTGTAGCCGCGGTTGCCGCCCTCCTCGATGGCGCCCGTGTTCCACGCGCCGGCGACGGAGTCGATGTGGTAGTAACCGGCGTTCGACTTCGTCTCGAAGCGCACGTCGTCGAAGACGTAGAACTCCGCCTCGGGGCCGAAGAACGCGGTGTCGGCGATGCCGGAGGACGCCAGGTAGGCCTCGGCCTTCTTCGCCACGTTGCGCGGGTCGCGGCTGTACGCCTCGCCCGTCACCGGGTCGTGGATGAAGAAGTTGACGTTGAGCGTCGAGTCCTTGCGGAACGGGTCGACACGGGCGGTGCTGAGGTCGGGGACCAGCGCCATGTCCGACTCGTGGATGGCCTGGAAGCCACGGATCGAGGACCCGTCGAACATCACGTTCGCGGTGGGGTCGAAGACCTCCGCCGGAATCGTGAGGTGCTGCATGATGCCCGGCAGGTCGCAGAAGCGGACGTCGACGAACTTCACGTCCTTGTCCTTGATGTACTTGTTGATCTCGTCGGCGTTCTGGAACATCCGGTGTCCTCCTAGCCCCGCCGTGGAGGGACGGGGATGTGCAGCTCGGGAACGGCCCGTGCGTGGGCCTGCCGGGGCGACCCTATGGACCGGCGATTTCTCGGGCGTGACTCAGTTGTTTCGCTGATGTTAACCGGACTTCTCGCCCGATACCGGTGACGGCCCGTCCGGGCGGCCGCGCTACCGTGGGGACGTGGACAATCGCCAGGCAATCGGCTCGTGGCTCTCGGGACCCCGCGCGGCGGCCGAGGAGATGGGCGTCGACTTCGGCTATCGGGGTGAGCGCCTCGGCCTGCCCGAGGAGGGCCCCGGCTCGGCGGCCCGCTTCGGCAGGCGCCTCGGCGCCCTCGCCGTCGACTGGGCGCTGTGCAACCTGATCGCATACGGTCTGCTCGCCGACGGCGGCGCGGCCTCCGTCAGCAACTGGGCGCTGGCCGTCTTCGTCGTGATGGCCCTGCTCACCGTCGGCACGCTGGGGTTCACACCCGGGAAGCGGCTGCTGGGGCTGCGGGTCGTCGCCGTCGGCGGGGGGCGCCTGACGTTCCCCCGCGCCGCGCTGCGGACGCTCCTGCTGGCGCTGGCCGTTCCGGCGCTCGTGTGGGACCGCGACCAGCGCGGGCTGCACGACCGGCTCGCCCGCGCCGTGCAAGTCAGGATGTGACACCGGCCGCACATGCCTCGGGGCCCCTGTCTTCCAGGGGCCCCGAGGCGTAGAGGTCGTCGTGTGTACGGGCGCGGGGACGGGATCAGCGCCCGCGGCGCGGGGAGTTCCCCTTCGGCATCCGCATGCCCTTGGGCAGCGGCCCCTTCGGCACCGGCATGTTGTTCATCAGGTCCCCCATCGCGCGCAGGCGGTCGTTGACCTCGGTCACCCGGGGACCGGCCAGCACACGCGGGTACTTCATGATCGTCGTGCGCAGCTTCTTCAGCTCCACCTGCCCCGGTCCGTCGCCGACGATCACGTCGTGCACCGGCACGTCCGAGACCACGCGGTTCATCCGGCGGCGCTCGGCGGCGATCAGGCCCTTGACCCGGTTCGGGTTGCCCTCACCGACCAGCACCACGCCGTACTTGCCGACCGCCCGGTGCACGACATCCTGCTGCCGGGTGATCGCGACGGCCGGGGTGAACACCACACCGCGCCGCATGTTCTCCAGCACCGCGGCCGCGGCCCCCGGCTGGCCCTCCATCTGCCCGAACGCCGCCCGCTCGGCCCGCCGCCCGAAGACGATGGCCGTCACCAGCAGGGCCACGAGGGCACCGAGGATGCCCAGGTAGACCGGGTGTCCGAGCAGGAAGCCGATGAGCAGGAACACCGCGAAGGTGCCGAGCCCGACCGCGGAGATGATCCAGCCGATCCACCGGTCCGACCGCCGGGTCATCTTGTACGTCAGAGCGATCTGCTTGAGCCGCCCCGCGCTCTCGGGGTCCTTGGGCTCCTTGTCCTTCCGCGCCATGCGCGCAAGCATACGGGGCGCCCGGGGCGGCCCCGCGCGCGGTGGTCCCCAGCCGGGCGGCGGGGGCCGTGCCGGGCGTGTGTCAGGCGCGCGGCGCGGGCAGTGCCGCCGGGCGCGCGTCCGCCGTGACGGCGCGCAGCGCGCGCTCCGCCTCGCTCCTGGCCGCCGCGCGCTCGCGGTCGGCCTGGACGGCCGTCCACGCGTTCTCCAGCGCCGTACGGCGCCCCGCGCGCAGCAGCATGCCCTCCAGGACGCGCAGCGTGCCGCTCACGGACGGCCGCGTCTGGACGCCACCCGCCGTGCCCACCGTCTTCCCCGTGCTCACAGGGTTTGCCATGTCTCTCGGACCCCTCCCAGGGCGGCCAGGGCCCCCGGCCCCGGCCATGCGTCCGCGGCTCGCGCCCGGACACCGGATCTTCCTCCCGCGCCGCGTCGTCCTCGCCGCGGCGCGGGTCCCGCCGTCCCATCGTCGCCGGACGGTGTTACGCCGCCATGACCCGCGGGTCAAGGCCGCCGAAAGCGCGCGCCACGGAACGGGTCACGCCGCCGGTACGCCCGCGCGCCGGTCGATCGCCTGCCGGTAGAGCCGCCCCGCGCGGTACGACGAGCGGACCAGCGGCCCGGACATCACACCCGCGTAGCCGATCGCCTCGGCCTCCTCGCGCAGCTCCACGAACTCCTCCGGCTTCACCCACCGCTCCACCGGGTGGTGCCGGGGCGTCGGCCGCAGGTACTGCGTGATCGTGATCAGTTCGCAGCCCGCCTCGTGCATGTCCCGCAGCGCCTGGCTGACTTCCTCGCGCGTCTCGCCGAGGCCGAGGATCAGGTTCGACTTGGTGACGAGCCCCGCCTCCCGCGCCAGCGTGAGGACGCGCAGCGAGCGGTCGTAGCGGAACGCCGGGCGGATGCGCTTGAAGATCCGTGGCACCGTCTCGACGTTGTGCGCCAGCACCTCGGGCCTGCTGCCGAACACCTCGGCCAGCTGCTCGGGCACCGCGTTGAAGTCCGGGATGAGCAGCTCGACGCCGGTGCCGGGGATCATGCCGTGGATCTGCCGGACGGTCTCCGCGTACAGCCAGGCACCGCCGTCCGCCAGGTCGTCGCGCGCGACGCCGGTGATCGTCGCGTACTTCAGCTCCATCTGCCGCACCGACTCGGCGACGCGCCGCGGCTCGTCGCGGTCCAGGTCCGCCGGGCGGCCGGTGTCGATCTGACAGAAGTCGCAGCGCCGCGTGCACTGCTCGCCGCCGATGAGGAAGGTCGCCTCGCGGTCCTCCCAGCACTCGAAGATGTTGGGGCAGCCGGCCTCCTGGCACACCGTGTGCAGACCCTCGCGCTTCACGAGACCGTGCAGCGCCTGGTACTCGGGACCGAGTTTCGCCCGGGTCTTGATCCACTCGGGCTTGCGCTCGATGGGGGTCTGGCTGTTCCGGACCTCTAGACGCAGCATCTTGCGACCGTCGGGTGCGACAGCGGACACGTCCGGCTCCCTACCACTTTCGATTCTTCGGCGAACACCAGCGTACGCCTGTGCATCGGGGGCCATCGGCCCCCGGCCGCCCGCAGACGGCGCGGGCGGGGTTCAGACGGCGCGCGGCAGGGGGACCGCCGTGTCCAGGACCTCGCGCAGATGCCGCTCCACCACGGGAAGCACCTCCAGGACGGAGACCTCACGCCCCAGTTCCTGCGTAAGCGACGTCACACCGGCGTCGCGGATGCCGCAGGGCACGATGCGGTCGAACGAGGTGTTGTCCGGGTCGCAGTTGAGCGCGAAGCCGTGCATCGTCACGCCCTTGGCGACGCGGATGCCGATCGCGCAGAGCTTGCGGTCCTCGCCGCGCTGCCCGGCGTTCGACGGCGCGTACTCGGGGCCGCTGAGCCGCGGGTCGAACTCCTCGTCGTGCAGCCGGGGGTCGAAGTCGAGCGACAGGCCGCCGAACCCGCCCGCGTGCCCGCCCGGCGCCCCGCTGTCCGGCTCGCCGAGCACCCACACGCCGCTGCGGCCCTCGACCCGCGTCGTCGCCAGGCCGAACTCGGCGCACGTCCGGATCACGGCCTCCTCGATGCGGCGCACGTGCGCGATCACGTCCACGGGCCGCGGCAGCTTGAGGATCGGGTAGCCGACGAGCTGCCCCGGGCCGTGCCAGGTGATCTTGCCGCCCCGGTCCACGTCCACCACCGGCGTGCCGTCGAGCGGGCGCTCGCTCTCCTCCGTGCGGCGGCCCGCCGTGTACACGCTCCGGTGTTCGAGCAGGAGACACGTGTCCGGGACCTCGTCCGCGAACCGGGCGGTGTGGACCCGCCGTTGCTCCTGCCACGCCGCGTGGTACTCCACGGCGTCCGCCCCGAGACCGAGATGGACAAAGCGCAGCTCGCTCACCGCGACCGCTCCCCTTTTTTCCGGTGCTTTCCGGTTCCCGCCGGTATCGGCCCGGCGCGTCCGGCGGGGTACGCCCCCGCCCGTCCGGCCGCACAGATGCCCTGTGTTCCGCCTCCACTGTAAGCCCGTGCACCAGCTAATCCCGGGGCGGGCTCCCCCTCACACCTTTGGATGAACTCTGCGCCCACGCCGCGAGGCGGCATGGCTGGACCGTTACATTCACGCCGTTCCAGCCGCACAGCCGTAAGGCAGGAGACCGCATCGCCGATGTCCACGGAACGACCCGGAGGCACCGCCTCCCCGCAGACCGCCTCCCCGCGTACGCCGAACCGCCAGCTGGCCGCCCTCATCGCAGAGGCGGGCTTCTCCCACGCCGGTCTCGCACGGCGGGTCGATCAGCTCGGCCTCGAACACGGCCTCGATCTCCGCTACGACAAGACGTCCGTCACACGCTGGCTGCGCGGCCAGCGTCCGCGCGGCACCACACCCGCCCTGATCGCCGAGGTGTTCACCCGGCGCCTCGGCCGCAGACTCTCCGCCCAGGACCTCGGGCTGGAAGCCTGCGCGCCGGTCTACGCGGGTCTTGAGTTCGCCACAGGACCGGCCGAGGCCGTCGACATCGTCGCCGGCCTGTGGCGCAAGGACTCGGGCAGCTACGCCGAGCTGCGCAAGATCGCGTTCACCCCCGCAGGACTCGTCGTCCCGAGCCGCGACTGGCTCATCGGGCGGCCGGACGAGCGCGTCGCGCGCGGCGAGCCGCCCGAGGCGCCGCCGGGCGCGCCCGCCGTCCGCGTCCCCGAGCAGGGCCGCGGGCCCGTGCGCCCGCTCCCGCCGGGGGCGGCGGTACGGCCCGGCCTGGTCCCGCCCGGCCGGGTGCCACGGCCCGCCCAGCCCGCCCGGCCCGACCGGCCCTCACCGGCCGACCGGGTCGAACGCGGCCCCGGCCAGCGCGTCACCAGCGGCGACATCGCCGCGCTCCGCTCGGTCGCCGAGCTGTTCCGCGGCCTCGACCAGGCGTACGGCGGCGGCCACGCGCGGCAGGCCCTCGTCCGCTACCTGGAGCACGAACTCGAACCGATGCTGCGCGGCACGTACGGCGAACAGGCCGGCCGCCGCCTCTTCGCCGCCGCCGCCGACCTCACCCGCCTCGCGGGCTGGACGGCGTACGACATCGCCGCGCACGGCCTCGCCCAGCGCTACTTCGTCCAGGCCCTGCGCCTGGCCCAGGCGGCGGGCGACCGCGGCTACGGCGGCTACGTCCTGGTCTCCATGAGCAGGCAGGCCGTCTACCTCGGGCACGGCCGGGAGGCCGTGCAGCTCGCCCGCGTCGCCCAGCAGGGCATGGGCGGCTCGGTGCCGCCCGTCGTACAGGCGCTCCTGCACGCCGTCGAGGCGCGCGGGCAGGGGCTGATGGGGGAGGTGCGGGCCTGCACCGCCGCGCTGGCCAGGGCGGAGCGCGCCCTGGAGTCGGCGCGGGCCGGGGACGACGTGCCGCCCTGGGGGCGGTTCTTCGACGAGGCGCAGCTCGCCGACGAGTTCGGCCACTGCCACCGCGACCTCCAGCAGTACCGCTCGGCCGCCCGGCACGCGGAGCGGTCGCTCCAGCTGCGGGCGCCCGCGTTCGCCCGCAGCCGGCTGTTCTGCCGGGTGGTGCTGGCGTCGGCGCGGCTCGGGCTCGGCGACGTCGAGCAGGCCTGCACCCTCGCCGCCGAGGCCGCGGCGCAGGCGGCGGAGATGCGGTCGGCGCGGGCGCACGAGTACGTCCAGGACTTCGAACGGAGACTGGAGCCCTTCCGCGACGCCGCGGCCGTCCGTATGTACCGGGAGAAGGTGGCCGCGCTGGTCTGAGGAGTCCCGGACGCCCCCGCGCCGTCGCGGGGGCGGGGCCCAGCGGGCGGGACTACCGGGACGGCGCGCAGACGGGCGGTTCCTCCGGGACGGGAGCAGGGTCCCGGGGGAGCCCGGCGTCGGCGAGCAGCGCCCGCGCCGCCCGCCGCGCCGACGCGAGGTCGCCCGCGGGCCCCGGCAGGTCGCGGTGGTCGCCGCAGACGTACAGCCCGTCGATCAGCCTGGCCGGCCGCCCGCCCGTCCACGGCGGCGGCACGACCGGCACGGCGTACGGGTCGTGGTGCGCGGCCAGCAGCCGCCAGTCGTCGGCCGGGGTGCCGTACAGCTCGGCGAGCTGCGGGCGCGCGGCCTTGTCCAGCAGCTCGGCGGGCTCGCCCGCCCGCGGCCCGGTGACCACGGAGGTCACGAGCGTCCGCCCGGCCGGTGCCCGCGACGGATCGGCCGCCGAGGCGGGCAGGGAGTACGCGAGCGGGCCGCGCGCGGCCGTGTCCACCAGCAGCGTGGCCCCCGCGGCGAGGCCGCCGGGCGCGGCGTGGTGGAGGACCGTCACCGCCCGGAAGTCCGGCACCCGCAGCCCCGGCAGCAGGCGCGCCGCCTCGTGCGCCCCCGTCGCGACGACGACGGCGCGGCAGCGGAACGTGCCGTGCCCCTCCGTCGCCACGGCCGAGGTCGTGACCGACACCGCCCGCGCCCCCGTGCGTACGGTGCCCTCCGGCAGCCCGGCGGCCAGCAGCCCCGGCAGCGCCGCCGCGCCGCCCGCCGGGAGGCCGACACCCTGCCGGGCCACGGCGCGCAGGGCCGCGCCGGGGTCCGCGTCGTACGGCAGCGCGTCGAGGAGGGGCCGCAACGCGTCCCCGGCGGGCGCCTGCCGGGGGTGCGGGACGCGTCCCGGCGCCGCCTGGCCGGGCGCGGCGCCGCCGATGCGGTGCCGCTGGGTGGCGCCGTGCAGGAGGACGCCACCGGTGAGGCGGCGCAGGAGGAGCGGGCGGGGCAGCAGGGCGAGGGCGGGCGAGCCGGGCAGGGTGAGCCGGCTCCCGCGGTCGAGGCGGTAGCCGTCGCGGTGGTCGGTGGCCATGCGGCCGCCGATGCGGTCGGTGGCTTCGAGTACGGTCACGGCGAGTCCGGCGGCGTGCAGGTGGCGGGCGGCGGCGAGTCCGGCCGTCCCACCTCCCACGACGACGACATCGGACTCCGCGCGGTGCGGTCGGCTGCTGAGCACGTGGCCTCCTGGTGAGGTGGTCGGTGCGTCCGAGCGGCGGCTCAGGGGCGGGGTGGGCCTGAGAGAGGTGATGCCCGCTCACGGCGCGGGCGACGCCCGAACCGGATGCGACCCTCTCACGCCGGGCGGATTCAGACAGAGCGCACGGACCGGGCACGGTCGCACGGCGGGTCGCACACGTACCGTGCCGCCCCGGTGCCCCAACGGCCCCCGGGGCAGGGGGGATCGGGCGCGTGGGGGCGGTGGCGGGCGGGCGCGGCCCGGGGCGCGAGGTCGCCCGGTTGCAGATCCCCCGTCGCCGGCTCAGCCCAGCGCGGCGCGGACCGCGTCCTCGACGGTGGGGTGTTCGAACGTGAAGCCCGCGTCGAGCAGCCGCCGGGGCAGGACGCGCTGGCTGCCGAGGACGTCCTCGGAGAACTCACCGAGCGCCACCCGCAGCACCGGCGCCGGGACCGCGAAGACCGCGGGGCGCCGCAGGACGCGGCCCATCACGCGTGTGACCTCGCGGTTGGTCACCGGCTCGGGGCCGGTGAGGTTGACCGGGCCCGACAGGCCGTGCGCCTCGTCCAGCAGGAACCGCAGCGCCGCCACCTCGTCGCGCAGCGAGATCGCCGACCAGTACTGCCGCCCGTCGCCGAGGCGCCCGCCGAGACCGGCGCGGAAGACCGGGAACAGGCGGCCCCACGCGCCGCCGCCGCGCGCGACGACAAGCCCCGTACGGGCGAACACCGTCCGCACCCCCGCCGCCTCCGCGGGCCGCGCCGACTCCTCCCACTCCACCGCCAGGTCGGCCAGGAAGCCGCTGCCGCGCGGCGCCGTCTCGTCCACGGCGCGGTCCCCGGTGTCGCCGTACCAGCCGATGGCGCTGCCGCACACCAGGGTGCGCGGCGGGGTGTCGAGCGACGCGATCGCGGCGGCGATCGCCGCCGTGCCCAGCACGCGGCTGTCGCGCAGCACCCGCTTGTAGTGCGCCGTCCAGCGGCGGTCGCCGACGCCCGCGCCCGCCAGGTGGACGACGGCGTCGCAGCCGTCGATCGCCGCGGCCGTCAGCTCCTGCGCCCGCCCCGACGGGTCCCAGCGCGCCTCGTCGGGCCGGGACGGCTCGTGCCGCACCAGCCGCACCACCCGGTGGCCCTCCGCCCTGAGGGCGAGGACGAGCGCGCTGCCGATGAGGCCGGACGAACCGGTGACCGCGATGCTTGGCATGCCGGCCATCCTTCCCGATCACGCCCCGCCGCTGCCAGTCGGCGGCGCGCCGCGGAAGCGTGCCCACAGCCGGGGGTAGGCGGCGGCCAGCACGGCGGGGTCGGCGAGGTCGGGCCGTACGCCCTCCGGCTCGGGCGGCGGTTCCGGCAGGCCGAGGTCGGGCAGCTCGTCGCCGGTCAGCCGCTCGTACGCGTCGTACGCCGCGAAGCCCACCTCCTCGGCCTCGCCCTCCACCACCGGGTCGAAGCCGGGCGGCAGCAGGGCGGCCAGGGCGTCCGGGTCCTGGAGCGTGCCCTCGAAGACGTCGCGGCCCTGGGCGATCAGGGCGCAACGGAAGTTCTCGAACGCCTCGTCGTCCACCTCCTCGTCGCGCCCGAGGAGGACCTGCGCGGCGCCCCACACGTCCCACCGGAAGGCCCGGTTGAAGCGGGACTCGAAGTGGCGCGCGTAGTCGGTGACGCTCTCCGGGTCCAGCTCCGCGAGCCGGCCCACGAGCAGGTCGGCGAGCGCGTCGGGGTCGCCGTCCGCTCCGGCGCGCGCGCCGTCGACCGTCTCCCAGAAGCCCGATTCGTACATCACGGCACCAGCATCCGCGCCGCGCCCCCGGCGCGCACGCCGAGCGCGCGCCGCCGGGTGGGCGCCGTACGGCCGAGCCGGGAGAACTCGTGCGGAAAGCCGGACAGGAGATGTCGGGTTTCGCTGCGAGTGTCGTCCCCGTACCGCAGAACCGAGGGAAAGGCACTCATGGAGCAGGGAAAGCAGTTGGCGGGACGGGTCGCGCTGGTCGCGGGGGCGACCCGGGGCGCGGGGCGCGGGATGGCGGTGGAGCTGGGCGCGGCGGGCGCGACGGTGTACGTCACCGGCCGCACCACCCGCACGTCCGTCAGCGAGGTGGGGCGGTCCACCGAGACCGTCGAGGAGACCGCCGAGCTGGTGACGGCGGCGGGCGGCGAGGGCATCGCCGTCCCCACCGACCATCTGGAACGCGACCAGGTGCGCGCGCTGGTCGAGCGGATCGACCGCGAGCGGGGGCGGCTCGACGTCCTGGTGAACGACATCTGGGGCGGCGACCACCTGTGGTGGCCCGCCGGGGCGCGGATGTGGGAGTTCGACCTCGACCGCGGCCTGCGGATGCTGCGCCTCGGCGTCGAGACGCACATCGTGACCAGCCACTACGCGCTGCCGCTGCTGACGCGGCGGCCGGGCGGCCTGCTGGTGGAGATCACGGACGGCACCGCCGAGTCGAACGCGTCCTACCGCGACCACTTCTTCTTCGACCTGGCCAAGTACGCGCCGATCCGCATGGCGCTCGGCCTCGCCGAGGAGCTGAAGAAGGAGGGCTGCACGGCCGTCGCGCTCACCCCGGGCTTCCTGCGCTCGGAGACGATGCTGGACACCCACTTCAAGGTGACGGAGGAGACCTGGCGGGAGGGCATCGCGAAGGACCCGGTGTTCGCCATCTCCGAGTCACCGGCGTTCATCGGCCGGGCGGTGGCCGCCCTGGCGGCCGACCCCGAGGTGGCGCGCTGGAACGGGCAGTCGCTCAACAGCGGGGACCTCGCCAAGGAGTACGGCTTCACCGACACGGACGGGTCGCGGCCCGACGCGTGGGGGTACATCCGCGACGTCGTCCTGGGGGACGGCACGGCCCCCGCCGACGACTACCGCTGACCGGCCCGGGGCACGGCGGCGCCGTACAGCGCCGCCGTGCGCCGCGCGGCCTCGGCCATCCGCGCGCGCAGTTCGGGCGGTCCCAGCACCTCGCACTCGGGGCCGAGGGCGCGCAGTTGCTCCTCGGCGACGTCGAGCGCCTCGACGGCGAGGGTGAGCGTGGTCCTGCCCTCGCCGTCCGGCGGGCCCGCCGCGGCCAGCGCCTCGCGGGCGGCGTCCCGGTCGGTGACGCGCGGCAGCGCCCGCGCGCCCGCCGGTGTCACCCGGATGTCCACCCGCTCCCGCAGCAGCGACCTGGCGAACTGCGCCGCGCGCTCCGCCCAGAAGCCGGGCAGGTCGAACGACTCGTCCCGCGCGAAGCGCTCGTCGCCCGCCTCGGCACGGGTGAAGCGGTCCACGCGGTAGACACGGTGGACACCGCGCCCGCCGTCCCCGCCGACCACGCGCGCCGCCAGGTACCAGACACCCGCCTTCAGCACGAGCCCGTACGGCTCCACCGCGCGCGTCACGCCCGCGCCGTCCCGCCGCGCGTAGTCCACGTTCAGCAGCAGGTCGTCCCACACCGCGTCGGCCACGGCGGGCAGCAGCGGGGGAGTGGTGTGCGGGCGCCACCAGCCGGGGGCGTCCAGGTGGAAGCGCTGCGCCGCGCTGAGCGGGGCGTCGCTGAGGTCGGGCCGCAGGGCCGCCGACACCTTCAGCCGCGCCGCCGACGCCGCGTCGGCCAGACCCATGTCCCGCAGCGCGGTGGGGACCCCGGAGAGGAACAGCGCCTCGGCCTCGTCGCGGCCGAGGCCGGTGAGCCCGGTGCGGTAGCCGCCGACGAGGCGGTAGCCGCCCGTACGGCCGCGGTCCGCGTAGACCGGCACGCCCGCCTCGGACAGCGCCTCGACGTCGCGGGCCACGGTGCGGGCGGAGACGCCGAGTTCGGCCGCGAGTGCGTCCGCCGTCATCGCGCGGCGGGACTGGAGCAGCAGGATCATCCTGATCAGACGGGCGGCGCGCATGCCCTCCATGATGGACGGCGGCCGGAGCCCGTGAGGGCCGGGTCCCGTCGTTGGCGCGACATTCGGGACCCGGGCCTCCAGTGGGAACCTCGCCGCGGGGCAGGACAGGAGCTACGCGGCGGGGCTCGCTTGCAGGGGACCGCAGCGGACTGCGGAGCCACGGGAAGACTGTAAGCCGATGATCGATGATCGATCAAAGGGTTCGGGACAAAAAAACATCGAATCGGAAAAATTGGCACTCCATGCCAGCGATTCAGGCACGCGGTGCACAGCCGAGGACGTGCTCCCTGACGATCCGCCCGATCTCCGGATCACGCCGCCGGAACGCGTCCACCAGCTCCTGGTGCTCCTCCGCGTACGACCGCTGCCGCGTCCCCAGCCAGCGGATCGCGAGCCCCGTCCAGATCTCGATCCCCAGCGACTCCCAGGTGTGCAGCAGCACGCTGTTCCCCGACGCCGCCACCAGCAGTCGGTGGAACGCGACGGTGTGCCCCACCTGCGCCTCCGCGTCCGCCAGCCGGTCCGCCTCGTACAGCGCCGCCACCTCGGGCTCCAGCGCCGACACGTCCTCGGCCAGCCGCCCGGCGGCCAGCTCCGCCGCGACCTGTTCGAGCCCGGCGCGCACCGGATAGATCTCCTCCAGGTCGGCGGCCGTCAGCGCGCGCACGCGGACGCCCTTGTTCGGCGCCGACTCGATGAGCCGCAGCGCCTCCAGCTCCCGCAGCGCCTCGCGCACCGGCGTCTGGCTGACCGCCAGCTCGACGGCGATGCGGCGTTCCACGATCCGCTCGCCCGGCTGCCAGCGCCCGCTGACGATGCCCTCCACGATGTGCTCGCGGATCTGCTTGCGCAGCGAACGCACGACGGGTGGACTCATCCCGCTCGCTCCTGTCGTTGGTGGTGCCGTTGATGGTGCCGTTGGTGGTGCCGTTCGCCGACGATAAGCGCTCACAACAGCCCGCGCCCCGCCCGGAGGCTCCGGGCGGGGCGCGGGGTGGAACAGCCGGCGGGCGGCGTGGGTCAGAGACCCAGCTCACCCTCGAACTGGCCCGCCTCCAGGCGTGCCTTCACGTCCCCCAGGTAGCGGGCGGCGTCCGCGCCGTCCACCAGCTGGTGGTCGTAGGAGAGAGTCAGGTACACCATGTCCCGGACGGCGATGGTCTCGCCGAGGTCGGGGTGGTTCACCACGACGGGACGGCGCACGGTCGCGCCGATCCCCAGCTCCGCGACCTGCGGGTAGTTCACGATGATCGTGTCGAACAGCGCGCCGCGCGACCCGGTGTTGCTGATCGTGAACGTGCCGCCGGACATGTCGTCCGGGGTCAGGCCCTTGCCGCGGACCTTGCCCGCCAGCTCCGCCGTCTTCTTGGCGATGCCGGCCAGGGACAGGTCGCCCGCGCCCTTGATGACCGGGACCATCAGGCCCTTCTCGGAGTCCACGGCGATGCCGACGTTCTCCACGTCGTGGTACGTGACGGTGCCGTCGTCGTTGATCTTCGCGTTGACCGCCGGGTGCGCCTTCAGCGCCTCGGCGGCGGCCTTCACGAAGAACGGCATCGGCGACAGCTTCACGCCCTCGCGCGCCAGGAACGCGTCCTTGGCCTTCGCCCGCAGCCGCATCACCCGGGTCACGTCCACCTCGACGACCGTCGAGAGCTGCGCCTGGTTGTGCAGGGCCTTCAGCATGTTCTCGCCGATGACCTTGCGGATGCGGCTCATCTTCACCGTCTGGCCGCGCAGCGGCGACGGCTGGACCGGGGCGGGGCCCGCGGCCTTCGGGGCGGCGGCGGCCTGGGCGGGCTGCGCCGCGGCGGCCTTCGCCGCCTCGGCCGCGTCCAGGACGTCCTGCTTGCGGATGCGGCCGCCCACGCCGGAGCCCTTGACCGACGTGAGGTCCACGCCGTTCTCGGACGCCAGCTTGCGCACCAGCGGCGTGACGTACGCGCCGTCGGCCGCCGGGGCGGCCTCCTGCGTACGGCGCGCGGCCGGGGCCTGGGCCTGCGGCTGCGCCGGGGCCCGGCTGGGCTCCGGGGCGGGCGCGGCCTTCTGCGCGGGCTCGGGCTTCGGCTCCGGCTCGGGCTGCGCCGGGGCCTGGGCACGGGTCTGGGTCTCGGGCGCCTTCGCCGGCTCGGGGGCGGCGGGGGCGGCGGGGGCCTGCTCCTGCTGCCGCGCCGGGGCCGCGCCCGCGGCACCGATGACGCCCAGCTTCGCGCCGACCTCGGCCGTCTCGTCCTCGCCGACCGTGATCTCCAGCAGGGTGCCGGAGGCCGGGGCGGGGATCTCGGTGTCGACCTTGTCGGTGGACACCTCCAGCAGCGGCTCGTCGGCCTCGACCGAGTCGCCGACCTGCTTCAGCCAGCGGGTGACGGTGCCCTCGGTGACCGACTCGCCCAGCGCGGGCAGGGTGACGTCGGTGCCCTCGGCGGCGCCGCCGCCGGAGGACTGCGCCGGGGCGGCGGGGGCCTGCTCCTGCTGCTGCGCGGGCTCGGGCTGCGCGGGGGCGGCCTGCGGGGCCGCCTCCTGCCGCTGCTCCTGCTGCGCCGGGGCGGGCGCGGCGGCCGGCGCGCCGGAACCGTCGTCGATGACCGCCAGCTCGGCGCCCACCTCGACCGTCTCGTCCTCGGCCACCTTGATGGACGACAGCACACCCGCGGCGGGCGCGGGGATCTCGGTGTCCACCTTGTCGGTGGACACTTCGAGCAGCGGCTCGTCGGCCTCGACGTGTTCGCCCTCGGCCTTGAGCCAGCGGGTGACGGTGCCCTCGGTCACGCTCTCGCCGAGCGCCGGAAGGGTTACGGAAACCGCCATGGTTTCTGTTGCTCCTTACGAAAAGTGGCGGATGGAGACGCGCTCCGGTGGTGACGCGCCAGGGTCGGTCGTACTGCGGTCGGTCATGCCACGGCCAGTCTCGCCACGGTCAGTCATGCCGGACTCAGTCATGCGAGTGCAGCGGCTTGCCCGCGAGGGCGAGATGGGCCTCGCCCAGCGCCTCGTTCTGCGTGGGGTGGGCGTGGATGAGCTGCGCCACCTCGGCGGGCAGCGCCTCCCAGTTGTAGATCAGCTGGGCCTCGCCCACCTGCTCACCGAGCCGGTCACCGACCATGTGGACGCCGACGACGGCGCCGTCCCTGACGCGTACGAGCTTGATCTCGCCCGCCGTCTTCAGGATCTTGCTCCTGCCGTTCCCGGCCAGGTTGTACCTCAGCGTCACCACCTGGTCCGCGCCGTACCGCTCCTTGGCACGGGCCTCGGTGATGCCGACCGAGGCGACCTCCGGGTGACAGTAGGTGACGCGCGGCACGCCGTCGTAGTCGATCGGCACCGGCGACAGACCGGCGAGCCGCTCGGCCACCAGGATGCCCTCGGCGAAGCCGACGTGTGCCAGCTGGAGGGTGGGGATCAGGTCGCCCACGGCCGAGATCGTCGGCACGGAGGTGCGGCAGTACTCGTCCACCACCACGAAGCCGCGGTCGAGGGCGACGCCGTTCTCCTCGTAGCCGAGGCCCTGCGACACGGGGCCGCGGCCGATGGCGACGAGCAGCAGCTCCGCCTCGAAGGTCTTGCCGTTCGCCAGCGTGACGCGCACACCGTCCGCGGTGTACTCGGCCGACTGGAAGAAGGCGCCGAGGGAGAAGTTGATCCCCCGCTTGCGGAAGGCGCGCTCCAGGAGCTTGGAGCTGTCCTCGTCCTCCGCAGGCACCAGGTGCGGCAGCCCCTCGACGATGGTCACGTCGGTGCCGAACGACTTCCACGCCGAGGCGAACTCGACGCCGATCACGCCGCCGCCCAGCACGATCGCCGACTTCGGCACCCGGTCGAGGACCAGCGCGTGGTCCGAGGAGATGATCCGGTCGCCGTCGATCGTCAGCCCCGGCAGGGACCGGGGGACGGAACCGGTGGCCAGCACGACGTGCCGGCCGGTGTAGCGCGTGCCGTTCACGTCCACGGAGGTCGGGGACGACAGGCGGCCCTCGCCCTCCACGTACGTGATCTTGCGGGAGGCGACCAGGCCCTGGAGGCCCTTGTACAGGCCGGCGACCACGCCGTCCTTGTACTTGTGCACCCCCGCGATGTCGATGCCCTCGAAGGTGGTCCTGACCCCGAACTCGCCGCCGTCCCGCGCGGCGTCGGCGATCTCGCCGGCGTGCAGGAGGGCCTTGGTCGGGATGCAGCCGTTGTGCAGACAGGTGCCGCCGAGCTTGTTCTTCTCGATGAGGGCGACGTCCAGGCCGAGCTGGGACGCCCGCAGGGCCGCGGCGTATCCACCGCTGCCCCCACCGAGGATCACCAGGTCGTAAACGGTGCCGGCGTCGTTCGCCACGTCACGTTCCTCCAAGATGGGGTTGTCGGCCGCCGGGGGGATACGGCGGAGTGCGGCTCGCCTGCATGGGCCAGCCGGGCCCTGTCCTGCCGGACCCCATCTTCGCACGCTGCGCCGAAAGGGCGGACGCCGCCCGGTACCGGGGTACCGGGGGCGGCGTCCCGCGGCGGTCAGCCGCTCAGCTCGCCGTTCGCCGCGCGCTCGGCCAGCCGGACGAGGGTGCGCACCGACACGCCCGTGCCGCCCTTCGGGGTGTAGCCGAACGGGCCGCCGTCGTTGAAGGCGGGCCCCGCGATGTCCAGGTGCGCCCAGCGGACGCCGTCCGCCACGAACTCGTTCAGGAACACCCCGGCCGTCAGCCCGCCGCCCATCCGCTCGCCCACGTTCTTCAGGTCGGCGAGCGGCGACTTCAGGCTCTCGCCCAGCTCGGCGGGCAGCGGCATCGGCCAGGACTGCTCACCGGCCTGCTCCGCCGTCTCGTGCAGCAGCGTGCGGAACGCGTCGTCGTTCGCCATCACGCCGAAGATCCGCTTGCCGAGCGCCAGCACCATCGCGCCGGTCAGCGTCGCCACGTCCACCACGGCGTCGGGGGACTCCTCGCAGGCCCGCGCCAGGGCGTCGGCCAGGACGAGGCGGCCCTCCGCGTCGGTGTTGAGGACCTCGACGGTGGTGCCGTCGTACGTGGTCAGGACGTCGCCGGGGCGCAGCGAGGAGCCCGAGGGCATGTTCTCGGCGAGCGCGAGCCAGCCCGTCACGTTCACCGGCAGGCCGAGGCGGGCGGCGGCGAGCACGGCGGAGAAGACGGCGGCGGCGCCGCTCATGTCGCACTTCATCGTCTCGTTCGCGCCGACCGGCTTCAGGGACAGGCCGCCCGAGTCGTAGGTGATGCCCTTGCCGACCAGGGCGAGCGTCGCGGAGGCCGCCGGGCTCGTCCAGGCGACGCGCACCAGCCGGGGCGGCGCCGCCGAGCCCATGCCGACGCCGAGGATGCCGCCGTAGCCCCCGGCGGTCAGCTCCTCCTCGTCCAGCACCTCCACCTCGACGCCGTACTCGGGCGCGGCGGTGGCGACGAGGTCGGCGAAGTCGGCGGGGGTCAGCGCGTTGGCGGGGGTGTTGATGAGGTCGCGCGTGCGGGCGACCTCCTCGGCGACGACGAGGGCGCGTTCGGCCGCCGCCGCGTGGGCCGCGTCCGCCGCGCCCGGGTCGAGGACGGTGATCCGGGCGAGCGGCGGGGTGCCCTCGTGGCCGCGGCCGCGGAAGGCGGTGAAGGTGTACGTGCCGAGCAGCGCGCCCTCGGTGACGGCCGCCACCGCCGCGTCGTCGGTCAGGGGCAGTGCCAGGACGGCGTGCTCCGAGCCCGCCAGGGCGCGGGTGGCGGCACCGGCGGCGCGGCGCAGGGTCTCGGGCGCGTACCCGGTCCCGTCCGCCGGGGCCTCGCCGAGGCCGACGGCGACCACGAGCGGGGCGGGCACCCCCTCGGGGGTGGGCAGCTTGGTGATCTCCTCCGTGTCGCCCTTGGCGCCCACGGTGGCGAGCGCCGCCGCCAGGCCGCCGCCGAACGCCTCGTCCACGGCCGCGGCCGCCGCGGGCCCCGGCGCGGGGACCGGGCCGGACTCACCCCGGGCGATGCCGACGACCACCGCGTCCGCGGGGACGGAGGTGGCGGAGAGGTTGCTGAGGGTCAGTTCAGTCACGTGAGGTGGTTCCGTTTCCTTCGGGGCGTCGTCGTCGGCGCGGTCACCGCCCGGCCGCCGGGCGGGCGCGTCGGGCAGAAGACTACGCCGGACGGGCCAGGACCCGGTTCAGGGCGCGGTCACGGTCCAGACCAGCAGCGCGGCCGTTCCCGCCGTCTCGGCGCACGCCCCGAGCACGTCGCCCGTCAACCCGCCGAAGCGGCGCGCGCAGTGACGGAGCAGCAGTTCCGCCGCCGCCAGCGCGACCAGGACGGACAGCAGCCCGCCCAGGGCGCCCACCGCAGGGCGGTCCCAGGCGAGGGCACCGGCGACGGCCGACGCGAACGCCACCGCGCCCGCGACGGCGAGTGCCGCGCCGGTCGGCACGGTCCGCGTGACCGTCGCGCCCATCCCGTCAGGGCGCGCGGCGGGCGGCGCGTCCGCCCGGCAGGCCCAGGTCAGCGCGGCGCGCGAGACGACCGCCGCGCACACGACGGCGGTGAGCGCGCGCGGCCGCCCGTGCCCGTACAGCTCGGCGACCGCGGCCACTTGCGCGAGCACCGTCAGCAGGAGGACCAGCACGCCGAACGGGCCGATGTCGGAACGTTTCATCACCCGCAGCGCCTCGGCGGCGGGGCGGCGGCTGCCGAGCCCGTCCGCCGTGTCGGCCAGCCCGTCGAGGTGCAGGCCGCGGCTGAGCGCCGCCCCGAGCGCCACGGCGAGGACGGCCGTCAGCAGCGCACCGGCCTCCAGTTCGAGGAGCAGCCAGGACAGCAGGCAGACGACGAGGCCGGTGGCGAGACCGGCGAGCGGCGCGCACAGCATGCCGCCGCGCGCGGTCGGCCGGTCCCAGCGCTCCGGCGGTCGTACGGGCAGCACGGTGAGCGTCCCGAAGGCGAAGCGGAGGGCGCTGCGTGCGTCCGTCCTGGTGGCGGGGGGAGGCCCGGCGGGGGGCGGGGGCGGCGTGGCGTTCATCGCACCGGAGGGTAGCGGCACAGGCTGAAGGCCATGGACGGGGTAGTGGACTGGTGGCAGCGCAACATCGTGGACGCGGGGAAGCTCCCGCTGCTCCTCGCCCTGGTCGCGTTCGTCGTGACCTTCCTGGTGACGCGCTGTGTGACGCGTCTGATCCGCGCGGGCAAGGGGCCGTTCCACGACCTGTCGGCGGGCGGGAAGCACCTGCACCACGTGGTGCCGGGCGTGATCCTCATGTGCGTCGGCGGCTTCGGGGGCGTCGCGGCGCCCGGCCGGGGGTGGGTCGCGGCGGTGACGGCGATCGTCTTCGGCATCGGGGCTGGCCTGGTGATGGACGAGTTCGCGCTGATCCTCTACATGCAGGATGTGTACTGGACCGAGCAGGGCCAGAAGAGCGTCGAGGCGTTCGTGCTGACGGGGGCGCTGTGCACGGTCCTGCTGTGCGGCTTCCTGCCGTTCGGCGTGGCCGGGGCGGGCCCTGAGACGTGGCTCGACCGGCGGAACCTGATCGTGACACTGCTGGTCAACTTCCTGCTGGCGCTGATCGCGCTGCTGAAGGGGAAGTACAGGACCACCGTCTTCGGCATCCTCGTCCCGCTGGTGGCGCTGGTCGGCGCGGTGCGGCTCGCGCGGCCCGACTCGTTCTGGGCGCGGCGCGTCTACCCGCACTTCCCGCGTACGGCGGAGCGGGCCCGCCGCCGGGCGGAGAAGCACTCGCGCCGCTGGGGCCGCCTCGAACAGCGCGTGGACGACCTGCTCGCCGGGACCCCGACCCCGCAGGGCGGCGACGGCAAGGGGCACGGGGACGGGTAGCGCGGCGCCTTCCGGGGGCGGTGGCGCCCGTTGTCAGTGGCGCACGGCATGATGCGGAGCGCGTGACGGCTCGTCCAGCAGGGGGTTCGTGGCCGTCCCCGACCTGGAGAAGGTGAGTGCTGTGCGCAGGCCCGTCGCAGGCGAGGTGCAGGTCCACGACCGCCGGATCTACGTCGTGAGCGGTCCGGACGCCGCGAGACCGGACCTGCGCGAGGCGTTCGCGGGCCAGGACGCGGGCCTGTGCGGGGCCGCGGTCCCCGGCGCCGTCCTCCTGTACACCGGGCTGTACTCGGGCGATGTCCCCCTCGTCGTGGAGGTCCACGACGGGGCCCCCGCTCTCGACGAGGACTGGGAGGACGTGGTGGAGGCGTCCTTCCGCCCCGCGTCGGACCGCACGCGCCTGGTGCGGTGGGACGGCGGGGCGTCGTGGGACCTGGGGCTGATACGGACCGACTACCGCGTCAGGTGGTGCGCCCGGGGGATGGACGACGCGGTGGAACTGCCCGCCGGAACCACCGGGAAGCTCCCGGTGGACGGCTACCTCCTCCAGTTCTGGCCCGCCCCGCCCGCCCCGGCCCGCGTGGTCCGCCAGACGTCGGACACCGCCGAGGACATGCACGGTTACGCGCGCGCGACGCCGCGTACGCCCGCGCAGCAGGCGGAGGCCGCGCGCCGGACCCGCGAGCTGTTCGCGCGGGCCGCCGAGGAGCGTGCCGAACGGGCGGCCGAGGCGCGGCGGTTGCACTACGAGGAGTGGGAGTGGGGCGGACGGCTGCCGAGCGAGAGGCTGCGCGACGCCTCCGGGAGCAACGTCCTCGGTCTGCTCCGCTTCGACAGCGAGCTGGTGCACGCCCTCGACGTCGCGGGGCCCGGGGTCCAGCGCGCCGTGGCACTGCTGGCCGCGCGGCGGGCCTGCGAGACAGCGGGCCTGACCGGCCTGCCCTGGGTCGCCCACGCGCTCGCCGAACTGGCGGAGGGACGCCCGCTGCCGCCGCCGTTCGACGACGGCACCCGGATGCGGGAGGCCCTGCGTGCCGACCCCCGTGTGCCGGACACGTCGGTGCGCGGGGCGACACCCCCGGAACGGCCGCCGTACGTCCCGCTTCCATCCAAGGACACCGGACACACGCACGTCGAGGTCGTCCACATGGCCGTCCCGGCGCACACCCCGGGACTGATCTCACAGCCGCACTTCGCCCTTCCCGCCGTCCTCGCCGCCGCCGACCCCGCCCCGCTCGTCGCGGCGATCGACGCGGTGTGGCACGCCCTGAACACCTTCGGCGAGCACTGTCCGCGGTTCCTCGGCGAGATCAGGTCGGCGTGCGCCGAACGGGCGGGGAAGAGCTTCGCTGCCCTGCTCCGCGTCCGCACCACACCGCCACGCCCGGCCGACGTGACCGCGATCGTCCCGCAGCTGGCACCGCTGGCACGCACGGCGACCCGGCTCCACCCCCGCCCCGGCTCCCCGTCGCCCCGCGACAGCTCCGTCGGCGGGCCGCTGCTGTGGCCCGCCGACGAGCCGTGGCCGCACTGCGACGGCCCGCACGAGTGGGACGGGGTGAACGTCCCCGTCACACCGGAGGGCGAACGGCGGCGGCGCCTCCGCCGGGCGGCGGAGGCGAACGGGACGCCCCCCGACGCGCCGGACGGGAAGGCGGCGGGGCGGACAGGAGCCGACCCCCGATGGCCCGACGGCCCGGTCCAGCGGGGCGGACAGGAGCCGACCCCCGATGGCCCGACGGCCCGGTCCCCATGCTGCCCATGGCCCAGCTGTACGTGAGCGACATCCCCCTGCTGCGCCCGCCGGGGGAAGCCGGGGCCGATGTCCTCCAGGTGCTGTGGTGCCCCTTCGACCACCCGGCGGAGCCCAGGACGGCGCTGTTCTGGCGGTCCGCCGCCGGGGTCACCGACATCCTCGACGCACCGCCGGAACCGCCGGTGGTCCAGTTCTCCGGCTACCTGCCCGAGCCGTGCCTGCTGGCGCCGGAGGAGGTCACCGAGTACCCCAGCGCCATGGAACTGGACCGGGAGTCGCAGAGGCAGTTGGAGGACCGCAGGAGGTGGCAGGCGGCCGGTGCCGTACCGGACGGCTCCGACGCGCCCTACGAGAAGGACTTCTACCGCGAGTCCTACCGCGGCGGGCTGTCCCTCGCCCCCGGCTGGAAGGCCGGTGGGTGGACCCGCTGGGGCCTCACCGATCCCATGCCCCGCCTCTGCGCCACGTGCGGCACCGGGATGGACCCGCTGCTGACCATCGCCTCGTCGGAATGGGACTCCGAGGGAGAGAGCTGGATTCCCGTCGAGGACCGCGCGCACGCCCTGACCGCCGCCGGCCCCGAAGCCGCGAACCCCACCATGCTCAGCGTGGCCAGTGGCTACGACCTACAGCTGTACGTCTGCCCGGTGTCCCCGTGCCATCCGCACCTCCAGCTGGTCCAGTGAGCGGCCCCGCCGCAACCGGCGGCCGGCGGCGACGGGGGAGCGGGCGGCGCACCGCGAACCGGTCCGGCGGCTCCGCGCGGCGTCCCGAGCCGGTGTGGCGGAACCGGCGGGGCCGTCGAGGCCGGCCTCCGCCCGGTGGACAGCGGCCTGGTTCCGGGGACGGCGCCTGCCGGAAGTCGCGACCTGCCGTGGCGGGCCGGGACGCAGGTCCGCCGCGCGGCGCCGGGCGCTCGCCGCCGGGTCGCCGGTGGCCGTGGGCCATGCGCCCGATGAGTCGGCCCACGAGGGTGGTCGCTCCGGCGGACCCCGGGTCGGGCCGGACGGCCGACCGGGGCCGGTCACTCTCTACTGGGGCTGCGGCTGTGATGCGCCGGGCCGTGACCCGCGTGGGGGCGTGGCTCGCGGCAACCGCGCTCGTGCCACCCGGAGTGGTGCTGCGGCGTGCGGGTTCCAGCGGGCCGTGCGGTGGGAACGGCGCCGTGGGCAGGCGCGGGGGAGCGGGGTCAGGTCGCGTCGGAGATGACGGCCGGTTCCGGTTCGTCGCCGGGGCCGGACGCCACCGTGTCCGGCGCGGGCTCGGGCAGTTCGGGCAGTTCGGCGGCCAGCGCCGCCGCGGCCCGCACGAGCGGCAGCGCCAGCAGCGCCCCGGTCGCCTCGCCGACCGTCACGCCGTGGTCGAGCAGCGGGTCCATGGCCATCCGGTCGAGCGCCTTCGCCTGCCCCGGCTCGCCGCTCGCCTGGCCGGACAGCCACCAGTCCGGCGCGCGGAACGCGACCCGCTGCCCGACCAGCGCGCAGGCGGTCGCCACCACGCCGTCCAGCAGCACCGGCGTGCGCCTTACCGCGCACTGGAGAAGGAAGCCCGTCATCGCCGTCAGGTCGGCGCCGCCGACCGCCGCGAGCAGCTGGAGCTGGTCGCCGAGCACCGGCCTGGCCCGCCGCAGCCCGTCCCTGATCGCCGCGCACTTGCGCATCCACGCCAGGTCGTCGATCGGCACGCCGCCCCTGCCGGTCACCACCGACGCGTCGGTGCCGCACAGCGCGCCGATCAGCACGGCGGCCGCCGTCGTCCCGCCGACCGACAGGTCCCCGAGGACCAGCAGGTCCGTGCCCGCGTCCGCCTCCTCGTCGGCGATCGCCATCCCGGCGCGGAAGGCCCGTTCCGCCTCCTCGGCGGTGAGGGCGTCCTCGACGTCGAGGCGGCCGGAACCGCGCCGCACGCGGTGGGCGGTCACGTCCGCCGGCAGCTCGTCCGGCGGGCAGTCGAGCGCCATGTCGACGACGCGCACCGGCACCTCGGCCTGCCGCGCGAGGACGGCCCCGGGGCTCGTGCCGTCGAGCAGCGCCCGCACCAGCGCCGGCGCGTCGCCCGGCCGCCTGGCGGAGACGCCGAGCGAGGCGACGCCGTGGTCCCCGGCGAAGACGACGGCCTTCGGCCGCTCCACCGGCGTCACGGGCACCCGCCCCTGCGCGGCGGCCAGCCAGGCGCCGACCTGGTCGAGCCGCCCGAGGGTCCCCGGCGCGAGGCCGGTACGGGCCCGCCGCTCCTCGGCCGACCTGCGGAGGCGTGCGCTCGGCCGCTCGATGAGGTCGCCGAAGTCGTCCAGATTGAGACCGCCGTCACTCATGCGCACGAGACTACCGCCCGCGCACAGGCCGGAACGCGCTGCCCGCCGCCCGCCGCCCGGTCAGCCGCGCAGCGGCAGGACGGTGCCCGCGACGGCCAGCAGGACGTGCTCGCACTCGGCGGCCACCGCCGCGTTCAGCCTGCCGAGCTCGTCCCGGAACAGGCGCCCGGCGCGCGTCGCCGGGACGACGCCCGAGCCCACCTCGTTGCTGACCATGACGACCGTCCTGCGCGTCGCGCGCACGGCGGCCGCGAGGGCGGACGTCCGCTCCGCCAGGCCGCGCGGCGGCCCGTCCCAGGCGCCCGCCGCGTCCATGGCGTCCGTCAGCCACAGCGCCAGGCAGTCGATCAGCAGCGGCGGCCCGTCGCCGTCCGCGAGCAGCGGCACGAGGTCGCAGGTCTCGGCGGTCGTCCAGGACGCCGGGCGGCGTTCCCGGTGGGCGGCGACCCGGGCCGTCCACTCCGGGTCGTCCGCGCGCCGCCCGCCCGTCGCCACATAGGTCACGCCGGGGAACGCGGCCAGCCGCCGCTCCGCCTCCGCCGACTTCCCCGACCGCGCGCCGCCCAGCACGAGCGTGCGGCGCGGCAGGTCCGGCACGTGGCGGAAGTCGCCGGCCGTCACCGTCGTGCCGTCGGGGACGGCGCGCGTGCCCGCCGCCGCCAGCCGCCGGTGCAGCTCGGCGCCCGGCGGCACGTCGTGGCCGATGTGCACGGCGACCAGGTCCGTCGTCAGCGCGGTGGCACCGGCGGCCCGCAGGCCGGCCAGCGCGTCGGGGCGGCCCGTCACGTCGAGGAGGCACAGGTCGTACGGCGGCCCGTCGCCGTTCCCCGCGGGCGCCGCGCCCGGCGGCAGGTACAGCAGCCGTCCGCCGTCCGGGCCGGTCACGGCGTACCCGGTGCCCGGCACGTCCACCGCCACCGCGCGCACCCGGTGGCCGGTCAGCAGCGCCAGCTCCCGCCCGTCCGGCAGCCGCACCGGCGGTGGCAGTCCCGGCGGCGGCTCGGGGAGCGGGCCGCTGTGCGGGTGGGACAACAGGACCTGCTGTACGCCGCCGAGCGACGTCCCGGCGCGCGCGGCGGACAGGGCGGTGCCCGGTGTCAGGTCGAGCAGCAGCACGCCGTCGATCAGCAGCGCGGTCGCGGTGCGCGCCTCGGGACCGAGGGCGCGGGCGCAGGCGGCGCAGGGGCAGCCGGGGGACGGCAGGCCGGCGGGCGCGCCGGTGCCGAGCAGGGTGACCTCCATGGCGTCGATCCTCTCCGGCCGCCCCGGGGGGCTCGCGCGGGGCGTGCCTCCTGGCCGGGGGCGCGGGCGCGCGCGGTGGTGCGCCACGGGGCGTGCCGTGATTTAGTCTGCGGGCAGGTAGTCGCGGCAGGGGAGCAGGAGGCGGACATGGCGTGGGAGTGGCGCTTCGAGCGGGCGGACGGCACCGCGGTCGAACCTCCGCAGGACCCCGGCGACTTCGGTACCCAGGGCGACGCCGAGTCGTGGATCGGCGAGAGCTGGCCCGAGCTGATCGAGGCCGGCGTGGACCAGGTGACGCTCCTCGACGACGGGAACAGGATCTACGGTCCGATGGACCTGCACGGCGCCGCCGACGAGTGAGCCCGCCCCGGGCGGCCGGGGCGCCACGTCAGGCCTCGCCGAGGGTGGCCCGGCCGTCGCGCCGCTCGCCGTCCCGCACGTAGGCCAGCTTCACCCGGTCGTCCGGCCGCTGGGCGGCGAGCGCCTCGGCGAGCGACACGACGTCGCTGACGTCCTCCCCGCCCAGCCGGACGATCACGTCGCCGGGCCGCAGCCCGGCCCGGTCGGCGGGGCCGTCGTCCGTCACGTCCACGATGGCGGCGCCCGCGGGCTCGAAGCCGTCGCCCAGAACCGTGCGGACGGTCACGCCGAGCGCGGCGCGGCCCGAGTCCACCACCCGCCCGTGCTCGATCATCTGGTCGGCGAGGAACGTGACGGTGGACGCCGGGATGGCGAAGCCGATGCCGGGCGCCTGCCCGCCGCCGAGCCCCGGGTCGCGGGCGGCGAGGGTCGGGATGCCGATGACCTGCCCGGAGAGGTTGACGAGCGCGCCGCCGCTGTTCCCCGGGTTGATGGCCGCCGAGGTCTGCACCATGTTGCCCAGCGTCGCCTGGCCCTCGCCCTCGCTGACGGAGCGGCCGACCGCCGAGACGATGCCCTGTGTCACGCTGGACGACAGCCCCAGCGGATTGCCCATCGCCAGCACGACCTGGCCCACCCGCACCTTGCGCGAGTCGCCGAACGTCGCGGGGCGCAGCCGGTCCGGCTTCTCGGTCAGCTCGATGACGGCGAGGTCCTGCTGCGGGTAGGCCGTGACCAGCCGGGCGGGCACCGGCTGCTGCCGGGTCGCGAGCAGGACCTCGAACTCCTGGCCTTCGCCGACGACATGCGCGTTCGTCACGATGTGGCCGTCGTCGTCGTACACCACCCCGGAGCCGAGGCCGTCCTCGGTGGTGATCTGCACGACCGACGGCAGCACCTCGCCGACCACGTCCTCGTACGCGTTCTGCAACTCGCCCGAACGGGTCGGCTCGGGCGGTTCCGCCGCGGCCTGCCCCGCGCCGGTCCCCTCGGGGGCGGCGGTGCCGGCGATGCAGCCGGACGCCCCGGCGAGCAGCGCCGCCGTGCACAGGACGGCGGCTCCGAGCCGGGCCGGGGACGCCGAAGACAACGAGGTCTGCCAAGTCTGCGACTGCGACATAAGCCGCATTCTGTCCGCTGGGGCGCCGCGTGCCGGGTAGTGGCGCGCCGGGCCCCGCCGACCGCCGGGACGGCCCTGACGGGTGACGCCGTACGCCGCCCCGCCCGCCGTGGTGGACGGCGCCGGGGCGTGGCGCGTCAGCGGCGCGGCGCCTCGCCGCGCTTGATCTGCGGGCGCGGCAGCCGCATACGCCGCATCTGCATCGAGCGCATCAGCGCGTACGGCCGGGCGCCGCGGATGCTCTCGTCCGGGAACCGGGCCCGCAGCTCCTTCTTCAGCCTGCGCGCCAGGAGGATCGAGTCCAGGACGATCGCCACGATCACGACGAGCCACAGCAGCAGCGCGATGTTCCTGGCCTGGAGCGACGGCGTCATGCTCAGCACGAGGATCAGCACCGCGATCGGCAGGAAGTACTCGGCGATGTGCCACTTCGTGTCCACGAAGTCGCGGGTGAAGCGCCGCACCGGGCCCCGGTCGCGGACCGGGAGGTGCCGCTCGTCGCCCGAGAGCAGCGCCTCGCGCTGCTTCGTCATCGCGACGCGCCGCTGCTCCCGCGCGCGCTTGGCGGCCTCCTTGCGGTTCGCCGGCGTCTTGGCGGTGGCGCGGCGCAGCGCCTCGGCCTCGCTGCGCTTGGGCGTGGGCCGCCCTTTGGGCGCCTGCGGGTTGCGCACCTGCTCGTCCTCGGCGGAAGCGGGGACGCTGGTGGAATCTTCTTTCGAACGGCTTCGGAACACACCCCCAGCCTACGGGCTGCCGCCGGACTCCCTCGCGGCGTACGGGCACGAATCCGCAACACCCGCCCCCGCGACCCCGTCCCCCCGTGCGGCCGGGGTCCCGGGTACTCCCCAGGCGGGAGACGCCGGCGCCCCTGATCGTCCTGTGGGAGGAAGCGGTCCGGCGCCAGGCGGTGCGCTAATGGACAGGTGCCCCGTAGGGTAGTAGGGGATCACAGGATGGGTCACAGGTTCGAGCCCGGTATGAAGGGGGCGCGCGCAGTCCATGAGCGGTGTCATGAAGCGGATGGGAATGATCTTCCGCGCGAAGGCCAACAAAGCCCTGGACCGGGCCGAGGACCCGCGCGAGACCCTCGACTACTCGTACCAGAAGCAGCTGGAACTGCTCCAGAAGGTGCGCCGCGGGGTCGCCGACGTGGCCACGTCGCGCAAGCGTCTGGAACTCCAGATCAACCAGCTGAACAACCAGTCGGCCAAGCTCGGCGAGCAGGGCAAGAAGGCGCTCGCCCTCGGCCGTGAGGACCTGGCCCGCGAGGCGCTGACCCGGCGTTCCGGGCTCCAGCAGCAGATCTCCGACCTGGAGCAGCAGCACGAGACGCTCCAGACGGAGGAGAACAAGCTCACCCTCGCGGCCCAGCGGCTCCAGGCGAAGGTGGACGCGTTCCGCACCCGCAAGGAGACGATCAAGGCCACGTACACCGCCGCGCAGGCCCAGACCCGCATCGGCGAGGCGTTCTCCGGCATCTCCGAGGAGATGGGCGACGTCGGCATGGCCATCCAGCGGGCCGAGGACAAGACGGCCGAGCTCCAGGCGCGCTCCGGCGCCATCGACGAGCTGCTGGCCTCCGGCGCGCTGGACGACCCGACCGGCACCACCAAGGACGACCTGACCGCGGAGCTGGACCGGATCGCGGGGAACTCGGACGTAGAGTTCGAGCTGGAGCGCATGAAGGCCGAACTGGCCGGCGGCAGCTCGTCCGGGCGGCAGGCCATCGAGGGCGGCGGCGCGGCGGGCACGCAGCAGCAGGGCCAGGGCGCCCAGCAGGAGTCCCCGAAGTTCGACAAGCAGTGACGTCCCGCACGCGGTGACGCCGGGCGCCCCGTCCGGCGGACTGCGGACGGCGGCGCCAGGCGATGACGGAACCAACGACGCCCGGGAGTGGTGCAGCGACATGATCGTACGGATCATGGGGGAGGGGCAGGTGCGGCTCGACGACAGCCACCTGCCCGTACTGAACAAGCTCGACGACGAGCTGCTCGCCGAGGTGGAGAACGGCGACGCCGAGGCCTTCAGGGGCACGCTCGACGCGCTCCTCGCGGCCGTCCGCGAGCTGGGCACCCCGCTCCCCGACGACTCGCTGGAGCCGTCCGAGCTGATCCTGCCCGCCGCCGAGGCGTCGATCGACGAGGTGCGCGCCATGCTCACCGACGACGGACTCATCCCGGACTGACCCGGCCGCCGTGAATCCCGAGCAAGGCATCCGCGTCGGCCAGTGGGTACGCCGTCACCCGCTGGCGACCGACGCGATCTTCGCGGCCTTCGTGCTCGTCGGGATTCTGTGCGCCGCCGTGACGGTCTACGGGCATCCGGCGGGCACCGGTTTCGGCAAGCGGCACCTGGCCGGGCACACCGTCCTCATCTCGGTCGCCGCCTGCGCCGTGCTGGTGGCGCGCCGCCGCTACCCGATCTGCGTCCTGGCCACGGTCAGCGGCCTCGTCATCACGGAGCTGGTCCTCGGCAGCGTCACCTACGAGCCCGAACGGCGCAGCTCCTCGCTGGTGATCGCCGTCGTCATCGCGCTGTTCACCGTCGCCCTGCGCACGGACCGCAACACCACGCGCCGCGCCGCCGTCACCACCGTCGCCGTCCTGACGCCGGTCGCCATGGTCTTCGGCACGCGGCCCTGGTACTCGTCCGACAACCTCGGCGTCTTCGCCTGGACCGCGCTCGCCGCCGTCACCGGCGAGGCCGCCCGCAGCCGCCGCGCCATGTTCGAGGCGATCAGGGAACGGGCCGAGCGCGCCGAGCGCACCCGCGAGGAGGAGGCGCGCCGCCGCGTCGCCGAGGAGCGCATGCGGATCGCCCGCGAGCTGCACGACGTCGTCGCGCACCACATCGCGCTCGTCAACGTCCAGGCCGGCGTCGCGTCGCACGTGATGGACTCACGCCCCGACCAGGCCAAGGAGGCGCTCGGCCACATCAGGGACGCCAGCCGCCGCGCCCTGGGCGAGCTCCAGAGCACCGTCGGCCTGCTGCGGCAGCAGGACGACCCGATCGCCCCGACCGAGCCCGCGCGCGGCCTCGCGGGCCTCGACGACCTGGTGGACGGCTTCCGCAAGGCGGGCATGACCGTGTCGGTGCACGCACCCGCCGCCGCCGGGCCGCTCCCCTCGGCCGTGGACCTGACGGCCTACCGCGTCGTCCAGGAGGCGCTGACCAACGTGCACAAGCACGCCGGCCCGGCGGCCAGCGCGTGGGTGCGCATCGTCCGCACCGGCGTCCCGGCCGGCCCCGAGCTGACCGTCACCGTGGACGACGACGGGCCGCGCCCGGCCGCCGCCCCGCAGCGGGGCGCCGCCCGCGCGTACGGCAGCGGGCACGGCCTCACCGGCATGCGCGAGCGGGCCGCCGCCCTGAGCGGCACCTGCGAGGCCGCGCCGCGCGACGACCACGGCTTCCGCGTCCGCGTGACGCTGCCCCTGGTCGCCCCGCGCCCGGCCGGGGCGGACGCGGCCACCGCCGAGGACGCCCGCCCCGAGGCGCGGCCGGGCAGGACGGCGAAGCCGTGCGGGTCCGTGGCGGCGCACGCCGGTTCGCACCGCTCGCGGCGGCCCGCGTGATCCGTGTCGTGCTCGCGGACGACCAGGCGCTGCTGCGCAGCGCGTTCCGCGTGCTGGTGGACTCCGACCCGGGGATGACCGTCACGGGCGAGGCGGCCGAGGGCGCCGAGGCGCTGCGGGTCATCCGCGAGGCGGGCGCCGATGTCGTCCTGATGGACATCCGCATGCCCGGCATGGACGGTCTCGCCGCCACCCGCGCCATCGGCGAGGACCCGGCGCTCGCGGGGGTGAAGGTCGTCATCCTCACCACCTTCGAGTCGGACGACTACGTGCTGGAGGCCCTGCGCGCGGGCGCCTCCGGCTTCCTCGGCAAGGGCGCCGAGCCCGCCGACCTGCTGCACGCCATCCGGCTGGCGGCGGCGGGCGAGTCGCTGCTCTCCCCGGCCGCCACGCGCGGCCTGATCGCCCGCTTCCTCTCCTCGGACGGGACGGCCGAGGACGCGCTCGACCCCTCGGTCCTCGACGTCCTCACGGCGCGGGAGCGCGAGGTCCTCGTGGAGGTGGCCGGGGGGCTGTCGAACGACGAGATAGCCCAGCGGTTCCACGTCAGCCCGCTCACCGTCAAGACGCACATCAACCGGCTGCTGACCAAGCTGTCCGCGCGCGACCGCGCCCAGCTCGTCGTGACGGCGTACGAGACCGGCCTCGTCCGCCCGCGCGGCGGCTGACCCCGCCCGTTCCCGTTCAGGCGGCGGGCAGGGCGGCCAGCCAGGCCGTCAGCAGGCGGCCGACCTCGCCGGGGCGCTCCTGCTGGACCCAGTGGCCGCAGCCCTCCAGCAGGTGCGAGGACACGAGGCCGGGCAGTGTCGTGGGGAAGGCGTCGATCGCGTCCGCGAGCCATGTCGTCGAGGCGTCGCGGGTGCCGCCGATGAACAGGGACGGCTGTGTGACGGGTGCGCCGTCCCAGGGGGCGAGGTCCTCCCAGTCGCGGTCCATGTTCCGGTAGCGCGCCAGCGCCCCGCGCAGGCCGGTCCGCTCGAACTCCCCGGCGTAGACGTCGAGATCGTCCTCGTCCAGCCACGCGGGCAGCCGCCCGGCCGGGAACCGGTCGCGCAGCGTGCCGCCCGGGGACACGAAGTGCGGGTCGGGGGCGTCGGCGGCGGGCATGGTGTCGGCGGAGAGCGCCGCGTAGAAGCCGGCGAGCCAGCCGCGCACGTCCGGCTCGATCTCGGCCTCGGCGCGGCCCGGCTCCTGGAAGTACGACACGTAGAACTCGTCGCCGCCGCCCCCGCGCATCGCGGCGAACGCCTCGCTCGGGCGCGGCCCGCCGCGCGGCGCGTACGGCACGCTCAGCATGCCGACCGCCCGGAACACGTCGGGCCGCAGGAGGGCGGCGTGGGCGGCGATGCCCGCGCCCCAGTCGTGGCCGACCGCCACGGCGGTCCGCTCGCCCAAAGCGTGGACGACGGCGGCGGCGTCCTCCACCAGCTCGGCCATGCGGTACGCGGCGTCGCCGGCCGGACGGGAGGAACGCCCGTACCCCCGCACGTCCACCGCCACGGCGCGGTACCCGGCGGCGGCCAGGACGGGCAGCTGGTGCCGCCAGGAGTACCAGGACTCCGGGAAGCCGTGCAGCAGCAGCACCAGCGGCCCGCTTCCCTGCTCGGCCAGATGGACACGGCCCGCCGGGGACGGGACCAGGCGGTGGATCGGCTGCGCGTACTGCGGCATCGGCGCTCCCAGGGGGTGTCGGACGGCTCGGCACGATCCTGCGCGACCCCGCCGCGCCCGCCCAGGAACCTTGCCGTTCCGGCAAGCCGCCCCTCAGAGGAAGGCCGCCGAGGGGATGTACGGGCGGGGCGGGCGCATGCCGCGCAGGCACAGGAAGCCGCCGGTGTGCAGGGAGAGCCCGGCCGCCAGGCCCACGTCCACGGCCCACTCCTGCTCGGCCGTCAGCCGGGGGATGCTCGCGGTGGCGCCCGGCGGGAGGCTGTGCAGCGCGGACGCCAGCAGCCGTACGGCGATGCGCCGCGACGTCGCCGCCAGCAGTTCGACGCCGCCCTCGCCGTCCAGGTAGCAGTAGCCGCTGCCCGCCAGGTCGTCCGCGACCACGACGCGGCAGTGCCGCAGCAGCTCCTCGTGGTCGGGGCCGTGGGCGCTGCCGCGCAGCCGCCGGTCCACCGAGTCCATCAGGTCGCGGTGCACCGCGCCGCCCTCGATCGCGGGGCCGTCGGGGACGGTCAGCCGCGACGCGTCCACCGGCCCGGTCATCCGCATCAGCGGGTGCAGCGCGAACCCGGCGCGGCGGAAGACCCGTACGGCGATGGGGTGCGTCCCGGCGCAGACCATGCCGCGCAGGGCGCCCCGGGCGTACGCCATGCTGCGGCGCAGCAGTTCGGTGCCGACGCCCTTCTCGCGCGCCTCGGGGACGACGGCGAGCAGCGTCAGGCCCCAGAGCGTGTCGCGGCGCCCGGCGAGCGCGGCGCCCACCGGGCGGCCCGCCGCGTCCTCGGCGAGCCAGCAGCCCTCCGGGTCGGCGGCGGCGAAGTGCCGGGTCACGCGCTGGTGCCACGCCGTCCTGGCGGCGGACCAGGCCCCGCCGCCGTCCTCCTCGGCCGCCGCCGCCACCGCGCGTACGGCATCGGCGTCCTCGCGGGTGTCCCGGACACGGCGCAGCAGCATGGGCCGATCCTGCCCGCCGGACGGCGTGTCCGCCACACCGTCCGGCGGCCCGCGTGTCACGGCAGGGCGAGCATGCGCTCCAGGGCGAGCTTGGCGAAGTGCTCGGTCTCGGCGTCCACCTGGATGCGGCCCACGACCTTGCCGTCCGCGAGGGATTCCAGGGCCCAGACGAGGTGGGGGAGGTCGATGCGGTTCATGGTGGAGCAGAAGCAGACGGTGCGGTCGAGGAAGACGACTTCCTTGCCCTCGGGGGCGAAACGATTCGCCAGACGGCGGACGAGGTTCAGTTCCGTCCCGATGGCCCAGCGGCTCCCGGCGGGCGCCGCCTCCAGCGCGGCGATGATGTGCTCGGTCGAGCCCACCCGGTCGGCGGCGGCCACGACCTCGTGCCGGCACTCCGGGTGCACCATCACCGTGACGCCCGGGACGCGCTCGCGCACCTCGTTCACCGATTCGAGGGAGAAGCGGCCGTGCACCGAGCAGTGGCCGCGCCACAGGATCATGCGGGCGCGGCGCAGCGCGTCGGGGGTGAGGCCGCCGTTCGGCTTGTGCGGGTTCCACACGACGCAGTCGTCGAGCGACATGCCCAGGTCGCGGACGGCGGTGTTGCGGCCGAGGTGCTGGTCGGGGAGGAAGAGGACCTTGCCCTCGCCGTCGGCGCGCTGCGCGAAGGCCCACTCCAGGGCGCGCTGCGCGTTGGACGAGGTGCACACCGTCCCGCCGTGGCGGCCGGTGAACGCCTTGATGTCGGCCGAGGAGTTCATGTACGTGACGGGCACGGTCGCGTCCGCGACGCCCGCCTCGGTCAGCGCGTCCCACGCGTCGGCGACCTGTTCGGCGCTCGCCATGTCGGCCATCGAGCAGCCGGCCGCGAGGTCGGGGAGGACGACCTGCTGCGCGTCCGAGGTGAGGATGTCGGCGGACTCGGCCATGAAGTGCACGCCGCAGAAGACGATGTACTCGGCCTGCGGGCGGGCCGCCGCGTCACGGGCCAGCTTGAACGAGTCGCCCGTCACGTCGGCGAACTGGATCACCTCGTCGCGCTGGTAGTGGTGGCCGAGGACGAACACGCGCTCGCCGAGCCGTTCCTTCGCGGCGCGGGCGCGTTCCACCAGATCGGGGTCGGAGGCCGCCGGGAGGTCGCCCGGACAGTCCACGCCGCGCTCGCTCGCCGGGTCGGCCCCCCGGCCGAGCAGCAGCAGCGCCAGGGGAGAGGGCTTGACGTCCAGGCTCTGGGCGGTGGTCACGGCACCCACCCTTCTTTCTCGTGGTCGTGGGCGGTTGTGGTGGTCCGGAATGCCAGCCGCCCTTTTCGTCGTACTGACACAATGGATGATAACCCTCTTCGCGTCAGTCTGACGATGCCGATTGCGTCACTCGCCTCCCGCCGCCCTGCCCGCCCGCCGCCCGGTGTGCGAGCATGAAGGGAGAAGAGACGTCCGCAAGCCCAGCAACGGGCGGTGGGAATAAATCCGGAAGGACCGCTGTTCCGGTCCGCTGCCAGTGCATTCCGAACGAGTACCCGGGAGAGACGCAGATGTCCGTTACGGAAAAGGCCGCCGTGAGCGACGGCATCATCCTTTCCGACGCGGCCGTGGACAAGGTCAGGGGCCTCCTTGACCAGGAGGGGCGCGACGACCTCGCGCTCCGTGTCGCGGTCCAGCCCGGAGGGTGCTCCGGCCTGCGCTACCAGCTGTTCTTCGACGAGCGGTCCCTCGACGGCGACGTCGTGAAGGACTACGACGGCGTCAAGGTCGTCACCGACCGCATGAGCGCCCCCTACCTCGGCGGCGCGTCCATCGACTTCGTGGACACCATCGAGAAGCAGGGCTTCACCATCGACAACCCCAACGCCACCGGCTCCTGCGCCTGCGGCGACTCCTTCAGCTGAGCACGTCCGGCTGGACGACCGAGGCGGCGGCCCCCCAGGGACCGCCGCCTCCGTCATGCCAGGACCGCCGTGCGGTGACCATCCCACGGGATCACCGCACGGGCAGCTCCGAGCCGTCCTCGGCCAGCACGGAACGGTCGCCCACCGGCGCGTCCAGCGCGACCTCGACCGTCTGCTCCTCGGCGACCAGGATGCAGTTCTCCCCGCTGGGCCGCCCCGCCGCCTCGACGCCGAGCGTCACGCCGTCCGCCGACTCCTCGGCCACGCCCGCGTACTCGTCGCACACCCCGCCCCAGAAGCGCAGGGTCAGCGTGCGGTCGCCCTCGTCGTAGGGCGCCACGGACATGCCCGTCTCGGGCGCCTCCTCACCGCTCCCCGGGCCGGCCGGGGCCTCGCCGGGGCTGCTGCCGGAGCTGTCCGAGCTGTCCGAGCTGTCCGAGCTGTCCGAGCTGTCTGAGCTGCCGGCCTCGTCACCCGCGTCATTCCCGTCCACCGGCGCGTACTCGTACGCCACCGCCGGCTGCTGCGCGGGATACGGATCGCCCGCCGCCACGTCCGCCGGACGGAACAGCCACGACGGCACGAGCACCGGCTCCTCGTCCGAGTAGCGCAGCGCGAGACCGAACTCAGCCGTCACCGGCAGCGGTTCAGCCGGCACTCCCGGCCCCTCGGGCGCGCACGGCAGCACGGCGATCTCACCGCCGCCCCCGCCCGTCTCCGCGCCGGGCACCGCCTCCGGGTCCGGCAGCGCCGTCTCCACCGGCGCGCAGGGCTCGATCCCCCAGGCGGCACCGTCCCCGGGCAGCGCCGCGTTCCACTCGTCCAGCGCCTCCTCGGCGCCGACCGCCGCACGCTCCTCGGCCGCGACCGGCGTGGCCAGCGAGCCGTACGCCGCCACGACCGCGCCGCCCGCCGCGACGTGCGCCGTTGTCTCCATGCCGCTCACCGGCAGGCCGTCCACCAGCGGGACCACCTGGACGAGCCGCACGTCACCGGCCGTCCGCGACGCGTCCACCCGCGCGTCCGCCGCGTCCGCGAGCCCCAGCGCCGCCAGCAGCGGGGCGACCGCCTCCCTGGCCTCGTTCTCGTCCGGCACGCCGCCCGACGGGAGCTGCTCGGTCAGGTCACGCTCGACGGGCGTGTCAGGGGCCGCCGCGCTCACGCCGCCGCCGTAGCTCCAGACACCCGGCGCCGCCTGCTGCACGGTCAGCGCCCCGCCGTCCGCGTCCGGGCCGCTCGCCGTCCACGCCCCGGCGCTCTCCCGCAGCGGGCCCTCGACGCCCAGCGAGGCGGCGAGCCCGGCGGCGGTCTCCTCGGGGACGTCCGCCTCGAAGCGGTGCACGGTCGCCAGGTCGGGGCCGTCCGGCAGCGGGCCGTCCGCCGTCAGCTCCCGCGGCATGAGCGCGATGTCCGGCGCGGGCGCCGACTCCGACAAGCCGGCGGCCCAGCCGCCCGTCCCGTCGAGGAGCAGCACCGGGGTCCCGTCGTCGGCCGGCGCACCGCCGTCGGGCTCGGCATCGCCCACGGCGCCCACGGCGAGACAGGCCCCGCCCGCGATCGCCGCGGTGGCCACGGCCACCCCGGCCGCCACGATCCACCGGCGGCGCCCGGCGTGCCCGCCCGCCTCGGGCATGGCCTCCTTCTGGGGCACAGGGGCCTCCTGGGACCCGGGTGTCTCGTCCTCAGCCACGACCATCGCTCCTCGTGCTCTCGGAAGTGCCGCTTCACGTACGCCGGTTGGACGGCACGCGACCGTGATTGGTTCCCTGCCGGTAGCCTGGGGGCTTTCCGCCGCCGTCTCCCAGGGAGCCAAGCCGCCGTGCGAATCGCCGTTTCGGGCTCGATCGCCCACGACCATCTGATGACGTTCCCCGGCCGGTTCGTCGATCAGCTCGTCGGGGACCAGCTGCACACCGTCTCCCTCTCCTTCCTCGTCGACTCCCTCGACGTGCGGCGCGGCGGCGTCGGCGCCAACATCTGCTACGGGATGGGCCAGCTCGGCGCCGCGCCCATCCTGGTCGGCGCGGCGGGCCAGGACTTCGACGAGTACCGCGCCTGGCTCGACCGGCACGGCGTGGACACCGGCTCCGTCCGCATCTCCGAACTCCTGCACACCGCCAGGTTCGTCTGCACCACCGACGCCGACCACAACCAGATCGGCTCCTTCTACACCGGCGCCATGAGCGAGGCCCGGCTCATCGAGCTCCAGACCGTCGCCGACCGCACCGGCCCCCTCGACCTCGTCCACATCGGCGCGGACGACCCCGAGGCGATGCTGCGCCACTCCGAGGAGTGCCGTACGCGCGGCATCCCGTTCGCCGCCGACTTCTCCCAGCAGCTCGCCCGCATGGAGGGCGACGAGATCCGGAGCCTCACCGAGGGCGCCGCGTACCTCTTCCACAACGAGTACGAGAAGGCGCTCATCGAGACCAAGACCGGCTGGAGCGCCGAGGACGTCCTCGCCCGCGTCGGCACCCGCGTCACCACCCTGGGCGCGCGCGGCGTCCGCATCGAGCGCGCCGGGCAGCCGCCCATCGAGGTCGGCTGCGCCGAGGAGCGGGTGAAGGCCGACCCGACCGGTGTCGGCGACGGCTTCCGCGCGGGCTTCCTCGCGGGGCTGGTCTGGGGCGTCTCGCTCGAACGCGCCGCGCAGGTCGGCTGCATGGTCGCCACGCTGGTCATCGAGACCGTCGGCACGCAGGAGTACACGCTGGCGCGCGACGCCTTCATGGAGCGGTTCACCAAGGCGTACGGCGACGACGCCGCCGCCGAGGTGCGCGCCCACCTGGCCGTCTGAGCCGCGCGGCGGCGCCCCGGCTCAGCCGTCGCGCCGCACCCGGTAGGCCGTCCCCGGCCCGTCGGGGTTGGGCCGCTCGTCCACGAAGGTGTGACCCCGCATGGCGCACCACGCGGGGATGTCGAGGCGCGCCGCCGGGTCGTCGGCCAGGACGGTGACGGTGCCGCCCACCGGGACGCGGCCGATCTCGCGCGCCAGGTCGATCACGGGCAGGGGGCAGAGCTTCCCGAGGGCGTCCAGCGTGCGCGACCCCGGCCCGTCCCCGTCCCCGTCCCCGTCCCCGTTCCCGTCCCCGTCACCGTCCGGCACCGTGTCCGGCGGCGCCAGCGCGGCCCGTACCCCGGCCACCGCGTCCGGCAGCACGGCGAGGAAGCGCGCCACCTCCTCCTCCGCCGTCCCCGGCGGCAGCGACACCCGCACGTTGCCCTCCGACAGCACGCCCATCGCCACCAGGACATGGCTGGGCGTCAGCGTGCTCGACGTGCACGAGGAGCCGGACGACACGGAGAAGCCCGCGCGGTCCAGCGCGTGCAGCAGGGCCTCGCCGTCCGCGTAGAGACAGGAGAACGTGACGATGTGCGGCAGCCGGTGCACCGGGTCGCCCACCACCGCCACGTCGGGGACCAGGCGCGGCACCTCGCCCCTGATCCGGTCCACGAGCGCCGCGAGCCGCGCGCCCTCGGCCACCGCCGCCGCCCGCACCGCGCGCAGCGACGCCGCCGCCGCGACGATCGCCGGGATGTTCTCGAAGCCGGGCGCACGCCCCGACTCCCGCTCGTCCACCGGCGCGCGCGGCGCGAAACGCGCCCCCTTACGCACCACGAGCAACCCGACGCCGCCCGGCCCGCCCCACTTGTGCGCGCTCGCCGCGAGCAGCGACCAGTCCCCGGCCGGCTTCTCCCAGCCCAGCGACTGCGCCGCGTCCACCAGCAGCGGCACGCCGCGCGCCCGGCACACGTCCGCCACCTCCGCCACCGGCTGCCGCGTCCCCACCTCGTGGTTGGCGCTCTGCACGCACACCAGCGCCGCCTCAGGGCCCTCGTCCAGCGCCTCGGCGACCACGTCCGGCGCGACCCGCCCGCCGCGGTCCACCCCGATCTCCCGTACGACACCGCCCGCGTCCGCATGGGCCTGCGCCGCATGCAGTACGGCCGAATGTTCGACCGCGGAGACGAGCAGACGCCGGCCCACCCGCGCGCGGCCCGCCAGCGCGCCCGCGACACCGGTGTGCAGGGCGCGCGTTCCCGAGGGGGTGAACACCAGCTCGTCCGGGCGGCACCCGACCTCCTCCGCCGCAGTCTCCCGCGCGGCGTCGAGCAGCAGCCGCGCCCTGCGGCCCTCACGGTGCAGACGGCCGGGATCGGCCCAGCCGTCGTCCAGCGCGGCGAGGTACGCCTCCCGCGCGATCGGGTGCGGCGGCAGCGAGGAGGCGGCGTCGAAATAGGGCACGCCCGGAACGCTAACCCCTGACGCGCCGCCCCCCGCCGCCGCCCGCCGCCGCCCGCCGCCACGCGCGGCCCCTTCCGGCGCGTTAGACGCACCCTCCCCGCGTGGCGCCAGGGAGCGTCCAGTAGGGTTTGCTCCGCATAAACATCCAAACCCCTGCCCGTGTCAGGGCCGGCCCCCGCTCCGTGCGAAGGCAGCCCGGACCATGGGCGAGACTCCCGGGAAGGCGCTACGTGAGTCCCAACGGCTCCGACCGCTCGTCGCGGCGCCCGATGCGGCGGAGGATTCTGCCGCAGGCGCTCCTTGCGGGCCTGGTCCTGGCAACCGCCACAGGTTGCACATCCGAGGACTTCCCCCGCCTCGGCATGCCCACCCCCGTGACGGAGGAGGCGCCGCGCATCCTGTCCCTCTGGCAGGGTTCATGGGCCGCCGCGCTCGCCACGGGCGTGCTGGTCTGGGGCCTGATCCTGTGGAGCGTGTTCTTCCACCGCCGGTCGCGGACCAAGGTCGAAGTCCCTCCGCAGAACCGGTACAACCTCCCCATCGAGGCGCTGTACACGCTCGTCCCGCTGATCATCGTCTCGGTGCTGTTCTACTTCACCGCGCGCGACCAGACCGAACTGCTGAAGACCTCCGACCGGCCGCCGAACGTGGTGAACGTCGTCGGTTTCCAGTGGAGCTGGGCGTTCAACTACATCCAGCCGGTCGGTGTCGGCGACGAGTACGCCGAGGACGCCCCCGAGCTGGAGTCCATCCCGGACCGGTACAAGGAGAGCTTCCCGGAGAACGCGGACGGCGTGTACGAGGTCGGCACCCCGGCCGACCACGACCCGGAGACCGGCGACCCGGGCCCGACCCTGGTCCTCCCGGTGGACGAGCCGACCCAGTTCATCATCACCTCACGGGACGTCAACCACTCCTTCTGGGTGCTGCCGTTCCTGATGAAGATGGACGCCATCCCGGGCCACACCAACAGGTTCGAGGTCACGCCGACCCGTGAGGGCACGTTCCGGGGCAAGTGCGCCGAACTGTGCGGTGTCGACCATTCCAGCATGCTCTTCAACGTCAGGGTCGTCTCCCGCGAGGAGTACGACGACTACCTCCAGAGCCTGGCGGACGAGGGACAGACCGGCTACCTGCCGGCCGGTATCGAGCAGACCGATGCGGCCCGCAACGCCGAGACCAACGAGGGGCGATCGTGAGTATCCTCGAAGAACGGCAGGCGGCCGACACCGTGGCGGCGCCGCCACCGGCCGCGCGGCCGAAGAAGCCCGGCGCCACCGTGATCAAGTGGCTGACGACCACCGACCACAAGACGATCGGGTCGCTGTACCTGATCACCTCGTTCGCCTTCTTCATCTTCGGCGGCATCATGGCGCTCGTCATGCGCGCCGAGCTGGCCAGGCCGGGCATGCAGCTGGTCTCGAAGGAGCAGTTCAACCAGCTCTTCACCATGCACGGCACGGTCATGCTGCTGATGTTCGCGACCCCGCTGTTCTCCGGCTTCGCGAACTGGATCATGCCGCTCCAGATCGGTGCGCCCGACGTGGCGTTCCCGCGGCTGAACATGTTCGCGTACTGGCTGTACCTCTTCGGCAGCCTGCTCGCCGTCGGCGGCTTCCTGACCCCCCAGGGCGCGGCCGGGTTCGGCTGGTTCGCCTACTCGCCGCTGTCCGACGCGATCAGATCGCCAGGACTCGGCTCCGACATGTGGATCATGGGCCTGGCGTTCTCCGGCTTCGGCACCATCCTGGGCTCGGTCAACTTCATCACCACCATCATCTGCATGCGCGCCCCCGGCATGACGATGTTCCGGATGCCGATCTTCACCTGGAACGTCCTGCTGACCGGTGTGCTCGTCCTGCTCGCCTTCCCGGTGCTGGCCGCCGCGCTCTTCGCCCTGGAGGCCGACAGGACCTTCGGGGCCCATATCTTCGACGCGGCAAACGGCGGCGCGATCCTGTGGCAACACCTCTTCTGGTTCTTCGGCCATCCAGAGGTGTACATCATCGCCCTGCCGTTCTTCGGCATCATCTCCGAAGTCATCCCGGTGTTCAGCCGCAAGCCGATCTTCGGCTACATCGGCCTGGTCGCCGCGACCATCACCATCGCCGGCCTCTCGGTGACGGTGTGGGCCCACCACATGTACGTGACGGGCGCGGTGCTGCTGCCGTTCTTCTCCTTCATGACATTCCTCATCGCGGTACCGACCGGTGTGAAGTTCTTCAACTGGATCGGCACGATGTGGAAGGGATCACTGAGTTTCGAGACACCGATGCTCTGGTCCATCGGATTCCTGATCACCTTCCTCTTCGGTGGTCTGACCGGTGTCATCCTGGCCTCCCCGCCGCTCGACTTCGCCGTCTCCGACAGCTATTTCGTGGTGGCCCACTTCCATTACGTGGTGTTCGGCACGGTCGTGTTCGCGATGTTCGCCGGATTCCACTTCTGGTGGCCCAAGTGGACCGGCAAGATGCTGGACGAACGGCTCGGCAAGATCACGTTCTGGACGCTGTTCATCGGCTTCCACGGCACGTTCCTCGTCCAGCACTGGCTGGGCGCCGAGGGCATGCCCCGCCGCTACGCGGACTACCTCGCGGCGGACGGCTTCACCGCGCTGAACACCATCTCCACCATCAGCTCGTTCCTGCTCGGCCTGTCGATGCTGCCGTTCTTCTACAACATCTGGAAGACCTGGAAGTACGGCGAGCCGGTCAACGCCGACGACCCGTGGGGCTACGGCCGTTCGCTGGAGTGGGCGACCTCGTCGCCCCCGCCGCGGCACAACTTCATCACCCTGCCCAAGATCCGCTCCGAGTCGCCCGCCTTCGACCTGCACCACCCCGAGGTCTCGGCGCTCGACTCGCTGGAGAACGACGCCAGGCACGAGCTGGAGGCCATCACCGGCAAGGAGGCCGGCCAGTGAGAATCCAGGGACACCTCTTCAGCTGGCTCGCGGTCTTCATGCTGGCCGTGGCGGTCGTCTACGGCGTGTGGTCCAAGGAGCCGGTGGGCACCACCGGTCTCTTCCTGGCCTTCGCGCTGAGCGCCATGATCGGCTTCTACCTGGTCTTCACCGCCCGCCGGGTGGACGCCGGAGCCCAGGACAACAAGGAGGCCGACGTCGCGGACGACGCCGGCGAGGTCGGCTTCTTCAGCCCGCACAGCTGGGCGCCGCTGGCCCTGGCCGGTGGCGGTCTGTTCGCCTTCATGTCCCCGGTCTTCGGCTGGTGGCTGCTCTACTTCACCGCCCCGCTGCTCCTCGTGGGCCTGTGGCTGTGGGTCTACGAGTACTACCGGGGCGAGAACCAGAACCAGTGACGGCGGCCTGACGGCCCCACGACACCCGGACGGGTGGTCCGCGCGCACACCGCGCGGACCACCCGTTCCGCGTTCCGCCACCCCGCCGCGCACCCGCCCCACCCGTATGCAGTCACTCAGCGTGCCCCCTCGGGTGAGCGTCCTTACGGTGTGGTCATGAGTCAGAAAACTCGGATACAGCTCGGCTGCGCCCTCATACTGGCCCCGCTGATGGCCGGGCTCACCGCGTGCGGTGGCGGCGCGAAGCCCCTGGCCGGCGAGGCGTACGACGCCGCCGGACAGCTCTCCTTCGGCACCGCCGGGAAACGCGACGGTGCCGAGGTCGATCCCGACGCCCCCCTGGACATCACCGCCAAGGGCTCGGGCTCGCGGATCACCGACGTGGTCGCCACCGACGGCGACGGCCGCACGCTCACCGGCGAACTCACCGCCGACGGCCGGGGCTGGCGCAGCACCACGCCCCTGGCCGCCGGTGCCGAGTACACCGTCAAGGTGAGCACGGAGAACGGCAGCGGCTCACCCGGCCGCGGCGTCCACACGTTCCGCACCCGCGAGTCGGACGCGCAGCGCCTCGACGTCACGTTCGGCCCCGACGCGGGCACCTACGGCGTCGGGCAGCCGCTCACCGCCACGCTCACCGAGGCCGTCAGCGACCCGGCCGAGCGCGCCGTCGTGGAGGCCGCCCTGACCGTCACCTCCGAGCCCGCCGTCGAGGGCTCCTGGCACTGGGTGGACGACAAGGAACTGCACTACAGGCCCCAGGAGTACTGGCCGTCCAACGCCACCGTCACCGTCACCTCGCGGCTCGACGGCCTGCCGATACGGAAGGACCTGCGCGGCGGCGAGGGCAAGAAGCTCAAGCTGACGACGGGCGACCGCGTGGAGGCCGTCGCCGACATCAGCTCGCACCACATGACGGTCTCCGTCAACGGCGAGGAGGTGAAGACCCTGCCCATCACCACGGGCAAGGAGGGCTTCGCCACCCGCAACGGCAAGAAGGTCGTCCTCGGCCGCGAGCAGTACGTGCGGATGACCGGTACCAGCATCGGCATCCCGGCGGGCTCGGCCGACTCGTACGACCTGCCGGTCTACTGGGCCGCACGGCTGACGTGGAGCGGCGAGTACGTCCACGGCGCGCCCTGGTCGGTCGGCTCGCAGGGCTCGGCCAACGTCAGCCACGGCTGCACCGGCCTGAGCACCGAGAACGCCCAGTGGTTCTACGAACTCGTCAAGCCGGGCGACATCGTGGAGCACGTCAACGGCTTCGGCGAGGACATGGCGCCGTTCGGCAACGGCTTCGGCGACTGGAACCTCAGCTGGGACGAGTGGCTGGCCGGCAGCGCCCTCCAGGACGCCGCGGACGGCGGCGAGAAGCGTGAGAAGGCGGCCGAGGACACGAAGACCGAGCGGCGCGACGGGGAGAGCGGCAACGGCAAGCCCGCCGAGAGCCGCCTGAGCCCCGCCGTCTGAGCCCGTTCCCGTACCCTTTCCTGACTCCAGCACCCGCACCCGTCAGCGGCGCCCGAGGGCGCCGCTGAGTGCTGTGCCGGCGCCCGTCAGACGCGGGCGGGCAGGGCCGTACGGAGCAGCGACGTCAGCCCGGCGGCGAGATCCACGGGGTCGATCGGGTGAGGCACGGCCGCCTCCGCGCGGCTCCAGGTGGCCAGCCAGGCGTCCTGCGGGCGCCCGATCAGCAGCAGCACCGGCGGGCACGCGAAGATCTCGTCCTTGATCTGCCGGCACACGCCCATGCCCCCGGCGGGCACCGCCTCGCCGTCCAGGACGCACAGGTCGATGCCGCCCTTCTCCAGCTCCGTCAGCACGGTCGGGAGCGTGGCGCACTCGACGTACTCGATCTCCGGAAGGTCGGCGGCCGGACGGCGGCCCGCCGCGAGCCGCACCTGCTCGCGGGTGTTCACGTCGTCGCTGTACACCAGCACCGTGGCGGTGCGTCCCATCGTTCCTCCGCGGGTCGCGTGGGTTCCGTTGCGCGGATGCTACTCCGTGGACACACCGAACCCCACCCCCGAGACAGACGCCGGAACGGCGACCGACATAATGACGGGCGTGGCGACAGCAACAGCAGTAGAAACAGGGCACGCGACCCCCTCGGTCAACCGACCGAACGTCACCAGCGTCGGAACGGTCATCTGGCTGAGTTCCGAGCTGATGTTCTTCGCGGCCCTCTTCGCGATGTACTTCACCCTGCGGTCGGTGATGGGGGCTGACTTCTGGAGCGAGAAGGCGGATGCGCTGAACGTCCCCTTCTCGCTGGGGAACACCACGATTCTGGTGCTCTCCTCCCTGACCTGCCAGCTGGGCGTGTTCGCGGCGGAGCGCGGCGACGTCAAGAAGCTCCGCGGCTGGTTCGTGATCACTTTCGTCATGGGCGCGATCTTCATCGGCGGCCAGGTGACGGAGTACACCGAGCTGGTGAAGCACGAGGGCATCTCGATCTCCTCCGACCCCTACGGCTCGGCGTTCTACCTCACCACCGGGTTCCACGGCCTGCACGTCCTCGGCGGCCTGATCGCGTTCCTCCTCGTCCTCGGCAGGACCTACGCGGCCCGGCGGTTCACGCACGAACAGGCCACCACGGCGATCGTCGTGTCGTACTACTGGCACTTCGTGGACGTCGTGTGGATCGGCCTCTTCGCCACCATCTACCTGATCCAGTAGGCGTCGGTCGCCGTTGCCTCACCGCACATCCGCATGCCCGACCCATCAGCACCGACGCAGAAGATCCTGATACCGGGGTAATCCGTGAAAAAGCTCTCCGCACGACGGCGCCATCCGCTGGCGGCGCTCGTCGTCCTCCTCCTCGCGCTGGCGGCCACAGGGGGGCTGTACGCCGCGTTCGCTCCCGCGGGTGAGGCGCAGGCCGACAACTCGGCCCAGTCCCTTGCCATCGAGGAGGGCAAGCAGCTGTACGACGTCGGCTGCTCCAGCTGCCACGGCAGCAACGGGCAGGGCGGCAGCGACGGCCCGTCCCTGGTGGGCGTCGGCGCGGCGGCCGTCGACTTCCAGGTCGCCACCGGCCGCATGCCGCTCCAGCAGCCGGGCCCGCAGGCGCCGGTCAAGCCGGGCGTGTACACGCAGGCCGAGATCGACCAGCTCGCCGCCTACATCGCCTCCCTCGGTCCGGGCCCCGCCGTCCCCGAGGCATCCGCGTACGACCCGGCCGACGGTGACGTGGCACGCGGTGGCGAGCTGTTCCGCTCGAACTGCTCGCAGTGCCACAACTTCACCGGCGAGGGCGGCGCGCTGACGCACGGCAAGGAAGCACCCAACCTCCACAACGTGGAACCCCGCCACATCTACGAGGCCATGCTCACCGGCCCGCAGAACATGCCCTCCTTCCCGAACACCACGCTCACCGAGCAGGACAAGCGGGACATCATCGCCTGGCTCGACGAGGTCAACACCTCGGACTCCCCGCAGCCCGGCGGCTTCTCGCTCGGTGGCTACGGCCCGGTCGGTGAGGGTCTGTTCGCCTGGACGATCGGCATCGGCGCCCTCATCGCCGTGGCCGTCTGGATCGGCGCCCGGAGCACGAAGGCCAGGAAGTCATGAGTAGCCACGACGAACCCGAATCGCAGCACGGCGCCGAGGACGAGAACCTCCCGGAGCACCGGCAGGACGGCGCGCTGACCCCGGCGGACGACCCGTTCGCCGACCCAGGACTGCCGGCGCACGAGTACCGCAGGCAGGACATCGACGAGCGGGCCGCCAAGCGGTCCGAGCGCACGGTCGCCCTCCTGTTCACGGTCTCGATCCTGGCGACGATCGGCTTCATCGCCGCGTACGTCGCCATCCCGATCGACCGGATCGTGTACATCTGGCCGGTCGGCCACGTCAGCGGGCTGAACTTCGCCCTCGGACTGACCCTCGGCCTCGCCCTCTTCTGCATCGGCGCGGGCGCCGTCCACTGGGCGCGCACCCTGATGGGCGACGAGGAACTGGTCGACGAGCGCCACCCGATCGAGGCAACGCCCGAGGTCCGCGAGGAGGTCTTCGCCGACTTCCGCAAGGGCGCCGCCGAGTCGCAGTTCGGCCGCCGCAAGCTGGTGCGCAACACGATGCTCGGCGCGGTCGCGGTCGTCCCGCTGGCCGGCGTGGTCCTGCTGCGCGACCTCGGCCCGCTGCCGCACGACAAGCTGCGGCACACCAAGTGGAAGAAGGGCTCGCTGATCATCAACGAGTCCACGATGCAGCCGCTGCGTCCCGAGGACATCACCGTCGGCTCGCTCACCCAGGCGATGCCCGAGGGGATGAGCCCGCACGACGAGGACTTCCACGCGGAGATCGCGAAGGCCGCGGTCATGCTGGTCCGCCTCCAGCCCGACGACATCAAGGACAAGAAGTCGGCGGACTGGGGTCACGAGGGCATCCTGTGCTACTCGAAGATCTGCACGCACATCGGCTGCCCGGCGACGCTGTACGAGCAGCAGACCCACCACGCGCTGTGCCCCTGTCACCAGTCCACGTTCGACCTCTCGGACGGCGCCCGGGTCCTCTTCGGCCCGGCCGGCCACCCGCTGCCGCAGCTGCGTATCACTGTGAACGACGACGGGTACCTCGAAGCGCTCGGCGACTTCGAAGAGCCCCCCGGCCCGAGCTTCTGGGAGCGCGGATGAGTACGGCGACGGACGCCCCGAAGACCGCGGACGCGCCGCGGCGGGGGACCAAGGCACCCGCGGGCGAACGCGTCGCGGACTGGGCCGACGGCAGGCTGGGCATCTACAGCCTCGCCAAGGCCAACATGCGGAAGATCTTCCCGGACCACTGGTCGTTCCTGCTGGGCGAGATCTGCCTCTACAGCTTCATCATCATCATCCTGACCGGCGTGTACCTGACGCTCTTCTTCGTGCCGAGCATGGCCGAGGTCGAGTACCACGGCCCGTTCAAGCCGATGCAGGGCATCATGATGACGGAGGCGTACGCCTCCGCCCTGGACATCAACTTCGAGGTCCGCGGCGGCCTGCTGGTCCGGCAGATCCACCACTGGGCCGCGCTGATCTTCGTGGTGGGCATCTTCTGCCACATGTTCCGCGTGTTCTTCACCGGCGCGTTCCGCAAGCCGCGTGAGATCAACTGGCTGTTCGGCTTCCTGCTGCTGGTCCTGGCGGTCTTCACCGGTCTGACCGGCTACTCGCTGCCCGACGACGCGCTGTCCGGCATCGGCATCAGGTTCATGGAGGGCGCCATCCTGGCGGTGCCGATCGTGGGCACCTACCTCCAGATGTTCATCTTCGGCGGGGAGTTCCCGGGGCACGACATCATCCCGCGGTTCTTCGTCGCGCACGTCCTGCTGCTGCCCGGCATCATGCTGGGCCTCGTGGTCGCGCACCTGATCCTGATCGTGTACCACAAGCACACGCACTACGCCGGGCCCGGCAGGACCAACGAGAACGTGGTCGGCCCGCCGCTGCTGCCCGTGTACATCGCCAAGGCCGGCGGCTTCTTCTTCCTGGTCTTCGGCGTCATCGCGGCCATCGCGGCGACCGTCACGATCAACCCGATCTGGGTGATGGGCCCCTACCGGCCGGACCAGGTGTCCACGGACGCCCAGCCGGACTGGTACCTCGGCTTCTCCGAGGGACTGGTGCGCATGATGCCGGGACTTGAGTGGGTGCTGCCCGGCGGCTACACGCTGAACTTCGGCCTGCTCGTGCCGCTCGCGGTCTTCCCCGGCCTGCTGGTCGCGATCGGCGCCTACCCGTTCTTCGAGGCCTGGGTCAACCGCGACCCGCGCGAGCACCACATCGCGCAGCGGCCGCGCAACGCCCCGACCCGCACCGCCTTCGGCATGGCCTGGCTCACCGCCTTCGGCGTGACCATGCTGGCCGGTGGCAACGACGTGTGGGCCGTGAACTTCAACCTGTCGATCAACGCGATCACGTGGTTCTGCCGCATCGGTTTCTTCGTGCTGCCGCCGATCGCGTTCGTCCTCACGCGCCGGATCTGCCTCGGCCTCCAGCGCCGCGACCGCGACAAGGTGCTGCACGGCCGCGAGTCCGGCATCATCAAGCGGCTGCCGCACGGCGAGTTCATCGAGGTGCACGAGCCGCTGCCGCAGGACAAGCTGTACACGCTCACCGCGCACGACCAGCTCAAGCCGTACGAGATCGGTCCCGAGACCGACGAGAACGGCGTGCGGCGCAAGGTCGGTCCGCTGGAGCGGGCGCGTGCCCGCGTCAGCCGCGGCTACTACGGGGACCACGGGCAGATCCCCAAGCCGACGCGCGAGGAGTACAAGGAGATCACGAGCGGTCACGAGCACCACTGACCGCCCGCTCCACCCCGTTCGCCGCCGCGGCCCCCACCTCTCCGGGTGGGGGCCGCGGCGCTCGGCTAGGCTCGGCACGGCCCCGGGCCGCGCACGCCCGGCGAGCCGCAGAAGCAGTCCGGCCGAAGAAGCCGGCCCACCCGAGCCAGGAGTGATTCCCATGAGCGCTGTGATCCCCGCCGGAGGCGACCACGCGGCGGCGCGCACCTGGCCGGACGTGCTGAGCACCCTCGTCGCCGGGCGTGACCTGACCACCGCCGAGGCCGCCTGGGCGATGAACGGCATCATGGCGGGCGAGGCGACCGACGCGCAGATCGCCGGGTTCGCCGTCGCCCTGCGCGCCAAGGGCGAGACGGTGGACGAGATCGCCGGTCTCGTCCGCGCCATGTACGAGCACGCCAACCTGATCGAGGTGCCCGGCCCGACCGTGGACATCGTGGGCACCGGCGGCGACCGGGCCCGTACGGTCAACATCTCCACCATGGCGTCGGTCGTCGTGGCCGGTACGGGCGCCCGCGTCGTGAAGCACGGCAACCGGGCGGCGTCCAGCGCCAGCGGCGCGTCCGACGTGCTGGGGCGGCTCGGCGTGAACCTGGACCTCACCCCGGCGCGGGTCGCCGAGGTGGCGGTCGAGGCGGGCATCACGTTCTGCTTCGCCGTCAAGTTCCACCCGGCGCTGCGGCACGTGGCGGTGGCGCGGGGCGAGCTGGGTATCGCCACCCCGTTCAACTTCCTCGGCCCGCTGACCAATCCGGCCCGGGTCACCGCGCAGGCGACGGGCGTCGCGGACGCGCGGATGGCGCCGATCCTGGCGGGCGTGCTCGCCGAGCGCGGCAGTTCGGCGCTGGTCTTCCGGGGCGACGACGGGCTGGACGAACTGACGGTGACGGCCACGTCCACCGTCTGGGTCGTCCGGGACGGAAAGGTGCGGGAGCAGTCGTTCGACCCGCGCAGCGTGGGTATCGACCTGGTGCCGGTGGAGGCGCTGCGGGGCGGGGACGCGGCGTTCAACGCGGACGTCGCGCGCCGCGTGCTCGGCGGCGAGACGGGCCCGGTACGGGACGCCGTCCTGCTGAACGCCGCCGCCGCCCTGACCGCCCTGCACCCGCGGGACGTCCCGCTGGAGGAGCAGCTCGTCGAGGGCATCGCGCGCGCGGCGGAGTCGGTCGACAGCGGCGCGGCCATGGCGACGCTGGAGCGCTGGGTCGCGGCCACCACCGCCTGACGCGGCGGCATACGGAAAACCGCGGTGCCCCTCGAAGCGGAACCTACGCGTCGAGGCCGATCGCGAAGGCGGCCTCCAGGTCATGCTGCGAATAGGTGCGGAAGGCGATGTGCGTCTCGGTGGCGACGACCCCGGGGATCTTGCTGATGCGCCCCGGGATGACCTCGGCCAGCTCCTCGTGACTGCGCACGCGCACCATGGCGATCAGGTCGTGCGGCCCCGTCACGGAGTAGACCTCGCTGACGCCCTCCAGCGACGCGATCCGCTCCGCGACCTCGGGGACGCGGTCCACACTGGTCTTGATCAGCACGATCGAAGTGATCACGGATGGGTCCCTTCCGGCGGTGGTCCTGCTCTGCGGGTGCGGCGCGCGGGAGCGCGGGTCCCGGCGGTGCGGCGGGTGGCCGGACGGCGCGCCGGGCGCGGTGACGCAGGCTTCACCTTAGCCCGCCGCGGCAGACGTGGCCGCTACCAGGCCGTAGGGTGAACGGGGACGACAGACAGGCTGACGGACGGTGTGCGCGGTGACGGAACCGACAGAGGGGGCGCGGGGTGGGGAGGGTGACGAACGGCCCGAGGCGGCAGGCGTGTCCGCGGGTCCGGCCGGACCGGCCGAGCCGGCCGAGACTCTGGACCGCCCGCTGCCCGAACGTGTCAGGCACCGTGTCGTCGCGCTCGCTGCCGAGGCGTTCGGCGGGCTGACACCGGCCGAGCTGCCGGCCACCCTGCGGCAGTACGCGCGGTTCACGCCGTCGCGGCGCGTGCGGTTCGGCGGGAACGCGATGGCCGCCGCCCTGGAGAGCGACGCCGTCTTCCGCGCGCGGGTCGGGGCGCGGCTGTCCCAGACCGCCCCCGAGCTGGCCGAGGCCGTCGAGCACGGCACCCCGCCGCCCGCGGCCGACCCGGTCGAGGTGGCCGCCGTCGCGTTCGTCCTGCGGCCCGCCGGGTGGGCGAAGCTGGTCGCCGCCGCGGGCGAGGAGGCGCAGCGCGCGCAGGAGGAACGCGTCGGGCAGGAGCGCGAACGCGAACTGGCGCGCCTGCGCGAGGAGCTGGCCCAGGCGCGCGCCGCCGCCCGTACGGACGGGGAGCGGCTGCGGACCGAACTGGAGGCCGCGCGCAAGGAGGCGGACGCCGTGCACCGCAAGCTGCGCAGCGCGCAGAGCGACGTACGGCGCGGCGAGGCGGCGCTGCGGAAACTGCGGGCCGAGCTGGAGGACGTCAGGGCGGAGGCGGCGACGGCCCGCGCCGCGTCCGACGGCGAGGCGCGGCGGCTGCGGGCGCGGCTGGCCGAGGCGGAGTCGGCGCTGGAGTCGAGCCGCAAGGCGGTCCGCGAGGGGCGCGGCATCGAGGACATGCGGCTGCGGCTGCTCCTCGACACGGTTCTGGACGCCACGCAGGGGCTGCGGCGCGAACTGGCGCTGCCGCCCACCCGGCTGAAACCGGCGCAGACGGTGGAGGCCGTCGAGCCAGGCGACCCGAATCCGCAGGACATCGCCCACCGGGCGCTGGCCGCCGACGACCCGGCGCTGCTCGACCAGCTCCTCGCGCTGCCGCAGGCGCACCTGGTCGTGGACGGCTACAACGTCACCAAGTCCGGCTATCCCACGATGCCGTTGGAGAAGCAGCGGCTGCGGCTGATGGGCGGCCTCGCGGTGCTCGCCGCGCAGACGGGCGCCGAGATGACCTGCGTCTTCGACGGTGCCGAGCTGGCCGCGCCGGTGCTGCTGACGCCGCCGCGCGGGGTGCGGGTGCTGTTCAGCAAACCGGGGGAGACGGCGGACGAGCTGATCAGGCGGCTGGTGCGCGCCGAGCCGCCGGGCAGGCCGGTGGTGGTCGTCTCGTCCGACCGCGAGGTGGCGGACGGGGTGGCCAGGTCGGGGGCGCGGCCGGTCGCCTCGGTGCTGCTGCTGAAGCGGCTCGCCAGGACCTGACGGCGGCCCTTCCCCTTCTTCTGTCCGGGGCGGGCGCCCGTCCGCCGGGCGGAGCGCGCACGGGCGGCCACGCGCCCGCGGACGCTGCCGGACGCCGGGACGCCGCCCGGCCGTGACGGTGTCAACTGGGCGGTGCCGCCGGGCGGGTCCCGCCGCGCGCCGCCGATTCCCGTCACTGTACGGGGGGTTCGTGTGCCCGCGCGCACGCGCGTGGGCGATCCGTCCCGTTCGACCGGTTCGGGCTGTTCGAACGATTGGCGCCGGAGAGGGGCGGTTTCCGGCCCCGGATCACCCACGCAGCGTGGGGAATTGGACGCGGGCCGTGCTCGTCGGGTAAAAACTGGCCACGGGGATTTGAACCTGGTAAACCCCTGTCGCTAGGGTCAGGCGTCGAACCTTCGCGCGGTAGATCGTCCATCCGGGGCGGCTGCGAAGGAACCGCCGAATCCGCGGCTCGCCGCGGGCCGGGGTGTTCTCGTCCCCCACACCCGGCAGGCGGCTGAGGAAGAAGGAGCTCGCCCCAGTGGCGTCCCACCGTCGTCCCAAGCAGCCGAGCCGCGCCCGCGTCACCTTCTTCGGCGCCGCCGCCACCGCTGCCGCCACCGTCGGCATCACCGCGACCTCCGCCCAGGCCGCCCCGCAGCCCACCATCGACGAGGTCCAGGCCGAGGTTGACAGCCTCTACGAGGAGGCCGAGGCCGTCACCGAGGAGTACAACGGCGCCAAGGAGCGCGAGGAGGAGCTGGAGGCGGCCGTCGAGGACCTCCAGGACTCCGCCGCCCGCGGCCAGGACGAGCTGAACGAGCTGCGCGGCAGCCTCGGTTCCATCGCCGCCGCGCAGTACCGCAACGGCGGGCTCGACCCGTCCGTGCAGCTGTTCCTCTCCTCCGACCCGGACGCGTACCTCAGCCGGGCGTCCACGCTCGACCAGGTCAGCGGCCGCCAGGCCGAGACGCTCCAGCTCATCGAGGGCAAGCAGCGCATCCTGGACCAGCAGCGCGCCGAGGCCGCCGACGCGCTGGCCGAACTGGAGTCCCTGCGCTCCGACCTCGGCGACCAGAAGGAGACCATCCAGGGCAAGCTCAGCGAGGCCCAGGCGCTCCTCAACCAGCTCAGCGAGGAGCAGCGCGCCCAGATCGCCGCCCAGGAGGCCGCCGACCGCGAGGCCGCCGAACGGGCCTCCCGCGCCGAGCCCCGCGGCGACATCACGCCCGTCGAGGGCTCGGGCTACGCGGTGGCCGCGCTCAACTACGCGATCGGCAAGCTCGGCTCCCCCTACGTCTTCGGCGCCTCCGGCCCCGGCTCGTTCGACTGCTCGGGCCTCACCAGCTGGGCCTACGCGCAGGCCGGTGTCGCGCTGCCGCGCACGTCGCAGTCCCAGGCCGGGGTGGGCACCCGCCTCGGGGCCAGCGAACTCGCCCCCGGCGACCTGGTGTTCTTCTACGGCGACCTCCACCACGTCGGCCTGTACGCGGGCAACGGGCAGGTCGTCCACGCGCCGCGGCCCGGACAGAGCGTCGAGTACATCGGCCTCAACGTGATGCCGTTCCAGTTCGGCGTGCGCGTCGCCTGACCCGCCGCGGCGGTCCGGCCCGCGCCGGGTTACCCCGCCGGGCGTTCTCCCACACCTCCCGAGCCGGGCGCGTGACGCGGCCCGGCTCGGCCATGCGGGTGGTGGGGGCGTGGAACGGTGTCCCAGGCGCCCCCCGCGTGACCTGCGGGAGCGCCGTCCGGGGCGGACGCGCGCTGTGTCGCGTGGACGCCGGGTCGCGTGTCCGCAGGGCTACATTCTGCTCCGCTTTGGTCCCCACCGAAGGGAGCGCGGCCCGCAGTGGTCTCCCACCGACGTCACCCGCACGCCCGCACCATGCTCGCAGCACGGGTCACCGCGCTGTCCGCCGCCGCGACCGCGGCGGCCGCCATCACGGCGGGGCCCGTCCTCGCCGTCCCGGCCAGGCCGCCGTCCGACAGCGCGTCGGCCGCCCGTGCCGTGGACCGCCTGTTCGCCGAGGCCGAGCGCGCCGTCGACGCGTACAACGGCGCGGCCGAGCGGGTCGACGACCTCGAAACCGAGCTGGAGCGCAGCCGCGACCGCGTCGCGCGCGGACAGCAGGAGGTCAACGACCTGCGCCGCGTCCTCGGCACCGCCGCGGCGGCGCACTACCGCGTCGGCGGCCTCGACCCGACGCTCACCCTGATGCTCTCCGACGACCCCGAGTCGTACCTGGAGCGCGCCGGCGCCTTCCAGCGCGCCAGCGACCGGCGCACGGGCGAGCTGCGCGACCTGTTCGCCGCGCTGCGCACGCTGGACCGGGAACGCGCCGAGGCGGACGACCGGCTCACCGAACTCAGCGCCCAGAAAGAGGCGTTGGAGGAGCGCAAGGAAACGGTCCAGCGCCGCCTCGACAAGGCGCGCGCCGAGTACGAGCGGCTGACCGCCCGCGAGCGCGCCGAGCGCGAGGAGCGCGCGCAGCGGGAGGAACGCGCCGACCGCGCCTCCCGTACGGCGCGCGACCGCCGCGGCGCCCCCGCCCCCGTGCCAGCCGCCACGCCGGGGGCGGCCGCAGCACCCGCCGCGTCCGGCCGCGCGGCGACGGCGGTGGCGGCCGCCGTCGGCGCCGTGGGCCTGCCGTACGGGTGGGGGCAGGCGGGCCCCTCCGCCTTCGACTGCTCCGGACTCGTCCAGTGGGCCTGGGCGCGCGCCGGTGTCGCCCTGCCGCGGACGTCCCAGGCCCAGGCGGGCGCCGGGCGGCGCGTGTCCCTCGCCGCGGCGCAGCCGGGCGACATCGTGGTCTACCGCTCGGACGCCAGCCATGTCGCCCTGTACGTCGGCGGCGGCCAGGTCGTCCACGCGCCCTACCCCGGCGCGAACGTGCGCTACGACCCGGTGGGCATGATGCCGGTCAGCGGCGTGGTGCGGCCCTGACACGGCCCATGGCCGGCCGGTGTCACCGCCTGGGGCGGTTGCGTGGACGGGCGGCGGGCCTGTGCCGCCGCTCGGGGGCGGCGCTGTGCTGGTGGGCATTCGCCAGGGGCGGGCGTCGAGGAGTGGGGCCGGCACCGGTGCGGCGCTGGGTGACGAACCGCTCCTGGCGGCCGTCGGCGCGGACGCGGGGAGCGTTCCACGACACGCGGGCGCCGTGTGCGGTGGCGAGGCGTTCGAGTGCCGCCCGGTCGTGGCGCGGCGGGAGCAGCAGCTTCACGTGGTGCTCGACGTAGCGGGCCGGGTCGCCCGCGCCCGCCGCCTCGTCGTCCTGCGGCACCCCGTCGGCCCAGGGGGCCGTCCCGGCCTTCGTCCTGACGACGGGACACCCGGCCGCCGCCGGCCCGGCGGCCGTCCGGTCCGTCTCCGGTATGCGGGCACCGGCCGCGCTCGCCCCCGTGAGGGTGATCATCGGCTGCGGCCTGCTCACGCCACGGGCCGGCTCGATGTGGACGGAACCGAGACCGCGCCGCGCAGGCCGCCGGTTCCCCGACGCCGGACGCCGGGCAAGCCGCCGTCGGACGGGCCTCCCACGCACCCCGTACCGGTGGGGCCCCGATACGCCGCTTACGAACGGCTGTTCGCGCATGGCGGCACTCTCCCAGCGCCCGCGTGCCCGCGGCCACCGGGGTACGGGGGAGCCCGCCGCCCGCGGCTCGGTATCGTCTCGTCCGATGCGTAAGACGCTGATCGTCACGAACGACTTCCCGCCACGGCCCGGAGGCATCCAGGCCTTCCTGCACAGCATGGCCACCCGGCTCGACCCCGACCGCGTCGTGGTCTACGCCTCGACCTGGAAGCGGGACGCGGAAGGCCGCGCGGCCACTGCCGCGTTCGACGCCGAGCAGCCGTTCACGGTCGTCCGCGACCGCACCACCATGCTGCTGCCCACCCCCGCCGCCACCCGGCGCGCCACCGCGCTGCTGCGCGAACACGGCTGCACCGCCGTCTGGTTCGGCGCCGCCGCGCCGCTCGGCCTGATGGCGCCCGCGCTGCGCGCCGCGGGCGCCCGCCGCATCGTCGCCACCACCCACGGCCACGAGGCGGGCTGGGCCCAGCTGCCCGGCGCCCGGCGGCTCCTGCGCCGCGTCGGCGACGCCACCGACACGATCACGTACCTCGGCGACTACACCCGCTCCCGCATCGCGCCCGCGCTCAGCGCGCAGGCCGCCGCCCGCATGGTCCAACTGCCGCCCGGCGTGGACGAGAAGACCTTCCACCCGGACGCGGGCGGCGCCGCCGTACGGGCCGCGCTCGGCCTCACCGGCCGGCCCGTCGTCGTCTGCGTCTCCCGGCTGGTGCCGCGCAAGGGCCAGGACACCCTGATCCGCGCCCTGCCCCGCGTGCTCGCCGCCGAGCCCGCCACGGCGCTGCTGATCGTCGGCGGCGGCCCCTACCGCGCGGACCTGGAGAAGCTGGCGGAACGGCTCGGCGTCGCCGCGTCCGTCGTCTTCACCGGCGAGGTCCCCTGGTCCGAGCTGCCCGCCCACTTCGGCGCGGGCGACATCTTCGCCATGCCCTGCCGCACGCGGCGCGGCGGCCTCGACGTCGAGGGCCTCGGCATCGTCTACCTGGAGGCGTCCGCCAGCGGCCTGCCGGTCGTCGCGGGCGACTCGGGCGGCGCGCCCGACGCCGTGCTGGACGGCGAGACCGGCTGGGTCGTGCGCGGCGGTGAGCGCACCGCGCCCGACGAGACCGCCGACCGGCTGCTCGCCCTCCTCGGCGACCCGGAGCTGCGCGCCGGGATGGCCGCCCGCGGCCGGGCCTGGATCGAGGAGCGGTGGCGCTGGGACCTCCTCGTGGAACGGCTGCGCGCCCTGCTCGACGGGCCGTCCTGACGGGCGGGCCCCGCGGGCGCGGTAGCCTTCGCCGTAACGGCACGGGAGTAACCCCAAGGAGCGAGGGCGATGGCCGAACACACCAGGTCGAGCACCACCGTCGAGGCCACCCCGGCCGAAGTGATGGCGGTGATCGCCGACTTCGGCCGCTACCCGGACTGGACGGGTGAGGTGAAGGAGGCCGAGGTCCTGGCCACCGACGCCGGGGGCCGCGCCGAGGAGGTGCGCCTGCTCCTCGACGCCGGGGCGATCAAGGACGAGCACACCCTCCGCTACACGTGGCACGGCGAGCAGGAGGTGAGCTGGTCGCTGGTGAAGTCGAAGATGCTGCGCGCGCTGGACGGCTCCTACCGCCTCGCGCCCGTCGCCGGCGGCAAGCACACCGAGGTCACGTACCAGCTGACCGTGGACGTCAAGATCCCCATGCTCGGCAGCATCAAGCGCAAGGCCGAGAAGGTCATCATCGACCGGGCGCTCGAAGGGCTGAAGAAGCGCGTGGAGAGCCTGCCCGGGTCATGACGCCGGGGCCCCGCGTCCTGTTCGTCACCGGGCCCGGCGGCGACGGGACCAGCACCGTCGCCGCCGCGACCGCCCACGCCGCCGCCCGCGCGGGCACGGCCACGCTGCTGCTGTCCGCCGAGGCGCCCGCCCGGCTCGCGGCGCTGCTGGGCGCGGCGCCGCCCGTCTGGCCCGCCGTCGCGTGGGACGGCGCCCGGCCCGCCGCGGCGCGGATCGACCCGGCCGCCGACTTCCGCGCCGCCGTTCTCGCGGGGCAGCGGCGTGCCCGCCCGTTCCTCGACGCCCTCGGCGCGGGCGACCTGGACGACGACGAGCTGACGGAACTGCCGGGCGCCCGCGACCTGGCGCTCCTGCACGCCGTCCGCACGGCCCGCGAGGGCGGCGCCGAGTACGGACTGCTCGTCGTGGACCTGCCGCCCTACGCCGACGCCATCCGCCTCCTCGCCCTGCCCGAGCAGCTGCGCCGCTACCTCCGCCGCCTCCTGCCCCGCGAACGGCGGACCGCCCGCGCGCTGCGGCCGTTCCTCGCCCAGCTCGTCGGGCTGCCGATGCCCGCCGACGGCATCTACGACACCGCCGACCGCTGGGACGCGGCGCTCGCCGCCCTCGAACGCGTCGTCACCGGCCCAGGGGCCGCCGTACGGCTCGTCCTCGACCCGTCGCCCCGCTCACGCGCGGCCCTGCACGCGGCCCGCGCCGGTCTCGGGCTGCACGGCCTGGCGCTCGACGCCGTCGTCGCCAACCGCATGCTGCCCGCCGGGTCGCCCGACCCGCGCTGGGCGGAGCGCGCCGCGCGGCAGCGCGCCCTGACCGACGGGCTCGGCCTGCCCGTGCCCCTCGTGGAACTGCCGCTGCTCGACGGCGAGCCCGGCCCGGCCGACCTCGCCGACCTCGCCGCCGGCCCCGTGCCGCCGCCGTACGCCGGGCCCGCGCGCCCCGCGCCCGTGCTGGAGGACCGGCTCGCGGACGACGGGCTGCTGGTCTGGCGGCTGCCGCTGCCGGGCGCGCGACGCGAGGACGTCGGCCTCGTGCGGCGCGGGGACGAACTCCTCGTCACCACCGGCCCGTTCCGCCGCGCCCTGCCCCTGCCGTCCGCGCTGCGCCGCTGCACCGTCGCGGGCGCCGCGCTCGACCCGCCGGGCGAGCTGGCCGTGCGCTTCGCCCCCGACCCCGCCCGCTGGCCCGCGCCACGGCCCGCCGCGCGGAGTACCGTCGAAGGGGAACGTGACGCGCCAGGAGGCCCCCATGAGTGACAGCACGCCCGGCCGGGAGCACGAGACGCCCCGCGGTCCCGGGGACCCGGACGCCGACGCGTGGGCCACCGCCGCCGAGGAGGACCTCGCGGAGGAACGGGCCCGCCGCCGCGCGCGGTACGGCGCCCCGCCGCCCGGCAGCGCGGCCGACGAACTGCGCCGTCTCGCGGACGCCGTGACCGACCGCCTCGCCGGGCTCGGCCTCGGCGTCGCGACCGGACCGCTGGCCGCGCAGGCGCGCGCCGCCGTGGAGCCGCTGATCGAGCGCAACGCCGAGGCGTTCCAGCACCTGGCCAACGCCGGGCAGGAGTTGCTCGCCGCCTACCGGGCCGCCGCGCTCTCCCAGGAGCAGCGCTGGACACGCGCGGGCGACCGGCCCCACGAGCGGCCACGCGAGCAGGCGGACGACCGGCCCGGGGACGGCGGGGACGGTGGGGACGGCGAGCGCGGTGAGAGCGGCGGAAGGGGCGAAAGCCGTGAAAGCCGTGAAAGCCGTGAAGAGGGTGAGAACGGCGATCCGGGCGGCCCCCAGCGCATCGACCTCGACTGACGCCGCCCCGGCAAGCCCCCGTTGAGGGGGGTGCGGCCGACCCCGCTCCGGTACCGTGGTCGAAGCTGGCATTCTCTGACATCACTTGAGGGACATATGGGACTGACCATCGGTGTCGACATCGGCGGCACGAAGATCGCGGCCGGCGTCGTGGACGAAGACGGCACGATCCTCGACACCAGCAAGGTGGCCACTCCGCCGACTCCCGAAGGCGTCGTGGATGCCATCGCCGACGTGGTCAAGGCGGTCGGCAAGGGCACCTCGGTGGACGCCGTGGGCATCGGCGCGGCCGGTTACGTGGACGACAAGCGCGCCACCGTCCTGTTCGCCCCGAACATCTACTGGCGGCACGAGGCGCTCAAGGACAAGGTCGAGCAGCGCGTCAGCCTCCCGGTCGTGGTGGAGAACGACGCGAACGCCGCCGCCTGGGGCGAGTACCGCTTCGGCGCCGGGGCCGACCACGAGGACGTCATCTGCGTGACCCTCGGCACCGGCATCGGCGGCGGGATCATCATCGGCGGGCGCCTCTACCGGGGCCGCTTCGGCGTGGCGGGCGAGTTCGGCCACGTCCGCGTCGTGCCCGACGGCCTGCTGTGCGGCTGCGGCAGCCAGGGCTGCTGGGAGCAGTACGCGTCCGGGCGCGCCCTCGTCCGGTACGCGCAGCAGCGCGCCACCGCCACGCCCGAGACCGCCGAGATCCTCCTCGCCCAGGGCGACGGCACCCCGGAGGGCATCGAGGGCCGCCATGTCAGCGCCGCCGCGCGCCAGGGCGACCCGGTGGCCGTCGATTCGTTCCGCGAGCTGGCGCGCTGGGCCGGCGCCGGACTCGCCGACCTGGCCTCCCTGTTCGACCCCGCCGCGTTCATCGTGGGCGGCGGCGTCTCGGACGAGGGGGACCTGGTGCTCGACCCGATCCGCAAGTCGTTCCGCCGCTGGCTGGTCGGCGGCCGGTTCAGGCCGCACGCGCAGGTGCTCGCCGCGCAGCTCGGCGGCCGGGCCGGACTCGTGGGCGCCGCCGACCTCGCCCGCCAGGGCTGACCGGCACCGCCGCCGCATGCCCGCGGACGTCACGCTGCTCAGCTACAACGTCCGCTCCCTCCGCGACGACACGGGGGCGCTGGCCCGGGTGATCCGCGCCTGCGCCCCCGACGTCGTCTGCGTCCAGGAGGCCCCGCGCTTCGCGGGCTGGCGCGCCCGCGCGGCGCGGCTGGCACGGGCGGCGGGGCTCTTCCACGTCACGGGCGGCGCGCCCTCGTGCGGGACGATGCTGCTGTGCGCGCCCGGCATGGCCGTCGAGTGGGCGGGGGACAGCACCCTGCCGCGCACTCCGGGACTGCACCGGCGCGGCCTCGCGGCGGCGGTCCTGCGCACGGCGGACGGCACCCGGCTCGGCGTGGTCTCCTGCCACCTCGGCCTGCGCGCGGCCGAACGGCGCGCCCATGTCCCCCTGGTCCTCGGCCGGCTCGCGGCGCTCGGCACCCCGTACGCGGTGCTCGCGGGGGATCTCAACGAACGGCCGGACGGCCCGGCGTCCCGGCTGCTGCGCGGCGGCGGGCTGCGGGACGCGTGGTCCGCGGCGCCCGAGGGCGGGGCGGCGACGTTCCCGGCACGCGCTCCCGACCGCCGTATCGACGCGGTGCTGACGACGCCCGCCGTACTGGTCTCCGGCTGCGGGGTCCCGGCCGGCCTCGACCCCGGCGACCTGCGGCGGGCGACCGACCACCTGCCCGTACGGGCGCGGCTGCGGCTGCCCTGACGGCTGCGCGGCGGGGTGCTCAGACGACGGCGCCGTTGCCCGGCTCGGTCCAGTCGTCGTCGTGCCCGTCGCGCAGACGGGTCACGAGCGTGGCGAAGCCCCCCAGGAAACCGCCGACCCCCAGCGTGACGATCCACCACGTCATCTGCTGCTGGAGCAGCACGGTGGCCAGCAGCAGCAGTGGCCCGCCGATCACCGCGATCCACGCCAGCTTCGTGGACAGCGCCGCCTCCGGCAGCGGCGGTGGCTCTGGCGGGACGAAGTGGTCGTCCTCCTCGTCGTCCGCCGCCTCCCAGTCGCGCGGCCCCCCGGGAGCGGGCGCCGACTCGCCGCTCGACAGCACGCGGTCGACGGTGTCGGTCAGGTCGGTCTCGGCCGCCTTCGGCCACACGCCCGGCGGGTCCGCCGGTTCCTCGCCGTACCCGGCGACGATCTGCGCCCAGGCGGCTTCCTCGTCGATCGGGTCACGGCCGTCGCCGCGCTCCTGGTCACGTTCCGTCACGGGCTGTCTTCCTTGTCGCGAGCCGGGTGATGAAGGCGTCCGTCACCTGAAAGATACGCTCCGCATCGTGGTCCAGGGTCGCCACGTGATGGCTGTCCGTCAGCACGTGCTCGGCCATGTCCACCGACGACACCGACTCCCGTACGCGGGCCGCGTCCGACGCCGGTACCACATGGTCCACCCGGCTGCGCAGGAGGCACAACGGCTGTGTCACCTGCGGCAGTTCGGCGCGGACCAGCGACATCAGGGCACGCAGGGAGTGCGCCGCGTGCAGCGGCACCCGGTCGTAACCCGACTCCGCGACCCCCGGCCGCGCGATGTCCGAGACGACCCCCCGCGTGCTCGGCACGAGATGCCGCAGCACGGGCAGCGCGAGGCCCTGGGCGCGCGGAAATGTGATCGCGGGGTTCACCAGGACGAGTCCGCTGACGGCGTTCCCGTGCCGCGCGGCCAGGCGCAGCGCCAGCGCGCCGCCCATCGAGAGACCCCCGACGAACACGTGCTCGCACCGGGCGCGCAGGCGCGCCAGTTCGCGGTCCACGGTCGCGTACCAGTCCTGCCATCCGGTGACCTGCATGTCCTGCCAGCGGGTACCGTGTCCCGGCAGCAGCGGCAGCGACACGGTCACGCCCCGCGCGGCCAGGTGCTCCGCCCAGGGGCGCAGGGACTGCGGGGTACCGGTGAAGCCGTGGCAGAGCAGCATGCCGCTCGCCTCCGGCCCGTCGAAGTCCCCTGCCGGTGAGAAGAAGAAGGGCTCAGCCCCGGGAAGAAGCCGCACGCGTTCCACCCTACGCGGGCTCTTCGCGGGGGCGCCACGGGCGTGTACGACCGCTAGGGTCGGGCACCGGTTAACCACAGGAGGTCACACGGTGCTGTACGGGGCGATGAAGCACTCTCTCGGGGCGAGTCTCAAGCTCGTCTTCCGGCCATGGGTCGAGGGCGCCGAGCATGTGCCCGCCGAGGGCCCGGCGATCCTGGCGAGCAACCACCTGTCGTTCTCCGACTCCTTCTTCCTCCCCGCGATGCTCGACCGCAAGGTCACCTTCATCGCGAAGGCCGAGTACTTCACCTCGCCCGGGGTGAAGGGACGGCTGACGGCGGCGTTCTTCAAGGGCGTCGGCCAGCTGCCGGTGGACCGCGAGGGCGGCCGGAGCGCCTCCGAGGCGGCCATACGCAGCGGCATCGCCGTCATCGAGCGCGGCGAGTTGTTCGGCATCTACCCCGAGGGGACCCGTTCGCCCGACGGGCGGCTCTACCGGGGCAAGCCGGGCGGCCTGGCCCGGGTGGCGCTGGCCACCGGGGCGCCGGTGATCCCCGTCGCGATGATCGACACGGAGAAGATCCAGCCGCCGGGGAAGGTCGTCCCCAAGCTGATGCGCCCCGGCATCAGGATCGGCGCGCCGCTGGATTTCAGCCGCTACCAGGGCATGGAGAACGACCGCTTCATCCTGCGCTCGGTGACCGACGAGGTCATGTACGCGATCATGAAGCTGTCCGGGCAGGAGTACGTCGACGTCTACGCCAACGCGGCCAAGCGCGCCATCGCCGAGGAGGAGGCGGCGGCGCGGGCGAGCGCGCAGGAGCGCATCAAGGAGCGGCTGGCCGGGATGACGCGCGCCAAGGGCGGCGGCGGCACGGACGGCGCCCCGGAGGCCACCGGCGGCGAGACCTCTGGCACCCCCGACACTCCCGATACCCCCGACAGCCCCGGCCCGCCGGACCGCCCCGGAACCTGAGCGCGCGTCGCCCCAGGGGGCAGGGGCACGGGAGGGGCGCGGCGGGTCCGTCATCGGGCGGTCCCCTCCGACCTCAGGCGGCTCGGCTTCCCGTACGACTGGTCGCGGTCCTGCGCAGGGGGGCACCGCGTGGACGCGCCAGCCCGGTGCGGGCGAGCGGGATTCCGCGCCGCGCCGCCCGGGGCGCACGCCGGGCTCGGCTTCTCGCGCAACTGTTCGCGCATGTCACCCCGGACGCCGTTGGTGCAGGTTCCGGGGCAGTCCACCCGGGCCCCGCGTCGCGTTCGGGCGGCGCGCAGGCCGGGTGACTGCCGGGGGCTCCGCAGGTGAAGGCCGGAGGGGACGGTCCCGCGTCGGCCGGCAGAGGTGTGGACGCGGTGGGGGCTGTCCTCGGGCGGCCCGCTCGGGTCCCGCGCCGCGAAGCTTGTCCCCGGCCCCTGCCGCCCTTCCGAGTCGCCCGGCAGATCTCTCGGGTGACCCTCCGGGCGCGGGCGGGCCGTTGACGAGTCCGGCCCGTACCCCGCCCCGGCATCGGGCCTCTCCGGTCGCCGCCCCGGTGAGGGCGGCCCGGCGCGGCGCCACGGTGCCGCGCCGGGGAGTACTTCTCTTCCGCCATCGCCCGGTGCGCTGCGGCCGGGCCGCTGCCGGACGCGGTTGTCCGCGTGCGGGCCGCCCCGGCCGGGCGCGCCGGGTCGTGTCAGCCCGCCACCGCGCCGCCCGGTGCGGGGGCGGTGGTGGGGGACAGGAGGTCCGCGACGACGGTGGGGCCGTCGAGTGTCAGCACCGACTCGGGGTGGAACTGGACGCTCCGGAAGCCGGGCCCCCGCAGCGCGTGCACCTCGCCCGTCGCCGCGTCGCGGCTCACCGCCACGCCGCGCCCGGCCAGCTCCGCCGCCGCCGCGTCGTCGCAGCGCGCGGAGTAGGAGTTGTAGAAGCCGACCGTCTCGCGGCGCCCGAACAGGTCGATGCTCTCCTGCGCCCCCTGGAACGGCCGGTCCTTCCGCACCAGCGGCAGCCCCAGGTGCGCGGCGATCAGCTCGTGCCCGAGGCAGACGCCGACGACCGGGTGCCGGTGGCCGGACAGCAGGTCGCCGGTGAGCGCGCGCAGCGCCCGCATGCGCGGATCGGCGAGGTCCTCGGGGTCGCCCGGCCCCGGGCCGAGGACGACGGGCCCCTGATGGGTGAGGGCGCGTTCCCGCAGCCCGGGGGAGTCGTGCCGGACGACCGTGACCCGCGGCCCGGCCGAGCGCAGCAGGTGGGCGAGCATCGACGTGAACGTGTCCTCCGCGTCGATCACCAGCACCCGGCCGCGCGGCGTGACGTCCCCCTGCGGCGTCCGCATCCGCAGCCAGAACGGCGCTAGGTCCGCCCGCCGCGCCGCCAGCGCCGCGCGTACCCGCTCGTCGTCGGCCAGCGCCGGACGCGGGCCCGGCGCGTCCGGCTCGGGCGCGGGCGGGACGACGCCGAGGGCGGACAGCACGGCCGCCGCCTTCGCGTGCGTCTCGGCGACCTCGCCCGCCGGGTCCGAGTCGCGCACCAGCGTGGCGCCGACCGGGACACGCAGCCGTCCGTCGGCCGCCCTGATGTCGGCCGTCCTGATGAGGATGGGGGAGTCGAGGGTCCGGGCGCCGCCCGCGTCGGTGCCGAGCAGCGCCAGGGCCCCGGCGTAGTAGCCGCGGCCGCCGCGCTCGTGCCGGGCGATGACGCGGCACGCGTTCTCCACCGGGCTGCCGGTCACCGTGGCGGCGAACATCGTCTCGCGCAGCACGTCCCGCACGTCCAGCGTGCTGCGCCCGCGCAGCTCGTACTCGGTGTGCGCCAGGTGCGCCATCTCGCGCAGCCGCGGGCCGACGACGACGCCGCCCTGGTCGCCCACGGCGCACATCATCTTCAGCTCCTCGTCCACCACCATGGACAGCTCCTCGCGCTCCTTCGGGTCGGCGAGGAAGTCCAGCAGCCCTTCGACGCTCGGCCCGCCGGCCGGGTAGCGGTAGGTGCCGCTGATGGGGTTCATGACGACGGTGCCGCCGTTCATCCGGACGTGCACCTCGGGGCTGGCGCCCACCAGGACGCGCTGCCCGGTGTGGACGACGTACGTCCAGTACGCGCCGCGTTCGGCGGCCAGCATGCGGCGGAAGAGGGCCAGCGCGTCGGCGCGGCCGAAGCCGGGGATGTGGCCGGTGAAGGTGCGGCGGATGACGAAGTTCGCGCCCTGCCCGGCGCCGATCTCGTCGCGCACGACATCGGCGACGGTCCGCGCGTACGCGTCGTCCGGCACGTCGAACGCGCCGCCGCGCACCGTCACCTCGTGCACGGGCAGCGCGGCGGTCAGCTCGCCGAGCGGCAGGAGGCGCACCCGGTCGGCCAGCAGGACGGACAGGGGAGTGGCGTCGTCGGTCGCGCGGAAGCCGCGTTCGGCGATCTGCCGGAACGGCACGAGCGCGAGCGCCGTCCCGTGCTCCGGAAGCCCGGCGAGGCGCGCGATCTCGGTCACGCGCCCGGTCAGCACCTCCACGACGTCCGTGTCGTGTCCTGGCGTGCGGCGGCGCAGGAGGGCGAACGGGGCGTGTCCTGCGAGGAGTTCGGCGACCACGTCGGCCGCGCTGCCCGGGTACGAGGTGACGGTGTGCGGGGCGGGCTGCGTACCGGGTTCTTCACGAGGGGGCGTGCCGGGGGTCATGGGGGTCCCTTCCTGGATGCGGGGGAGAGGGACCGGCCCCGGAAACGACGGAGGCCGCCCCTCGGGCGGCCTGCGCGTCGTGTGGTTCAGGATCGCGCGAACGGAGTGGCCGCCTCGGGGAGGCGCCACCACCAGTCCTGGAGTCGCTGCGCGAACATGCCCGGGAGCGTACACCACAAGTGGCTCTCGTCTCACTACCCGAGAACACCGGAAACCGCGCGGACGACACCCCGTAATCTTGGAGCCGTGACCGTGAACGCCGACACCAGCACCAGCAGCTCCGCTCCCGCCGGCTGGCGGGACCTGCCCGCGGCGCAGCAGCCCGACTACCCCGACGCCGAGGCGCTGCGCGCCGTGACCGCCGACCTCCAGGGGTATCCGCCGCTCGTCTTCGCGGGCGAGTGCGACCAGCTGCGGGAGCGCATGGCGTCGGTGGCGCGCGGCGAGGCGTTCCTGCTCCAGGGCGGCGACTGCGCCGAGGCGTTCGACCAGGTGAGCGCGGACCAGATCCGGGCCAAGCTGAAGACGCTGCTCCAGATGAGCGCGGTCCTCACGTACGCGGCGGCCGTGCCGGTCGTGAAGGTCGGCCGCATCGCGGGGCAGTACTCCAAGCCCCGCTCGAAGCCGACCGAGACCCGTGACGGCGTGACCCTGCCGACGTACCGGGGCGACTCGGTGAACGGCGCCGAGTTCACGGAAGAGGCCCGCGTCCCCGACCCGGAGCGGCTGCGCCGGATGTACCACGCGTCCGCCTCGACGCTGAACCTCGTGCGCGGCTTCACCACCGGCGGCTACGCGGACCTGCGGCAGGTCCACGCGTGGAACCAGGACTTCGTCCGCAACTCGGCCTCCGGGCAGCGCTACGAGGCGCTCGCCCGCGAGATCGACAACGCGCTGAACTTCATGAAGGCGTGCGGCGCGGACCCGGCCGAGTTCCACTCCGTGGAGTTCTACGCCTCGCACGAGGCGCTGCTGCTCGACTACGAGGCGGCGCTGACCCGCGTGGACTCGCGCAGCGGCAAGCTGTACGACGTCTCGGGCCACATGGTCTGGATCGGCGAGCGCACCCGGCAGCTCGACGGCGCGCACATCGCGTACGCGGCGACCATCCGCAACCCCATCGGCGTCAAGCTCGGCCCGGCCACCACGGCGGACGAGGCGCTGGCTCTGATCGACCGCCTCGACCCGGACCGCGAGCCCGGCAGGCTGACGTTCATCACGCGCATGGGCGCCGACCGCGTCCGGGACGCGCTCCCGGCGCTGATCGAGGGCGTCACGGCGGCCGGGGCGCAGCCCGCGTGGGTCTGCGACCCGATGCACGGCAACACGTTCGAGGCCGCCTCCGGGCACAAGACGCGGCGCTTCGACGACGTGCTGGACGAGGTCAAGGGCTTCTTCGAGGTCCACAAGGCGCTGGGCACGCACCCGGGCGGCATCCACGTCGAGCTGACCGGCGACGACGTCACCGAGTGCGTCGGCGGCGGCGACGAGATCTTCGTGGACGACCTGCACCAGCGGTACGAGACGGCCTGCGACCCGCGGCTGAACCGCAGCCAGTCGCTGGACCTGGCGTTCCTCGTCGCCGAGATGTACCGCGCGTAGGCGTCGCGCGGAGCCGTACGGCGGGGCCCCGGGGCGTGGCGGGTGCCACACCCCGGGGCTCTGTCGTGCCCGGCCAGCGGAAAGTAAGGTAAGGCTTACCTGATTCTTCGGCGGTTCGGAAAGGAGGCGGCGCGCGTGTACGTCTGCTCGTGCTTCGGGGTCACCGAGGCGGATGTGCGGGAGCACGCCGCCGCCGGCGCCTGCACGCCCCGCCAGATCGCCACCCGCTGCGGCGCCGGGACGGACTGCGGCTCCTGCGTGCGCCGCATCCAGGGCCTGCTGGGCCGCGGCGCCTGCCCGCGCCGCGAGGCGGCGGCGGACGCCCGGACCACAGCCGCCACAGCCGCGCCCGCGCCCGCGCTCGCCGAGGCGCCCGCGTAACGCGTCAGCCCCTGCCGTACCCGCCGTGGTGGCCGTCGCCGCCCCCGTGGTGCTCCCCGTGCCCGTCGTGTCCGTCGCCGTCCTGGCCCGGCTGGCGGATCTGCTGCGCCAGGTACAGCTGCTCGCCGAGCTGCTCCAGCAGTTCGAGCTGCGTGTCCAGGTAGTCGATGTGGTGTTCCTCGTCCCGCAGGATGTCCTCGAAGATCTTGCACGACGTGATGTCGTGCTTCGCGCGCATGACCTCGGCGCCCCGGCGCAGGCGGTCGATCGCCTCCACCTCGACCTGCCGGTCGGCGCGGAACATCTCGGTCACCGTCTGGCCCACCCGCACGTGGAAGAGCCGCTGGTAGTTGGGCAGCCCCTCCAGGAAGATGATGCGGTCGGTGAGGATCTCGGCGTGCCGCATCTCGTCGAACGACTCGGCGCGCGTGTAGGCGGCCAGCCTGGTCCAGCCGAAGTTCTCCTGCATCTTGGCGTGCAGGAAGTACTGGTTGATCGCGGTCAGCTCGGCGGTGAGCTGTTCGTTCAGGAACTCGATGACCTCGGGGTCGCCCTGCATGCGGCGTGCTCCTTCCGGGGCGTGGGCGGGGTTCGTGCGCGCATCGTGGCATCACCGGGACGTTCCGTCCAGTAAGTGAACCCTTACCGTAAACGTCCCTTTTGTCGCCCCGCGGCGGGGGTGGCGGTACGGCGGGCTGTCCGAGGTCTGTCACCATGGAGGCATGGGTCAGCCGGACAGCCGTGTGGGGGAGGTGCCCGAGCGGCCCGAGGAAGGGCTCCCACCCGGGCAGCGGGTCCAGCGCGGATGGCCGGTGACGCACTACGGGCCCGTCCCGCGCTTCCGTCCCGAGCGCTGGGAGTTCCGCGTCTTCGGCGCGACGGCCGACGGCGACAAGCACTGCTGGTCGCACGACGAGTTCTCCACCCTCCCGTACGAGACGGTGGTCGGCGATCTGCACTGCGTCACCAAGTTCAGCATGCTCGGCTCCGAATGGGGCGGGGTCACGGCCGCGACCGTGCTCGGTCTGGCGCCGCCCGCCCCCGGCGTCACCCATGTCATGGTGTGGGCCGAGTACGGCTACAGCGCCAACCTCCGCCTGTCCGACTTCACCGCCCCGCACACCCTCTTCGCCACCCACCGCGACGGGGAACTGCTCACGGCCGAGCACGGCTTCCCGCTGCGGCTCGTCGTGCCGCACCTCTACGCGTGGAAGGGCCCCAAGTGGGTCCGCGGCGTCGAGTACATGACCGCCGACCGGCGCGGCTTCTGGGAGGAGCGCGGCTACCACAACGTCGGCGACCCCTGGAAGGAGCAGCGCTACTCCTACCAGGAGGAACCGGGCGACGGCCCCGAGCCCTGAGCGTCCTCTCAGCAGGCGGGCGACCGCCCGCGGCCCAGCTCCTTCAGCAGCGCCACGTCCGCCGCGTGGCCCTCCTCGCCGCCCGGTGTCTCCACGACGAACGGGACGCCCTCCGTCGCCGGGTGCCGCAGCAGCTCCGCGAACGGCTCGGGCCCGATGCGGCCGGCCCCCACGTTCCTGTGCCGGTCCTTGCGCGCGCCGCTCACGTCCAGCGAGTCGTTGGCGTGCACCAGGCGCAGCCGTCCCGGGCCCGCCGCGCGCACCAGCTCGTCCAGCATCGCCGCCACGCCGCCCGGCGCCGTCAGGTCGTGGCCCGCCGCGAAGGCGTGGCAGGTGTCGAGGCACACCCCGAGCCTGGGGTGGCGGTCCAGCGCCTCGGCGTACGGGCCGAGGCCGGCCATCAGGGAGCAGACGGACGCGCCCTGCCCGGCGGTCGGCTCCAGCAGCAGCCAGGGGTCGTCGTCGTGGGTCAGCTCCTCCAGCAGCGGCAGCAGGAGGCGGCGCACCTGCGCCAGCGCGACGTCACGGGCGCGCCCGCCGGTGGCCGAGCCGGTGTGGACCACGACGCCCTCCGCGCCGATCGCGCGCGCCCGGCGCAGCGAGTGCCGCAGGGAGACGACGGAGCGCTCGGCGGTCAGCGGGTCGTGCGACGCCGGGTTGATGAGGTACGGCGCGTGGACGTACGCCCGGAGCCCCTGCGCCGCGCAGCCTGCGCGGAACGCCTCGTCCTCGGCGGGCCTGCCGGGCGGCGTCGCCCAGCCGCGCGGATTGGCGACGAAGACCTGCACCGCCTCCGCGCCGATCGCGCGGGCATACGGCAGGCCCGTCCTCGCGAGGCCGCCCGCGACCGGGATGTGACCGCCCGTCGGATTGCGGACGGGGACGCCCGCCGCCCCGGCGCGCGTCGGGGATATCGGCGGCGGGGCGGCGGGCGAGGGGCGTGCGGGACGGTTCACGGGGTCCAGCATGCCAGTGGGCGGTGCGGGCCTTCTCGTGGGGGAGCAAAAGGCCGTGGGGGAGCGGGAGGCCGCGGGGGAAAGGCCGTGACAGGCGCGGAAATCAGTACGGGCCGTTGACGTTGTCGATCGAACCGTAGCGGTGGTACGCGTAGTTGGCCGCCGCGGTGATGTTCGCGACCGGGTCGTAGATGTCCAGCGGGGTGCCGGACACGTGGTAGGTGTCGAACGTCGGCTGGATCACCTGGAGCAGGCCGATGGACGGCGTGCCGTTGATGGCGTTGATGTCCCAGAGATTTATGGCGTTCGGATTGCCGCTGGACTCGCGCATGATGTTCCGGTAGAGCCCGTCGTAGGAGCCGGGGATTCCCTCGCGCGCCATGATGGCGAGGGATTCGCGGATCCAGCCGTCGAGGGTGTCCGGGTAGACCTCGGCGGCCGGGGCGGCGGCGGGGGCCGGGGCCGCGGGGGCTGCGGCCGGGGCCGGTTCTGCCGCGGGCTTGGCGGGCTTCGCGTCGGTGGTCTCCGCCGGGGGCTCGGCGGGCTCGGGCTCCTCGGCGGCGGGCCGCTCCGCGGCGCGCTCGCGCACCGGCGCGCGCTCGTCCGTCCGGTCGGCGCGTTCGCGCCGCTCGGCGCGGTCCGCGCGCTCCTGTTCCGCCTGGCGGGCGGCCTCCTCGGACGCCTTCTTCTCCGCGTGCTGGCGGCGACCGGCGGCCTCGGCGCTGAGCAGCAGGTCGTTGCGGTCGCCCGCGCTGCGCTGCACGGGGGTGCCCTCGGCGGTGTCCGGCACGGCGCCGAGCCCGGCCACCTCGTCCGCCTTCACGGCCCAGTGGACGGGACGGCCGTCCTGCGCGCGTACCGCCGCCGTCTCCGCGTCGGCGGACGTGGGGACGGCGATCAGTGCCATGGCGGCCACGCCCGCCGTGGTGAGGGCGGCGGTCGCGGTTCTCTGCATACGGGTCATGCGGGGACGGGGGCGGATGTGAGCGGGCATTCGGGGTCCTCTGTTCCTCGCGTGGATGGCGATGGACCTTGTTAACAGCCCTTAAAAACCAAATGCAATGACCCTATGTACTAGAAGTCTTAGTGCGCGGCGCGCCGGGGAATCACTCGATCGGCCGATGAACAACGGGATTCCGGCACCCGTTCGAGCACTAAGTACTTTCGTATGTGATCCAGCTCCTATGACCGGCGTCACAGGCTTTTCCGGGGCCGTTCGTGTTTCGGCGCCGGGATTACGCGGGATGGCCGAAAAGGGCGGGAGAAGCCGGATCGGGACCACGGCGGCATTCACCGAGGATTCCCAGGGACGGAAGTCCCGTGCCGCGCCGGGACGAAAAGCCCGGAAAAGCCCGGGACTTCGGTCCCGGCGCACGACCGGGCGTGCGGGCGCCTACCGCACCCAGACCGTGATGGTCGAGCCGCGCGGCGCGGCCTCGCCGTGCACCGACTGGTTGAAGACCGTCCCGGTGAAGAAGAGCTGGTTCACGTTCACCCGGAACCCGGCGTCCTCCAGCGTGTCGCGCGCCTCGCCGACCTCCATGCCGCGCACGTCGGGCACGTCCACCATCTCCGGGCCCTTGGACAGCACCAGCGTCACGGTGTCGCCCTCCGCCGCCTCGTCGTCGCCGGGCGGGGACTGGCCCGCCACGTCGCCCGCGTCCTCGTCCGACCAGGTGGCGTCCGGGTCGACGTCCACGTCGAAGCCCGCCTCGGCCAGCGTCTCGCGCGCCTCGTCCTCCGGCATCCCGATGACCCGGGGAACGGTGACGGCGCGCCCGCGGCTGACCACCAGGTCCACGGGTGAGTCGGGGCGGCGCTCCCGGCCCTCGACCGGGTCGGTGCCGAGCACGGCGTCCCGCTCGACGTCGTCGGAGAACTCCCGCCGCACCTCGCCCACCGTCAGCCCCGCCTCGCCGAGCTGACGCCGCGCGTCGTCCAGCGGGACGCCGCGCAGGTCCGGCACGACCGCGACCTCGGGCCCCTGCGAGACGGTGACATGCACGGTGCTGTTGCGGCGGACGCGCTCGCCCCGTTCCGGATCGGTGGAGATGACATGGCCCTCCTCCACCGTCTCGGAGAAGCCGCGCTCCAGATCGACCCGCAGCCCCGCGTCCTCCAGCGTCGCCACGGCCTCCGCCTGCGCCACCCCGTAGACCCCCGGAGTCCGCAGGAACTGGCCCGAGTTGACGTACCACACGCCCGTGCCGAGCAGCACGAGCAGGACCGCCGCGACGATCACCGACACACGGCCGCGCCGCGACAGCCGGCGCCACGGGCCGCCGGGCGGCGGCGGGTCGAACAGCTCGGTGCGGTCCGTCCCGTCCCCGCCGCCCGCCCCGGCCGGGCGCGGCACGATCCGGGTGCTGTCCTCGGGGCCCGCCGCCGCGCCGTCCGGCTCCGGCTCGCGGTGCCCCGGCGGGACGGCGTCCAACTGCTCGTCGGACAGCGCCGCGCGCGCCATCCGCACCAGGACCAGCAGCGCTGCCGCGTCCGCCGGGCGTGCCAGCGGGTCGCGCGCGGCGGCCGTGGCGACCAGCCCGTCGAGACCCTCGGCCAGCCCGGGGACCCGCTCGGACGGCGGGGGCACGTCCTCGTGCACGTGGGCGTACAGCACGCGGGCGGGGGAGTCGCCGGTGTGGGGCTTCGCGCCGGTCAGCGCCTCGTACAGCAGGACGCCGCACGCGTACACGTCGGTCCGCGCGGTCACCGCGCCGCCCTCGATCTGCTCGGGCGCCAGGTAGGACGCCGTGCCGAGCAGCCCCTCCGTGGTGGCGGACGTCTGCGCGTCCACGCCCCTGACCAGCCCGAAGTCCGCCACCTTGACGCGGCCGTCGTCGCCGATCAGCACGTTCTCCGGCTTCATGTCCCGGTGGACGAGGCCCGCGACGTGCGCGGCGGCGAGCCCGGCGAGCATCGGCTCGACGATGTCGAGCGCCGCGCGGGGCTGGAGCGCGCCGTGCCCGCGCAGGACGTCCCGCAGCGTGCACCCGGCGACGTACTCCATGGCCAGGAAGACGTACGCGCCGTCCGTGCCCTGGTCCAGGACGCCGACGACATTGGGGTGGTCGAGCCGCGCGACCGCCTTGGCCTCGCGGATGAACCGCTCGACGAACGCGGCGTCGGCCGCGAGGGACGGATGCATCACCTTCAGCGCGAGGACGCGGTCGAGCCGGGTGTCGAACCCCCGGTAGACCGTGGCCATGCCACCCGCCGCGATCCGCTCGTCCACCCGGTAGCGGGCGTCGAGGAGCTGTCCGATCAGCGGGTCGTGAAGTGTGGTGTCCACGACGCCCCAGTCTACGAGCCGCCCGAACGGCCCCCGCCCGCCGCCGCGAACGCGGGGCCGTACCGGAACGGAACGGTGACGAACCGAGCGGCCGTCACTCCCCGAGGGTCAGCCCCAGCGCCGCGCGCGCGTCCCACTCCTCACCGATGCCGATCCGGTCGTACGCCGCCGCCACCGCCGCCTCGAACGCCTCCTGGCCGTCCGCCGCCGCCGCGTCGTCCCAGGCGGACGCCCCGGCCTCCCGCGCCGCGACCAGCGCCTCGACGGCGGGCGCCGCCGGAGCCGACCAGCCGTACGCGGCGAGCGCCGCGCCGTCCGCCTCCACCGCCTCGGCCATCTCCCGCGCCCACGCGCGCTGGACGGACAGGCCGTCCCCGGGGACCGGCTGGTCCCAGATCTCCGCCTCCAGCGGGCCGGTCGCGTCCAGATAGGCCAGCTGTTCGGCGTCGAAGTCCGCGCGGTCGCCCCGCAGCGGGGCGGTCAGCAGCTCACCGGTGCCGAGCTCCAGGGTGCACAGCACGTCCTGCCGCCCGCCGGACGTGACCCGGTCCGTGTAGAAGAACAGGGCGGCGTCGAGCGGCACTTCCCAGAAGTCCACGACGTAGGGGCCGACCAGCGGCAGGCACGCGCCGGCCGTCTCGGTGTCGCTCCGCCCGCCGTCCGCCGCCACCGTGACCGTGCCGACGACCTCGGCCATGTGCGGGACGTCGCAGGCGCGGCGGGTCACCTCCAGGTCGACGTCGCCGGTCTCCCCGGCGGGCAGCGACGCGTCGAAGCAGTCACCCGCGACCAGGTCGTCGAGCAGCACCGTCTCGCCCGTGCCGCGCGCCGTCACCTCGTCGCGCGAGGGCCGGTCGAACGCCTCCGCCGGTATCACCACCGCGAGCACGGCGATCAGCGCGCCGGTCACGGCGATCGCCGCGACCGCCCGCCCCCGCCCGGTCCTGTCGCCCCGCTCGCCCCTGACCAGCGCCAGGACGCCGAGCACCAGGCCGAGCGGGAACGCCGGCAGGCTCAGGCAGAGGGCGATCAGCCCCAGGTCCGCGTTCCGCCGCACCGGCGGCCGCCATCCGTACGCGGCGGGAGGTGCGGCCGGGAAGTAAGGGGAAGGGGTGACGGCGCCGGGGACGCCGGTGACCGGCGGCGCGGGTCTGTCGGGGTCGGACGGCGGAGGCGGAGCAGTGGACATACGGGTCCCCCCGGGGAGCGATGCGCGGTGCACCCGGCACCTCACTCTCGGCCAGGTGCACCGGATCGTATAGCTAGGAGATGAACGCCGGACGCTCGGGATCGAGCGCGGCCATCCCGTCCACCGGCGAGGAGGCGTACGCGAAGTGCCGCCGGGGGATACGGCCCGCCAGCCGGGCCAGCCTGCCCGCCTCCACCGCGTGCCGCATCGCCCGCGCCATCGCCACCGGGCGCTGCGCCCGGGTGACCGCCGACGCGAGCATCACGCCCGCGCAGCCCAGTTCCATGGCGAGGGCCGCGTCGGACGCCGTGCCCGCGCCCGCGTCGAGGATCACCGGGACGCGGGCGCGCTCCGTGATCAGCGCGAAGTTGTGCGGGTTGCGGATGCCGAGCCCCGAGCCGATGGGGGAGCCGAGCGGCATGACGGCCGCGCAGCCGATCTCCTCCAGCTGACGGGCGACGACCGGGTCGTCGTTCGTGTAGGGCAGGACGGTGAAGCCGTCGTCCACCAGGGTCTCGGCGGCCTCCAGGGTCGCCACCGGGTCGGGCAGCAGCGTCCGTTCGTCCGCGATGACCTCCAGCTTCACCAGGCCGGTCCCCAGCGCCTCGCGCGCCAGCCGCGCCGTCAGCACGGCCTCGCCCGCCGTGAAGCAGCCGGCCGTGTTCGGCAGCGGCGGGATGCCGAGGTCGCGCAGCACGGAGAGGACCGAGCCGCGCGTGCCCGGGTCGAGGCGGCGCATCGCGACGGTCGTCAGCCCCGTGCCCGAGGCGGCGAGCGCGTCGCGCAGGACGGCGAGGCTCGGCGCGCCGCCCGTGCCCATGATCAGCCGGGACTCCAGCCGCAGCGGGCCGAGGACCAGCGGCTCGTCCGGTGTCGCGCCGGGTGTGGTGTCCGGGGTGGGGTCGGACATGCGGTCAGCCTCCCTGTACGGCGGTCAGTACCTCGATCCGGTCGCCGTCCGCCAGGGCCGTGACCGGCCACCGGCCGCGCGGGACCACGGCCTCGTTGACGGCGGCGGCGATGCCGGACGGCGCGCGGCTCAGCTCACCGACGACGGCGGCGAGCGTCGTGCCGGGGGCGTACGCGCGTGCCTCCCCGTTCACCCACAGCGTGATGCCGCCGGTGGCCTCGCGGCCGGTCATACGGGTACCTCCCGGTGGTCGTGGTCGAAGCGGCGCGCGCCGAACGGGCGGGCTTCGGCGGGCAGTTCGCCGGTGGTGAGCGCTTCGGCGAGGGCGTCGCCCGTGACCGGCGCGAGCAGCACGCCGTTGCGGCCGTGGCCGGTCGCCAGGTGCAGTCCCGGCAGCGCGGTCGGGCCGAGGAGCGGGGCGTTGTCGGGGCTCACGGGCCGCAGCCCGGCGCGGGCCTCGGCCAGCGGCAGCTCGGTCAGTCCCGGCAGCAGCTCGTGCGCGTCGCGCAGCAGCCCGTAGACCCCGCCCGCCGTCACCTCCGTGTCCATGCCGCGCTCCTCGACCGTCGCGCCGAGCACCAGCTCGCCGCTGCGGCGCGGCACCAGGTACACCTGCTCGCCGCGCACGACCGCGCGGACCGTCCGCGACAGGAACGGCTGCCGCGTGTCCGGCATGCGCAGCCGCAGGACCTGCCCCTTCACCGGCCGTACCGGCACCGCCACCCCGGGCGGCAGCCCCGCCAGGTCGCCGCTGCGGCAGCCGCCCGCGAGGACCGTCCGCTCCGCCGCGAGCCGCGTGCCGTCGGCCAGGACGACGCCGGTCGCGCGGTCGCCCGCGAGGGTGAGCCGGGCGGCGTCCGAGCGGTGCAGCGCCACCCCGGCCCGTTCGCACGCCGTCAGCAGCGCCGCCACGAGCAGGCGCGGATCGGCCTGGTGGTCCCCGTCCACGCGCACCCCGCCGCGTACGCCGGGCGCGAGCATCGGTTCGAGGCGGCGGCACTCGCGGCCCGTCAGCCACTGCGTGTCCAGGCCGCAGCGCTCCTGGAGGAGCCGCAGCTCCCGCAACTGGGCGCGGTCGTCGGCGTCGAGCGCCACCTGGAGCGTGCCGCGGGCGCGGTGGCCGACGTCCGCGCCCGCCGCGTCCGCCAGTTCGGCGGCGAAGGCGGGCCAGCGGGCGGCCGAGGCGAGGTTGAGGTCGAGCAGCGCCTCCTCGCCGTGGTGCAGCTCGGTGACGGCCGCGAGCATCCCGGCCGCGACCAGCGCCGCGCCGCCGCCCGGCCGCGCGTCCGCGACGGCGGTCCGCAGCCCGCGCCCCGCCGCCCGCCAGGCCGTCACCAGTCCGATGACGCCGCCGCCGACGACCACGGCGTCGTACGCGCCGGCCGCCGTGCGTGCGCGCGTGTCCACGCGACTCCTCCCTTCGCCGGAATGACCCGGATCAGGTTCGTACGGTCGGAGGCCGCCCGCCTCCCTCTCAGCCCGGTGCGCCGGACTCCCGTGGGTGTTTACGCTCGCCCGCCAGCGTAGTACGCCGGGGCCGCGCGCGGTGGGCGGGGGACGGGCGGCGGGGCGGTCCCGGCGGCGTCCCGGCCCCATGTCCGGGAAATGACAGGCGAGTTCCGGGAATGTGCGGGACTCCTTGACGCTCTCTTGGGGCGCTCTTAGTGTCCGGCCTCAGAGAGCGCTCTCTGACGGCCGCGCGCCCAGCGCGGAAGTCACCCCCCACTCGTAAGGAGAGCCCGTGAACCTGACCCAAGTCCGGCGCCCGCCATGGCAGGCGCTCCTGGCCGTCCTGGCCGTGGCGGCCGTGGTCGCCTCGCAGCTGTTCACCGGATCGACGGGCCGCGCGGCCCAGAACGAGCAGTCGCAGGCGGCCGTCGGACCGAACGTCGTCCGCGTCGCCGAGTTCGTGGCCGAGTGCGAGTTCAGCCACCGGCGCCCCGACGACCCGATCATCTTCCCCGGCCTGCCGGGCGCGTCCCACTCGCACAGCTTCTTCGGGAGCACCGTGACGGACGCGTACACGAACCTGAGCGACCTGCTGGCCTCGGACAGCACCTGTGACCCGGCGATCGACCTGTCCTCCTACTGGGTGCCGACGCTGTTCGTGAACGACCAGCCGGTGGAGCCGCAGAGCGCGACGTTCTACTACCTCGGCGAGGGCGTCAACGACCAGACGATCGCCAACACCCAGGCGCTGCCGCAGGGCCTGAAGATCGTGGCGGGCAACGCCATGGCCACCAGCCCCGAGGGCACCATCGCGCGCTGGTCGTGTCTGCACGCGGGGCACGTCAACCCGTCCCAGAACTTCGTCAACTGCCCCGCCGGCACGGCGCTTGAGTCGTACCTCGACTTCCCGCAGTGCTGGAACGGCCGTGACCTGGACTCCCCCGACCACAAGAGCCACATGGCCTACCCCGTGGGCGGCACCTGCCCCTCCACGCACCCGGTGGCCGTGCCCAAGCTCCGTCAGGTACTGCGCTACCCCGTGAACGGTGACCCCTCCAACTTCCGCCTCGCATCAGGACCCGGATACACGATGCACGGAGACTTCTTCAACGCCTGGCCGACCGCCGAGATGGAACGGCGCGTGCGCGACTGCATCCGCCCGATCATCAAGTGCGGCCCGAACGGCTCTCCGTCCTGACCCGTCCGACCTGACCGTCCGACCACCGGAACCGGAGGCACCCCATGACGACCGCCGCCACAGCCCGTGTCCTGGCCGGCACCCTGCTGGCCGCCGTGCTCCTCGCGGGCTGCGGCGGCGGTTCGGACGGGGGTGACGGCGCCCCGGCGGCGGAGCCCGCCACCGCCCCGCCCGCCCCCGCGTCGCCCGGCGCGACCGTGGCCGACGAGGACCGCGTCCTCAACTTCACGGACCTGGCCTGGGTCCAGCTGATGATCCCGCTGACCGACCAGGTGCGCCCGGTGCTCGACCTGGTGACGGAACGCGCCGCCGACCCGGCGTTCGGCGAGTTCGCGGCCGGGCTCGCCGCGGCGGGCGAGGAGGACCTCGCCACGCTGCACGGGCTCCTCGAAGCGGACGGCGTGCCGTACACGAACCCGCACGCCGGGCACAACATGCCGGGCATGGTGACCGAGGACGAACTCGCCGCCCTTGAGGCGACGGACGGCGAGGAGTTCGAAGCGCAGGCCCGCGCGCTCGTCAGGGAGTTCCTCGAACACACCGTCACCGTCGCGGACGGTGAGCAGGACGCCGGGGAGGCGCCCGAGGCCGTCGCGCTCGCCGCCGACCTCGACGCGTCCGCCACCGCGCTCCTCGACGAACTGACCGCGCTCGGCGGCTGACCGGACCCCACCACCCCCACCACCCCACCCCCCCTCAGGCCTGTCCGCCGGCGGCCCCTCGTCGTGGCCGCCCGAACCCCACCACCCCCACCACCCCCACATCCCCCACGGGAAAGGAACAGCACCACCATGCACCTCATCCCCCCACGCACCGGACGGCGCCGAGGCCGCGTCACCGGAGCGCTGACCGCCGCCTTCGCGTCGGTCGTGAGCCTCGTCGCCCTGGCGGGCCCCTCCTCGGCGGCCGCCGACGAGGTCCTGCTGTCGTACAACAAGCCCGCCCAGGCCTCCTCGTCGCAGCACGACGGGAGCTGCTGGGAGTGCACCCCGGCGCGCGCGTTCGACTTCGACCCCGCCAGCCGCTGGGCCACTGACGCCGAGACCGGCTGGGTCGATCCCGGCTGGATCTCCGTGGACCTCGGCGCCACCGCCGACATCAGCCGCGTCGTCCTCCAGTGGGACCCCGCGTACGCCCGCTCGTACCAGATCCAGGTGTCCGACGACAACGCCACCTGGACGACGATCCACGAGACGGCGAACGGCACCGGCTTCAAGGAGGACATCGCCGTCAGCGGCACCGGGCGCTACGTCCGGATGTACGGCACGCAGCGCTCCGGCCCGTACGGCTACTCCCTCTGGGAGTTCCAGGTGTACGGCACCGGCGGCGCGCCCGAGGCACCCCCGGTCCCGCCGGACCCGGCCGACCCGCCCACCCTGGTGTGGAGCGACGAGTTCGAGGGCGCGGCCGGGAGCATCCCCGACCAGACCAAGTGGAGCGCCGACCCCGGCAACGGGCGCAACAACGAGCTCCAGATCTACACGGACAACCGCAACACGCTCCTGGACGGCAACGGCAACCTCGTCATCGAGTCGCGCCGCGAGGAGACCCCCGGCTCGTCCTGCCCCGCCGACCCGCTGAGCGGCAGCACCACCTGCCAGTACACGTCGGGCCGCATCAACACCTACAGCAAGTTCGACTTCACCTACGGCCGGGTCGAGGCCCGCATCCAGACCGCCACCACGCGCGGCATGTGGCCCGCGTTCTGGATGCTCGGCTCGGACTTCTACGACGAGGGCCGTCCGTGGCCGTACACCGGTGAGATCGACATCATGGAGCACATAGGCTCCGAGCCCAACACCGTCCACTCCACCCTGCACGCCCCGGCGTACAACGGCGGGAACGGCTACGGCTCGTCGTACGAACTGCCCACGCCCGCGGGCGCCGGCTTCCACGTCTACGCCGTGGAGTGGGACAGCCAGGGCATGGTCTTCACGGTGGACGACCAGGTGATCCACACCGTGGACCGCGAGGAGCTGGAGACGACGGTCGGGCCCTGGGTCTTCGACCACGACTTCTTCATCATCCTGAACACGGCCGTCGGCGGCGACTGGCCGGGACCGCCGGACGGTTCGACCGTCTTCCCGCAGCGCATGCTGGTGGACTACGTCCGCGTGTACCAGTGACCCATCCCGCCCCCGTCCCGCCCGGCTCCCCCCGGGCGGGACGGGGGCGGTGCCGTGCGGTGCCGTGCGGCGTCAGGCGCTGCCGCGCACCACCAGGGCGGGGCGGAACAGGACGGAGGACGAGGGCCGCTCCGGCGCCGCGCCGTCACCCCCGTCGGCCCCGTCGCCGTCGTCCGTGCTTCCCCCCGCGATCTGCCGCAGCAGCAGCCGCGCCATCTCGGCGGCCATCTCCTCCACGGGCTGCCGCACCGTCGTCAGCGGCGGGTCGGACGCCAGCGCCGAACTGCTGTCGTCGAAGCCGACCACCGCGACATCCTCCGGCACCCGCTTCCCCAGCCGGTGCAGCATCGTCACCGCGCCCAGCGCCATCAGGTCGGACGCGACGAACACCCCGTCGAGGTCCGGCCGCCGCGCCAGCAGCGCCCGTATCCCGTCACCGCCGCTCGCCTGCGTGAAGTCCCCTTCGGCGACGGCCACCTCACGCAGCCCCCGTTCCTCAAGGGCTCCGCGGAAGCCCGCCAGCCGTTCCTGCGCCACCGGCATGTCCTGCGGCCCGGCGATCGTCCCCAGCCGCCGCCTGCCGATCGACGTCAGGTGGTCCGCCGCGAGCCGCGCCCCCGCCACCTGGTCGGAGTCCACGTACGTCAGCGACGCCGTGGCCGCCGCCTGCGGGCGCCCCGCCAGCACGGCGGGCAGCGTCGTCCCCGCGAGCAGGCCCGGCAGCGGATCGGCCGCGTGCGACGAGATCAGCACCACGCCGTCCACGTGCCCCTGCTGGAGGTAGCCGAGCAGCTGCGCGCGGGACGCCTCGTCGTCCGCCAGCATCAGCACCACCTGCACGCCGCGCGGGCGCAGCACGTCGAGCAGCCCGCCCGCCACCCGGCCGAAGTACGGGTCGGTGAAGATGCGCCCGATGAACGGGCCTGTGATGTCGCGCTGTTCCTGCTCGGAGACGACGAGCGCCACCGAGTCCGTGCGCCGCGTCACCAGCGAACGGGCCGCGCGGTTGGGCACGTAGCGCGTCTGCGTGATGGCCTCCTCGACCAGCTTGCGCAGCCGGGGATCGACGGTCGCCTCGCCGTTGATCACGCGCGAGACGGTCGCCCGGGACACCCCCGCGGCGCGCGCCACGTGTTCCAGCGTCACGGGTCGGGGCTGCGAGCGGTGGTCCGTCGTCACACCGCCCTTTATACCCTCGTCGTTGTGACGCCGGGCGGCGCCCTCGTAGGGTGGAGCACGTGACGAAGCGCAGCGCCGTGATCGCCGGCGCCGGACTGGCCGGGGTGCAGACCGCCGTCGAACTGCGCGGACAGGGCTGGGACGGCGCCGTCACCCTCGTCGGCGCCGAGCCCCACGCGCCCTACGACCGCCCGCCGCTGTCCAAGGCCGTGCTGCTCGGCACCGCCGACGGCGCGCCCCTCGACGTGGACCTCGCCGCGCTCGGCGTCGACGTCCGCCTCGGCCGCACCGCCACCGCGCTGCGCCCGGACGACCGCGTGCTCGACACCGACGCGGGACCGCTGGAGTACGACGAACTGGTCATCGCCACCGGCGCCGACGCCGTCACCCTGCCCGGCACCACCGGCGTCCCCGGCGTGCACGTCCTGCGCACCCTGGACGACGCCCGCGCCCTGCGGCCCGTCCTGGAGGCCGGGGGCAGCGTCGTCGCGGTCGGCGCGGGCTGGATCGGCGCCGAGGCCGCCACCGCCGCCGCCAGGGCGGGCAGCCCCGTCACCGTCGTCGAGGCCGCGCCGCACGTCCTGGCCGGGGCGCTGCCGCCCGAGGTCACCGCGCCGATGCGTGCCTGGTACGAGGAGGCGGGCGTCACGCTCCGCACCGGCGCGCCCGTGACCGGCGTGCGCGGCGGCGAGGTCGAGCTGGCGGACGGCACGGTCCTCGGCGCCGACGCCGTCCTCGTCGGCGTCGGCTCGCGGCCCGCCACCGGCTGGCTGCGCGGCTCCGGCGTCCCGCTCGCCGCCGACGGCTCGGTCGCCGCCGACGCCGCCCTGCGCGCCGGGGTCCCCGGCGTCCACGCGGTCGGCGACTGCGCGTCCTTCCCGTCCGCGCGCTACGGGCGGCGGCTGCTGGTCCACCACTGGGACAACGCGCTGAACGGTGCCCGCACCGCCGCCGCCGACATCCTCGGCCTGCCGGACGCCGTCCACGACCCGGTGCCGTACTTCTGGTCCGAGCAGTTCGACCGCTACGTGCAGTACGCCGGACGGCACGACCCCGCCGACACCCTCGTCCGGCGCGGCGACCCGGCGGCGGGCGACCGCGCCTGGTCCGTCCTGTGGCTGCGCGCGGACGGCACGCCCACCGCCGTCCTGGCCGTCGACAGGCCCCGGGACCTGGCCCAGGGCCGCCGCCTGATCGCCCGCGGCACGCGCCTCGACCCGCTGCGCGCCGCCGATCCGGGGCTCGCGCTGAACAAGGCCACCGCGGACTGACGCCCCCGCCGGACACCCGTCCTTCCCCCGGGGGGAGGGCTCCCCGCTGACGACTGTCGGCGGGAGATGGCACGCTGGGGGGCGTGACCGAGATTGATGCGAAGACCGACGCTCTCGTCCCCGCCTGGCTCACCCTGCCCGACATCGCCGAACAGCTCGGCGTCGAGGTGACCCGTGTGCGCCAGCTGGTCAAGGAAGGCCAGCTGATCGCCGTGCGCAGGGGCGAGAACCGTGTCCTCCAGGTACCCGCCGACTTCATCGACGGCGACAAGATCGCGAAGGGGCTGGCCGGAACGCTCACCCTGCTCCGTGACGACGGCTTCACGGACGAGGAGATGCTGGAGTGGCTGTTCACGCCCGACGACACCCTGCCCGGGACCCCCGCGCAGGCGCTGCGCGAGAATCGCGGGACGGAGGTGAAGCGCCGGGCCCAGGCGCTCGCCGTGTGACCCGCCCGTAGAACCCGTCCACCGGTGGGGCGGCCCGCGCCCCGCGGCCCGCCCCACCGGCAGCCCGTACCACTGAAGGAAAGCCTCCCGCATGCTCGCCGACGCCCGGCTCTACCTGTGCACCGACGCCAGAAAGCGGCAGGGCGACCTGCCGGAGTTCCTCGACGCCGTCCTGGGCGGCGGCGTGGACATCGTGCAGCTGCGGGACAAGGGCATGGAGGCCGCCGAGGAGCTGGAGCACCTGGCGGTGTTCGCCGACGCGTGCCGCCGCCACGGGAAGCTCCTCGCCGTCAACGACCGGGCCGACGTCGCGCACGCCGCGGGCTCCGACGTGCTCCACCTCGGCCAGGGCGACCTGCCGGTCCCGGCCGCCCGCGCCCTCCTCGGCGACCGGGTGCTGATAGGCCGCTCCACCCACACCCCCGAGCAGGTGGACGCCGCACTGGCCGCCCCCGGCACCGACTACTTCTGCACGGGCCCCTGCTGGCCGACACCCACCAAGCCGGGCCGCCCGGCCGCCGGGCTGTCCCTCGTCCGCCACGCGGCGGCGCGGCGGCCCGCCCTGCCCTGGTTCGCCATCGGCGGCATCGGCGCGGACAACCTCGACGAGGTCCTGGACGCGGGGGCGCGCCGGGTCGTCGTCGTCCGGGCCCTCACCGAGGCGGAGGACCCCGGGGCCGCCGCCGCCGGACTGGCCGCGCGGCTGCGCGAACACCCGCTGTGACGCGTACCGCGCCGCCCCACGCCGGCTCCTCCAGGCCGCTGTCCGGTCGGCGGACAGCGGCGGACGCGGCGGCGCGGTGATCGGTAGCCTGGCCGATATGGCCCTTGGTATGCCCAGCAGGTCGCTGGACCGCGCCCGGACCGTGCGCGACCTGATCGCCGCGGGGACGCGCTCGTACTCGTTCGAGTTCACCCCGCCCCGCACGGAGCAGGGCGAGCGGACGCTGTGGAACGCCATCCGCCGTGTCGAGGCGGTCGCGCCGACGTTCGTCTCCGTGACCTACGGCGCGGGCGGCTCGTCCCGCGAGCGCACGGTCCGCGCCACCGAGCGCATCGCCACCGAGACCACCCTGACGCCCGTCGCCCACCTCACCGCCGTGAACCACTCCGTCGGCGAGCTGCGCAACATCGTCGGCCAGTACGCCGCCGGCGGCATCCGCAACATGCTCGCGCTGCGCGGCGACCCGCCCGGCGACCCGATGGGGGAGTGGACGCAGCACCCCGAGGGCGTCCGGTACGCGGCGGAACTCGTCCGCCTCATCAAGGAGTCGGGCGACTTCTGCGTGGGCGTCGCCGCCTTCCCCGAGATGCACCCGAGGTCCACCGACTGGGACACCGACGTCCGGCACTTCGTCGACAAGTGCCGCGCGGGCGCCGACTTCGCGCTCACCCAGATGTTCTTCTACCCCGAGGACTACCTGCGGCTGCGCGACCGGGTGGCCGCCGCCGGCTGCGAGACACCGATCATCCCCGAGATCATGCCGATCGCCAACGTGCGGCAGATCGAGCGGTTCAAGCAGCTCAGCAACGCCACGTTCCCCCCTGAGTTGGAAAGACGCATCCTCGCCGTCAAAGACGATCCGTTGGCTGTACGCTCGGTCGGGATCGATTTCGCCACGGAGTTGTGCGCGCGGCTGATGGACGAGGACATCCCCGGACTGCACTTCGTCACGCTCAACACGACGCTCCACTCCACGGCGACGCTGGACGTCTACAAGAACCTCGGGCTGCACCGGCGGACCTGAGGCCCTGCTGAGAAGGGGCGTACATGGCCTGGGCGGTCCTCTACATCGCGTTCGGAGTGGTGGCGCTCTGGCTGCTCGGCGAGGTCCTCCTCCAGTACAAGGCGCGGCTGCGGTGGCGGCTGCTGGCGTTCTGCGGCTTCCTGCTCGTCGTCATCGGCGTGGTGATCCCGTCGGTCCCGGTCATCGCCCTGGGCACCGTCGCGTTCGCGTCGGGGCAGACGTTCGTCACCCTGTCCTTCCGGCGCGGCTTCTCCACCGGCTGGGCCCTCGGCGGCAAGCCGGGCACCAGCAGGCGGCGCCGCGCCGTGCAGCCCATGGCGCCGGCGCCCGACGGGGAGGCGGGTGACGGCGGCGACGACGCCATGACGCCCCCCGCCCGGCCGGACGACACCCCGGTGGACGGCGTGCCACGGGCGCACGACGGCGCCCCGGACGCCCCCGGCGGCCAGGCCGGCCAGGACACGCACGACGGCTACGACGCCTACGACGGCCTCGACAGCACCCAGGTGCACGCCCGCGTCCCCTCCGGCGACGACGAGCACGCGCACGCCGCCCCGGGCGAGGAGATATACGCCGCCACCGCCGACACGCCGTACGGCGACCCCTACCTCGGCGGCTACGCCCCCGAGCCCGCCGCCTACGGCGAGGCCCCCAGCACGGTCTACGCCGTCCACGACACCGGCGAGAACTACGCCGCCTACCAGGACCCGTACCTCGACGCCACGAGCGGCTACCAGCAGGGCGGCCAGCCCTGGACCGGCGGCTACCCGGGCCACGGCCACGGCGACGGCGGCGGCCCCTCGTCGGGGCAGTGGCCCGCCGCCGGGCAGTACTACCAGGAGACGCCGCCCGGCGGGGTGTGGGTCCCGCAGCAGCGCGACACCGCCCAGGGGCAGGACGCCGGGTACGGCTACCCGCCCGCGCAGCAGGACGGCTACCCGTCCGGCGACCCGTACGACCCCTCCGGGCAGGCCTACTACCCGTCCTACCCGGAGTACTCCGAGTACTCCGAGTACTCGGACAACGACCAGCAGCGCTACTGACCGCGGGTCCGGCGGCTCACGTCGAGCCGTGCCACTCCGGGCCCTCCACGATCAGCCCCGCCGCCATCGCCCCCGACATCCCCGCGTGCGCCAGCCCGCCGCCCGGATGGGCGAGCCCGCCGACCCGGTACGCGCCGGGCAGCCGCCCGGTGTTCGGCGCGGCGAGGAAGGCACCGTCCGCGCCCGCGAGCGCCGGTCCCGGGACGAGTCCGCCGGGCACCCCCGTGTCCCGCTCGACGTCCGCCGGGGTGTGCGCGTGCCGCCACAGCAGCCGCGCGCGCAGCCCGAGCCCGGCGGCGTCGGCGGCGGTGAGCAGCCGTTCGGCGAACGCGTCGGCCACCCCCGGCGCGGTCCAGTCCGCCCGCCCCGGGCCCGTGCCCTGCGGCGGGGCGGGCGCGGAGAGCGTCACGGCCTCGTGCGCGCCGTCCGGGCGCGACGCGGGATCGTCCGGCCGCAGGACGCGCACGGTGGGGCCGGCGGGCCCGCCGGGCGCGGGGTGCAGCAGCGTGCGGTGCGGCGCGTCGGCGGGGCGCGCGCCGCGCAGCGCGAGGAACAGCGTGAAGCGGCCGGTCCCCTCCCGCGGCACGCCCCCGAGTCCCGGCGCGCCCCACACCACCGCGTCCGCCGCCACGACGCCGCCGTCGGCCAGTTCCACGCCGCCCGCGCGCCCGTCGCGCGCCAGCACCCGCGCCGCGCCCGTACCGAAGCGGAACTCCACCCGCCGCTCCGCGCAACGCTCCCGCACCGCGTCCGCCAGCGCCCGCATCCCGCCCGCCGGGTACCAGAGGCCGAACGTCTGCTCCAGATAGGCCAGTACGGCCGCGCTCGCGGGCACGCGCGCCGGGTCGCACCCGTACTCCCGCACCGTGCCCGTCAGCATGGCGGCGAGCCGTGGGTCGCGCAGCCCGTCGTCCGCGAGGGCGGCCAGCGTCGGCGGGGTCCTGCGGCGCAGCAGGCCGCGCGGCCGCGCGGGGAACGGGTCCTGGCCGAGCACCGCCGTCGGCTCACCGGCGAGCAGCGGCTCCTCCACCAGCGGGCGGCGCGTCGTCTCCCACGTGCTCCTCGCGCGGCCGAGCAGGTCGGCCCAGCGCTCGCCCGCCCCGGCGCCCAGCGCGTCGTCCAGCGCCTGCACGGCGCCGCCGCGCGCCGCCGGGACCCGTACGGCCGTGCCGTCCGCGAAGCGGTGCTCGGCCAGCGGGTCGATCCGCGCGAGACCGACGCACTCGGCGAGTTCGCGCCGTCCCGTCTTCACGAACAGGTCCCGCCACACGGCGGGCAGGTGCAGCAGCCCCGGGCCCGTGTCGAACGCGAAACCGTCGCGTTCCCACCGCCCCACCGCGCCGCCGTGCGTCCCGCTCCGCTCCACCACCGTCACCCGGTGGCCCGCGACGGCCAGCCTGGCGGCGGCGGCCATGGCGCCCATACCGGCGCCGACCACCACGATCCGTGCCATGGCCAGGACATTACCGGTCGCCCGCCCGACTCTTGATCCGGCCCGGCGGGGGGAAGGAACCGGGGGGCGGCGCGGGGACGGAGAAGGACGCGTCCGCAAAGCCGTGCGGCACGGACGGGGGAGCGACGGGGGACGGACGAGGGAGGCCGTGGGCCGTACCGCCGACACGGGGCGGCGGTACGGCCCACGGCACGCGCCGGGGCGCGGCTCCTCAGCCGGCCGCGGTGAGCCGGCCGCGCAGCGGCGCCGCCAGCGCCTCGTGCACCTCGTCCAGCGAACGCCCCGGGTGGAACGTCCGCCAGTCCAGGCCGCCCGTCACCACCAGCCCCACCAGCGACCCGGCCGTCAGCTCCACGTCCAGCGACTCCCGCAGCTCACCCGCCTTCACGCCCTCCTGGAGCACGTCGGCCACCACGCCGAGCACCTCGCGCCTGGCCTCCACGAGCGTCGGGTACCACGGTCTGCCGGTCCGCCACAGCTCGGCGACGAGGAGCCGCGTGAAGTCCGTGCGGCCCGCGATCGAGACGAGACCGGCGCGCGCCATGGCGGCCAGCGCGTCCATCGCGCCGCCGCCGCACGACCGCGCGGCGTCCGCCGCCTCGCGCAGCGCCGCGGTGAGCGGGCCCGTGCCGTTGCGCAGCAGCTGCTCGAACAGCTCGGTCTTCCCGGCGAAGTTGTAGTAGACGGTCCCCTTCGCGACCCCGGCCCGCTCGGCGATCTGCTCCACCGTCGTGGACGCGAAGCCCTGCTCGGCGATCAGCGCGACCGCCGCGTCGTAGAGCCGCTGCCGTGTGGCACCGCGTCGGTTGCTGGTGCGTGTCATGGCCCGATTCTCCACCTCAGCGCACCCCCGTTTGCACCTGCTCAGAGGCTTCTCCGGACGGATTGTCAGACCCATACGTCACCATGTCGGCAGATGGACCGTTGAGTGACGACTGACTGGAGGCTCGTCATGACCGGACTCCCGATCGACGTGCACGCCGTACCGCGGAAGGCACCCGTGCCGGCCGCGGCGCATGACCTGCTCGCCCAGGCCGAGCGCCGTCTCGACGAGGCGTCCGTCCTGACCGACCCGGGGGAGGCGTACGTCGCCGCCCATCTCGCCGCGCTGCGGGCCGCCGCGGCCCTCGTCGCCGTCCGGGGCCGCCCGGGGAGCACGGAGCGCGCCCGCCGCCGCATCCGCAGCGTGTGGGAGGTGCTTCCGGAGATAGCGCCCGAGCTGGCGGAGTGGAGCGTCCTGTTCGCGGCGAGCGCGGACCGGCGGGCCAGGATCGACGCCGGCATCAAGGACGTGGCCGGCCGGCAGGACGCGGACGACCTGCGCCGCGCGGCGGGCTTCTTCGTCCGGCTCGTGGACGAGGCGCTGTTCCCCGGCGCGCGGGCCCGCACCGTGCGGCTCCCGCTCGCCAGGGACGCCGCGGAGGGCGGCCGGGCCGGCGGCGCGGACGGCCCGGCGGGTCCTGCCGCCCAGTAGGGTGGTGCAGCCCCCGCACGACGCGGCCGGAGAACAGGTGCCGCACCGCAGCAAGGAGCCGTCCGCAATGCCGCCAGAGCCGAGTGTCCGTGACACGCAGGGACCGGTGGCACCGGGCCCGCACACCGCGCTGCGCACCGGCGTCGTCTGGGAGGCACTGCGCCAGGCACTCGCCGACCTGGCGGCCCGCACCGGCCGCGAGACGCTCGACGTGCTCGACACCGGGGGCGGCAGCGGCAGCTTCGCCGTGCCGGTGGCCGGTCTCGGGCACCGCGTCACCGTCGTGGACCCCAGCCCCGACGCGCTGTTCGCGCTGGAGCGGCGTGCCGCCGAGAAGGGCGTCGCCGAGCGCGTGCGCGGCGTCCAGGGCGACACCCAGGACCTCCACGAGGTCGTGGGCCATGTGACGTTCGACATGGTCCTGTGCCACGGCGTGCTGGAGTACCTCGACGATCCGGCCGCCGGGCTGCGCGCCGTGGCGCGCGCCCTCCGCCCCGGGGACGGCGTGCTCAGCCTGCTCGTGGCCGGTGTGGGCGGCGCCGTGCTGTCCCGGGCGCTGGCCGGGCGGTTCACCGAGGCCCGCCGCGCCCTGGGCGACCCGGCGGGCCGCTGGGGCGACGCCGACCCCGTGCCGCACCGCTTCACCGTGCCCCAACTCGCCGCGCTGGCCGACGAGGCGGGCCTCGCCGTCCAGGCCACCCAGGGGGTCCGGGTGTTCGCCGACCTCGTGCCGGGCGCCCTGGTGGACACCGAGCCGGACGCGCTCCAGCAGCTCGCGCGGCTGGAGGCGGAGGCGGCGGCCCTCCCCGCCTTCCAGGCCATCGCGGGCCAGCTCCACCTGCTCGCCGCCACCGGCGGCTCCGCACTACGGGGAGAACTCTAGGCCGCACTCCTCGTATCATCGGGAAGAGCCACCCGGCATGACCCGGCGGCGGCAGGGGAATGAGATGTCCACCGCCCCGCAGGGTCCGGGAGGCAAGCTGTTGTGGGCGAAACTGGCGTACAGGGGTGGGTTTCACAGGGAGACATCTCTGCCTATCCTTGAAGGGTCGGATCGGGTCGCCACCGCGACCGACGAGTAGGAGGACTCCGTGCCGCTCTCGGACCACGAGCAGCGCATGCTCGAACAAATGGAGCGAGCGCTGTACGCCGAAGATCCCAAATTCGCGACAACGCTTGAGGGTAACGAGCTGCGCACGTTCACCCGCCGACGGGTCTACCAGGCGATCGCCGGATTCGTCGTGGGCATCGGCCTGCTCATGGGAGGCATGGTCGCGCAGCAGGTGTGGCTCAGCGTGGTCGGTTTCCTGATCATGCTCGGCTGTGCCGTCGTCGCCGTCACCGGGTGGCGCAGGACACCGCAGACATCCGCCGCCACCCCGCAGGGCGGCGGCGCGGGTGGCCGACAGGCGGGCCGGCAGAAGCAGCGCCGGACCATGATGAACCGGATCGAGGACCGCTGGCAGCGCCGCCGCGACGAGCGCGAGAGCTGACAGCGGCAGCCGGTCTCCACGGCTTGTCCGACCGCAGGGCCGCCCCCGCCCAGGGGCGGCCCTGCGGCATGCCCGGGACCTTCCCGGGACTCCGGTGCCTGGGGGAACGGTCCGGCTGCCCGCGCGCGGCCTGGCGGGTCTCCGTGCGTGACCGAGCAGTGGCGACCACCGGCCGTCAGCAAGCCGTGACCGGCATGACCGCCCACTCCTGGCCCGGCGGGTCTCTGCCCGTGGCCGAGCGGGCCCGGGGCGCCGGCCGTCAGTGAGCGTCGACCGCCGGGGCCGCCCGCCCCGCGGCGTTCCCGGCCGGTACCGGAGCCTTCCTGCCCGGCACGGCTGCCCACGCGTGGCCCGGCGGGTCCCGGCCCGTGGCGGAACGGCTCGCGTTCCCGCCCGTCAGCTTCTTGCGGGGCTCCTGCCGGGTGAGGCTGTCCACGCGTGGCCTGGCGCGTCTCCGCCTGTGGCCGAGCGGGCCCGGGGCGCCGGCCGTCAGTGAGCGTCGACCGCCGGGGCCGCCCGCCCCGCGGCGTTCCCGGCGCCGGTTCGGCGGGGGAGCGGCAGCGGCGGACCGGCCGGACCTGCCGCCGGGGCGCCCCCGGCCGGGACCGGGGGAGTGGCCTGGTGACCACAGGCCGTCAGCGTGGGTTGACCGGGGTCGCCCTTCCGGGGGGTGGGCGCCCGCCGCGCCCCCCAGGAGAGAAACGGCGGGCTGCCCCCTGGGGCGCGTCTTCCAGGTCTTCCCTGGCACGCGCTGCCGACGTGGGGGCACCTCCCACGTTCCCTTGGGCCTGGGGGGAGCCTCGCTGCGTTGTCGCATCGCGAGGCGAGGCACCGCGTCCGACAACGCGGCCTGACCCGACAAGATCCAAAGGACACGCCCTGAGCGGCGCCTCAAAGCCTCCCGCACTCGGGGCCGCTCCCCCTGTCGGCCGGCCCGGCCGGCCGGGTTCCACGGGGCGAGGGGCCGGCCGCGGCACCCTGCGTCCCACGGGCCGTTGTCCGCCCGGCAGCCGGTACGAAGCCCCGGGGCCGGGCGCGCGTGCGGACTGTCATCGGTCTCGTCCGCCATGGCCGGGCCGAGGGCCCTGACGTGGGCGGGTGGTGCTGGTGCCGTGCGGGGACCGGTTCCGGGTGTCCGTGGCGGGAGTGCGCGCCCGCCCGTCACCCGGGGCGTGCGGTGGGCGCCACCGTCCTCAGGCGCCGTGCCGCCCCAGGCGGGGTACGAGCCGCCGCAGCGCCGACCGCAGACGGTGAGCGAACGCCGCCCGCCGTGCGGACCACCGGTGGATCACCCGAATGGCGGAACGCGGCAGAACCGCCGCCCGCAGCCGCTCCCACCGCCCGGCCGACGCCCGCAGCCCCCGCCGCGCCGTCCGCACGTCCTCCGCGAGCCGCCCGGCCCGCCCGCGGTCCGCCTCCGGCGCGTACAGCTCGCGCTCGACCGCGTCGGCCAGCCGGTGGACCGCCGCCGCGGGCTCCCCGCCGAGGGACGCGACGCGCACGATCCGCCCCGCCGCCGCGCGCGGCGTCTCCGAAGCGGCCGGGGTGATGCCGAAGTCCCAGGCACTGTCACCGAGTTCCTGCCACGCGCCCAGCGGCCCGCCCTCCGCGCCCAACCGCCGCCGCCGTGCCCGGCGCCGCCACAGCAGCGGACTCACCGCCACGGCCACCAGCACGACCCCCGCGCCGGTCCACAGCGCGGGCCAGGACGCGAACGCCGCCTCGTCCCGCGCACTCTCCGGCGTACTCGGCTGGTCCGTCCGGCAGGCGCCCAGCGACGAGCCGGGCGCGCAGTCCGCCGGGACGCTCGGCGAGGGCGACGGCACGGCCTCCGCCGTCTCCTCCCCGGCCGGCTCCCGCTCCTCGCGCTCCCCGGGGTCGGGCCGCTCGGACTCCGGCCGGGTGTACGCGGGGCTGCTGCCCTGGCCGGGCGTCGGCTCGAAGCGGACCCAGCCGACGCCCTCGAAATACAGCTCCGGCCAGGCGTGCGCGTTGTGGACACCCACCTCGTACACGTCGTCCGGCAGCCGGGTGCCCGGCGTGAAGCCCACCGCGACCTGCGCGGGGATGCCCAGCGTGCGCGCCATCGTCGCCATGGTGAAGGCGAAGTGCACGCAGAAGCCCTCCCGGTCGCGCAGGAACGTCAGGATCGAGTCGGAGCTGCTGCCCGAGGAGACGGACGTGTCGTACCGGAAACCGCCCGCCCGGGTGAACCAGTCCTGGAGGGCGACGGCGCGCGCCAGGTCGTCGCGCGCCCCCGCGGTCACTTCGGCGGCCATCGCGGCGACCTCCGGCGGCAGGCTGCGCGGGAGACGCGTGTAGTACTTGCGCAGTTCCTCGGGCGCGGCCGGGGCCGTGGACAGCTGCTCGGCGGTCGGCTCCACCAGCAGGTGGTCCACCGAGTACGCGAGCCCCCGCGTCGTCAACCGCCTGTCGTCCGACGTGAGGGTCTGCGAGCCCTTGTCGAAACTCCAGTCGCCCTGGGCCTCGACCGCCTGGGCCGGGTAGGGGACGGGCAGCGACGACTGGACGTACGTGTCGGTCGCCGTGATCTCCGTGGCCACCCGTGTCACCGCGACCTCGGGGCCGAGACCCGGCACGACCCACGGCGGGTCGGGCGGCGTCTCCTCGCGCCAGCCGGAGGACGTCCACTGCGTGCCGTCGAACTCGTCGAGCGCCGTCAGCCGCAGGTACATCCCGGACGGGTCGGGGCTCGTCGTCCGGTAGTACAGGACCGGGCTGTCCTGCGGCTGGTTGAGCTGGTCCTGGAGGGCCACCACCGGGTTGAGCGAGGTCGAGGCCGACCGCTCGCCCCCGCCGCCCCCGCCGCCCCCGCCGCGCGACGTGTCGAGCAGCCCGGTCCCGAGCGACGGCAGCAGCGCCGGCACCGCCACGGCCACCCCGAGCGTCAGCGCGCCGATGCGGCGGCCCGCGCGCACGCGGGGCGCCGCGCCGGGGCCGCGGTCGTACGGCGTCCCGGGGCGCGCGCCGCCCGGCGCGCCGAACACATGCCCCCACCGCGCCACGCGGTCCCTGCTCTCGGCCAGCAGCAGCACGAGGTAACCGGCCGCCGCGACAAGGAAGTACGGCCGGCCCGAGTCGTTCCCGCCGACCCCGGCCGCCACCGAGTAGAGCGCGAGCAGCGGCAGCCCGGCGGACGCGGCGCCGCGCACCGTCACCGCGAGCACGTCCACCATCAGCCCGATGAGCAGCACGCCGCCGAAGACCATCAGCCGGATGCCGTCCGTCTCCGGGGCGGGCGCGGTGTAGCGGCCGATGTCGTCCGCCCCGGCGGTCAGCAGCCTGCCCAGCTCGCCGAAGGCCGCGGGTCCCGGGAGGAGGCCGCCCAGGGCGTACGCGGACGCCGAGACCGCCGTCAGCGCCACCACCGAGACGGCCAGCTGCACGGCGACCGTGACCGGGGCGGGGGCGCGCACCTGGCGTGTGACGACCCCGAAGGCCGTCTGCCCCGCGAGGAGGATGGCGGCCTGGGCGTACCAGTCCGTGCCGTCGACCAGCGGCAGCAGCGCGGCGGCCGCCGCCATCGTCGCGAACCAGGAGGCGAACGCCATCCGCACCCTGTTGTCCATCAGCGGTCTCCCCCGGTCATCCGTGCCGTCTCCCCGCCTGCCCCGTCTGCCCCGTCTGCCCCGCCTGTTCGGCCGCCGCCTGCTGCCACACCTGCCCCAGCGGTACGCCCGGCGGGAGCAGCAGCGCCGTCCAGCCGGCCCCCCGCAGGGCCGCGACCTGCGCCGCCTCCGCCTCCGGAGCCCGCTGGCCGCCGATCACGAACACCACGGCCGTCCCCCGGCCGGGCCGCAGCCGTGCGAACGCGGCGCACTGCCCGTCGTCCAGCACACCGGTGAACGCGACCACGAGCCCGCCGCCCGCCGACCGCAGCACCGCCTCGACCGTCTCCGGCGGCCGTTCGTCCTCCGGCTCCGCCCCGGCGAGCACGTCCATCACCAGGCCGATCCGCTCCGCCGGTTCCCGCGCCTCGGTCGCCGGTCCCGGCACGAGCTGCCCCGCGCCGGTCAGCAGCCGCGTCTCGTACCCCTGGGCGGCCAGGTGCCGCACCACCGACGCCGCGCCCGACACGGCCCGTTCGAACGCGGTGTCGGGCCCGGCGCCCAGGTACGCGGTCCGCCGCGTGTCCAGCAGCACGGTGCACTGCGCGCGCCGCGGCTGCTCCTCGCGGCGCACCATCAGCGCGCCGTGGTGCGCCGTCGAGCGCCAGTGGACGCGCCGCAGGTCGTCGCCGTGCCGGTAGTCGCGCGGGATGACGTCGTCCTCGCCGACCGCCACGAGCCCGCGCCGCACCCCGTCGCCCGCGCCGTCCGCGTTCCCGCCGAGCCGGACGTACGGCAGCGGCTCGACGTGCGGCAGCACCGTCATCGTGTCCGACGCGCCGAACGAGCGGCTCAGCTCCGCCATCCCGAACGGGTCCGTGAGCCGCAGCTCCAGCGGCCCCAGCGGGTAGCGCCCGCGCAGCTCCGAGCGCACCCGGTACGTCACCTCGCGCCGCCCGCCCGGCTCGATCCGGTCCAGCACGAAGCGGGGCCGCGGCCCCAGCACGTACGGCACCCGGTCCTGGAGCAGCAGCAGGCCGCTGGGCAGCCGCCCCACGTTCTCGACACGCAGGTGCACCCGCGCCTCGCCGCCGGCGGCGACCCGGTCGGGCGTGAGCCGGCGCGCGGTCACGACGCGGCTGCGCGTGCGGTGCAGCACCAGTACGCACAGCACCGGCAGTGCCGCCAGCAGGACGCCGACGCGCAGCAGGTCGGGCTGCCCCAGCGCGTAGGCGCACAGCGCGGCGGCCAGGCCCGCGGCGACGAACGACCGGCCGCGCGTCGTCAGCCCGCCGAACGCGGCGCGCAGCGTCCCCCGTTCGTCCACGCCCGCATCGGCTGCCACGGGCGCGGCCATCAGTAACCCCGAGCCTGCGGCTGCGCCGCGTAGGAGTCCGGCACGGGTGTGCGGCGCAGGATGTCGTAGACGATGTCCGCGGTGTTCTGCCGGTTCAGCTGCGCCTGCGCGGTGGGCAGCAGACGGTGCGCCAGGACGGGCACGGCGAGTTGCTGCACGTCGTCCGGCAGCACGAAGCCGCGCCCTGCGAGCGCCGCCGCCGCCTTCGCCGCCCGCAGCAGGTGCAGCGTCGCGCGCGGGGAGGCGCCGAGCCGCAGCTCGGGGTGCGCACGGGTGGCCGCGGCGAGGTCGACGGTGTAGCGCCGCACGGCGTCCGAGACGTGCACGCCGCGCACCACGTCGATCAGCCGTGTGACGTCCTGCGCGTGCGCGGCGGGCTTGAGCGCGTCGAGCGGCGACGCGCCGCCGTGCGAAGCCAGCATCCGCAGCTCGGCGTCCTGGGCCGGGTAGCCGACGGACACGCGCGCCATGAAGCGGTCCCGCTGCGCCTCGGGCAGCGGGTAGGTGCCCTCCATCTCCACCGGGTTCTGGGTGGCGATGACCATGAACGGCTCGGGCAGCTCGTATGTGCGCCCGTCGGCCGTGACCTGCCGTTCCTCCATGGCCTCAAGGAGGGCGGACTGCGTCTTGGGCGAGGCGCGGTTGATCTCGTCGCCGATGACGATCTGCGCGAAGACGGCGCCGGGCCTGAACTCGAACTCGCCGCGCGCCTGGTCGTAGATGCTGACGCCGGTGATGTCCGACGGCAGCAGGTCGGGCGTGAACTGGATGCGCTGCATCGAACAGTCGATCGACCGCGCGAGCGCCTTGGCGAGCATCGTCTTGCCGACGCCGGGCACGTCCTCCAGCAGGAGGTGCCCCCCCGCGAGCAGTACCGTCACCGACAGCCGTACGACGTCCGGCTTCCCCTCGATCACGCTCTCCACCGCGCGCCGCACCCGGTCCGCGGTGGCGCTCAGATCGCTGAGCCTGGTCTGCTCCTCATAGGTCGTCAAGCGGCCCTCCTCGGCCCATGAACCGTGCCCCGAGCCCGGCTCGGCGCATGCGTACGGGCCACCCCGGCCGCCCCGTGCCGCCTCGGCACCGGCCGGTCGCCGCCCCCTGCATTCTTCACACAACGGCGACGGACGTCACCGGGCGGCGTCCTCCGCGGGGACGATCTCGCGGAGCAGACCGGTCGTCACGTCGAACACGAAGCCGCGTACGTCATCAGTGTGGAGGAGGAAGGGGGAGGTGCGCACCCTGGCCAGCGACTGGCGGACGTCCTGGTCCAGATCGGTGAAGGAGTCCACCGGCCACGCCGGACGCTGCCCGACCTCCAGCTCCAGCTCCGACCTGAACTCCTCCGTCAGGTCGAGCAGACCGCACTGCGTGTGGTGGATGAGCACGACCGAACGGGTGCCGAGCCGCCGCTGGCTGATCGTCAGCGACCTGATGACGTCGTCCGTGATGACACCGCCCGCGTTGCGGATCGTGTGGCAGTCGCCCAGTTCGAGGCCGAGGGCGGCGTGCAGGTCGAGCCGGGCGTCCATGCACGCCACGATCGCCGTGCGGCGCACGGGCCGCGGGCTGGGCAGGGGAGCGGTGAAGCCGCCGGCGTACGTGCGGTTGGCTTCGACCAGCTCGTCTGTGACCGTATGAGACATATCTGTGAAGGTAGTACGCGAGTCCCCACCTCGTCCCCTCCGGAGAGGTGATGAGGGTCACAGGCCCGTTCCGAAACGCGGCACACGATCAACCTCAGTGATTGACCGCGGAAACAGGTGGGCTAGTGTGACGCGCACCGGGAGGCGTGCGCCCGTCACCAGTCCCATCCTTCCCGACGGTGGCCCGCGGAGCCCGCCGCAGCACGACCGAGGACTCCCGCCAGGCCCGGGGCGCCCCCGCCGTCACCTGTCTCTCCTCCCCGTTCGGAAGGCGCATGACGACCAGCAACGACCGGCCGCCGGAAGCCCGGCACCGCCCCGTCATGCTCCAGCGGTGCCTGGACCTGCTGGCCCCCGCGCTGCGCCGCCCGGACGCGGTCGCCGTCGACTGCACCCTCGGGCTCGGCGGCCACAGCGCCGCCCTCCTCGACGCCTTCCCCGACGTCCGGCTCATCGCCCTGGACCGCGACCCGGAGGCCCTGCGCCTCGCCGGGCAGCGCCTCGCCCCGTACGGCGAACGGGCGACGCTGGTGCACGCCGTGTACGACCAGCTCCCCTCCGCTCTCGCCCGGTCGGGCGTCACCCGGGTGGCGGGTGTCCTCTTCGACCTCGGCGTCTCCTCCATGCAGCTCGACGAGGCGGACCGCGGTTTCGCGTACGCGCAGGACGCGCCGCTGGACATGCGCATGGACCAGACGACGGGCCCGAGCGCCGCCGATGTCCTCAACACCTACCCGCCAGGCGAACTGGTCCGCGTCCTGCGCGCCTACGGCGAGGAGAAGTTCGCCCGCAAGATCGTCGAGGCGATCGTCAGGGAACGGGCGCGCGAGCCGATCACCGGCAGCGCCCGGCTCGTCACCCTCATCCGCGACGCCCTGCCGCAGGCCGCCAAGCGCACCGGCGGCAACCCCGCCAAGCGCACGTTCCAGGCCCTGCGCATCGAGGTCAACGGCGAGCTGTCCGTGCTCGAACGTGCGCTGCCCGCCGCCGTCGGCGCCCTCGCCGTCGGCGGCCGGATCGCCGTCCTGTCCTATCACTCCCTGGAGGACCGGCTCGTGAAACGGACGCTGAGCGAGGGCGCCGCCTCCACCGCGCCCGCTGGACTGCCCGTCGTCCCCGAGCAGTACCAGCCCCGGCTGCGGCTCCTCACGCGCGGCGCGGAACTGCCGTCCGCCGAGGAGCTGGCCGGCAACAGCCGCGCCGCCCCGGCCCGCCTGCGGGCGGCCGAACGGGTCAGGGAGGCGGTCTGACATGGCGCGCCAGCGCCCGGGGGGCCCGGGACAGACCCGGCTGCTGCGGCTCGCCGGGATGGTGCCGCGCGGCTCGTCCTCGGCGGCCCGTACCCCGTTCGTCCTGCTCATCGTGCTGCTCCTCGGCGCGGGCATGCTCGGCCTGCTGCTGCTCAACGCGTCGCTGAACGAGGGCTCGTTCGAGCTGAGCGAGCTGCGCAGGGAGACCAAGGAGCTGACGGACGAGCAGCAGGAGCTACAGGCCGAGGTGGACGGCTATGCGGCGCCCGACGCCCTCGCCGAGCGCGCCCGTGAGATGGGCATGGTGCCCGGCGGGCCGCCCGCCTTCCTGACCGGGGGCGGCGACCTGCTCGGCGAGACCGACCCCACGCCCGCGCCGAGCCCCACCCCGACCGCCACGCCCACGGACGACGCGGCCGCGCCGGACGAGCGGGACGTGCCGCCCGCGGACGCCGGGGCGGGCACGCCGACCGGCGACCCGGCGGCTTCGCCGCCCCCGCCGGGCGAGGACACCGTGACGAACCAGGCCGCGCCCGGCGGCACGGCACCGTCCGCCGACGCGTCCGCCGCGGCCCCCGACAGCCCCGACGCCCCAGCCACCGCCGACCCGACTCCCGACGCACCGACTGCCGCCGACCCGACTGCCGCCGACCCGACTCCCGCCGACGGAGGGCCGACCCCATGACCGCCCCCCGCCCCCCGCGCCCCCGCGGCCCCCGGCGGCCCGACAGCGGCCTGCGCCTGGGCAACCCGAGGCCGCGCCTGCGCCTCGTCGGCCTCGGCCTGACCCTGATCATGGTCGCCTTCTCGGTCCGCCTCTTCCAGGTGCAGGCGGTCGGCGCCTCCTCCTACGCGGGACAGGCCGCCGTCAACCGCTACGTCGAGGAGACCCTGACCGCACGGCGCGGCGACATCACCGACCGGAACGGCACCGCGCTCGCCACCACCGTCGACGCCTACGACATCACCGCCGATCCGCTGCTCTTCTCCGAGGAGGCGACCGGCGTCCCCGACGCGCCCGAGCAGGCCGCCGCGCTCCTCGCTCCCGTCCTCGACCGCGACCAGGGCGAACTGACCGATCTGCTGAGCCAGGACGACACCCGCTACGCCCTGCTCGCCCGCCAGCGGACCCCGCAGGTCTGGAACCAGATCAAGGACCTGCGCGCCAACCTCGCCGAGCAGCAGGACAAGGGCACGGGCACGCAGGTGCTCTCCGGGATCTTCGCGGTCGAGCACGCCAAGCGCGTCTACCCGAACGACCTGCTCGCCGCGCCCGTCCTCGGCTTCGTCAACAGCGAGGGCGTCGGCAGCGGCGGCCTGGAGGCCCAGCTCGACGACGCACTCGCGGGCGAGGACGGCAGCCTCTTCTACGCACGCTCCGGCGGCCGCCGTGTCCCCACCGCCGGGGAGCGCGAGGAGCCGGCCGTCCCCGGCACCGACGTCGAACTGACCATCGACCGCGACATCCAGTGGGCCGCCCAGCAGGCCATCAGCGAGCAGGTCGAGGCCAGCCAGGCGGACGGCGGCTACGTCGTCGTCCAGGACACCGCCACCGGCGAACTCCTCGCCCTGGCCAGCGCCCCCGGCTTCGACCCCAACGACATCGCCGCCGCCGACCCGGCCAACCTCGGCAACGCCGCGCTGGAGGACGCCTTCGAACTCGGCTCCACCAGCAAGGTCATCACCATGGCCGCCGTCCTGGAGGAGCAGGCGGCCACCCCTGACACGCACGTCACGGTCCCCAACCGGCTGCCGCGCGCCGACCGCCAGTTCGGCGACCACGTGGAGCACGAGACCCTGTACCTCACCCTCGCCGGGGTCCTCGCCCACTCCAGCAACATCGGCACCATCCTCGCCGCCGAACAGCTGGGCGACACCCAGCCGGAGGCCAACCGGGTGCTCCACGACTACCTGACCGCGTTCGGCTTCGGCCGCCCCACCGGGCTCGGCTTCCCGGGCGAGACCGCGGGCATCCTCGCCCCGCCCGAGGACTGGAACGCGTCCCAGCAGTACACGATCCCGTTCGGCCAGGGCCTGTCCGTGAACGCCGTCCAGGCCGCCTCGGTGTACTCCACGGTCGCCAACGGCGGCGAACGCGTCGCACCCACCCTCGTCCGCGCCACGACCGACGCCGACGGCCGCCGCGAGCCCGTCCCCTCACCCGAACGGACCCGCGTCGTCAGCGAAGATACGGCGCACCAGCTCACCGAGATGCTGGAGACCGTCGTGGCCAGCCCGGACGGCACCGGACACGCCGCCCAGATCCCCGGCTACCGCGTCGCGGGCAAGACCGGCACGGCCAACCGCGTGGACCCGGAAACAGGCGTCTACCGGGGCTACACGGCGTCCTTCGCCGGGTTCGCCCCCGCCGACGATCCGCGTGTCACCGTCTACTGCGTCGTCCAGAATCCGACTGAGGGCGCCTACACGGGCAGCGAGGTCTGCGGACCGATCTTCAACGAGGTCATGCGCTTCTCGCTGGCCGCGCTCCGGGTGCCCCCGACCGGCGAGACCTTCCCCGGCCTGCCCACCACCTTCGACCCGGACGAATGACCGAGCGGACCACCCGGCGGACACCCGCGCGGAAGCGACCCGACGCAGCGACAGACGAGCGGAGCGACAGGCACGTGAGAACCATCACCGACGGGTCCACCCCCGTCAGCTCGTTTGGCTCCACGCACGCCGCGGCGGGTACGCTCACCGCCGTGCCCCACGCTGATCCACATCCGCCGGCGCTCCGCCCGCGGCACGTGCGGCCCGTGCCCCTCGCGGAGCTGGCCGCTCTCCTGGGCACGGACGCCCCGCAGACCCCGCAGGACGGCCCCCGGGACGGGACGCCCGGCCACGCGGTCACCGGCATCACCCACGACTCGCGCGCCATCCTCCCCGGCGACCTGTACGCCGCGCTGCCCGGCGCCCGCTTCCACGGCGCCGACTTCGCGCACCAGGCCGCCGGCCTCGGCGCCACGGCGATCCTCGCCGACCCGAGCGGTGCCGAACGGGCCGCCGCCACCGGCCTGCCCGTCCTGGTCGTCGCCGAGCCCCGCGCCCACCTCGGCGCGCTCGCCGCCGAGATCTACGGCCACCCCGGGCGCGGCCTCCTCCAGATCGGCGTCACGGGCACCTCGGGCAAGACCACCACCAGCTACCTCGTCGAGGGCGCGCTCCAGCGCGCCGCCGCCGAGGCCGCCCGCGCCGACGGTACGCCCGCCCCCGCCCCCACCGGCCTCATCGGCACCGTCGAGACCCGCATCGGCGACGAGCGCGTCAAGTCCACCCGCACCACCCCGGAGGCGACCGACCTCCAGGCGCTCTTCGCCGTCATGCGCGAACGGGGCGCCCGCGCCGTCGCCATGGAGGTCTCCAGCCACGCGCTGGTCATGGGCCGGGTGGACGGCTGCGTCTTCGACGTCGGGGTCTTCCTCAACCTCTCGCCGGAACACCTGGACTACCACCGGGACATGGAGGACTACTTCCAGGCGAAGGCCCAGCTGTTCACCCGCGCGCGCTCCCGCCGCGGCGTGGTCAACCTCGACGACGCGTACGGCCGCCGCCTCGCCGCCGAGGCCGAGGTGCCCGTCACGACCTTCTCCGCCGAGGGCCACCCCGACGCGGACTGGCGCGCCGAGGACACCGCCGTCGGCCCGCTCGGCTCCACCTTCACCGCCGTCGCCCCCGACGGCACCCGCATCGAGGCCGCCGCCCCGCTGCCCGGCGCGTTCAACGTCGCCAACAGCCTGGCCGCCATCGCCGCCTGCGCCGCCGCCGGGATCGACCCCGCGCTCGCCGCCGAGGGCATCGCCGCCGTCCCCGGCGTCCCCGGCCGCCTCGAACGCGTGGACGCCGGCCAGCCGTACCTCGCCGTGGTGGACTACGCGCACAAGACCGACGCCGTCGAGTCCGTCCTCCACGCCCTGCGCAAGGTCACGGAGGGCGGCATCCACGCCGTCCTCGGCTGCGGCGGCGACCGCGACCGCGGCAAACGCCCCGGCATGGGCGCGGCACTCGCCCGCCTCGCCGACACCGCTGTGCTGACCTCGGACAACCCCCGCTCCGAGGACCCCCTCGCGATCCTGGCCGCCATGCTGGCCGGCGCCGCCGAGGTCCCCGCCCACGAACGGGGCACCGTCCTCGTCGAGGAGGACCGCGCCGCCGCCATCGCCGCCGCCGTCGCCCGCGCGCGACCCGGCGACACGGTCCTGATCGCCGGCAAGGGACACGAGAGCGGTCAGGACATCGCCGGAGTCATCCGGCCCTTCGACGACAGAGTGGAGCTGCGCGCCGCCATCGAACGCGCCAGCTCGCATGCACCCCAGGAACCCGACGCCAGGCGAGGCCCGCTGAAGTGATCCCCCTTCCCGTAGCTGAGCTCATCAACGTCGTGCGGGGAGAGCCGCACGACATACCGGAGCCGCCACCCCGCATCACCGGGCCCGTGGTCATCGACTCCCGGCTCGTCGAGCCAGGGTCCCTCTTCGTCGCCCTCCCGGGCGAACGCGTGGACGGCCACGACTTCGCCGAGCGGGCCGTCGCCGCGGGCGCGGCCGTCGTCCTGGCCGCGCGCCCGGTCGGCGTCCCCGCGGTCGTCGTGGACGACGTCGTCGGCGCGCTCAGCGCGCTGGCGCGGCACGTCGTCGCGAAGCTCGCGCCCACCGTCGTCGCCCTCACCGGCTCCGCGGGCAAGACGAGCACCAAGGACCTGATCGCCCAGCTGCTGCGCACCTCGGGCCCCACGGTCTGGACGCCCGGCTCCTTCAACAACGAGATCGGCATGCCCCTCACCGCCCTGAGCACCGAGGAGTCCACCCGCTATCTCGTCCTGGAGATGGGCGCGCGCGGCATCGGCCACATCCGCGACCTCACGCGGCTCACCCCGCCGCGTATCGGCGCGGTGCTCAACGTCGGGTCCGCGCACATCGGCGAGTTCGGCGACAAGGAGACCATCGCGCGCGCCAAGGGCGAGCTGGTCGAGGCGCTGCCCCCGGCCGCCGAGGGCGGCGTCGCCGTGCTCAACGCGGACGACCCGCTCGTCCGCGCCATGGCGGACCGCACGCGGGCGCGCGTCGTCCTGTTCGGCGAGTCGGCGGACGCGGCGGTCCGCGCCGAGGACACGCGGCTGACCCCCGCGGGCACCCCGGCGTTCCGCCTGCGGACCCCCACCGGGTACGCCGACGTGACGATGCGGCTGTACGGTGAGCACCACGTGTCGAACGCGCTTGCCGCTGCGGCTGTTGCGCATGAGGTAGGCATGTCCGCGGAGGCGATCGCCGAAACACTGTCCGCCGCAAGCCCGCTGTCCCGGTGGCGCATGGAGGTCACCGAGCGGGCGGACGGCGTGACGGTCGTCAACGACGCCTACAACGCCAACCCCGAGTCGATGCGGGCCGCGCTGCGCACGCTCGCCGCGATGGGCGGGGCCGTGAAGGACAGGGGGGGCCGGACCTGGGCGGTGCTCGGCCCGATGGCCGAGCTGGGCGACGACGCGTTCGCCGAGCACGACGCGGTCGGGCGGCTCGCCGTCCGGCTCAACGTCAGCAAGCTCGTGTCCGTGGGCGGCCGTGAGGCCGCCTGGCTGGACATGGGCGCCAAGAACGAGGGTTCGTGGGGTGAGGAGTCGGTGCACGTGTCCGACGCTCGGGCAGCGGTCGAGCTGCTGCGCGCTGAGCTGAGGCCGGGGGACGTCGTCCTGGTGAAGGCGTCGCGGTCCGCGGCGCTGGAACAGGTGGCGCTCGGACTGCTGGACGACACCGGGACGACCGATGGCGAGGTCGCCGCCCGATGAGGCAGATCCTCTTCTCCGGTGCCATCGGACTCTTCCTGACCCTGGTCGGCACCCCGCTCCTGATCAAGCTGCTCGCCCGCAAGGGGTACGGCCAGTACATCCGCGACGACGGCCCGCGCGACCACCACAGCAAGCGCGGTACCCCGACGATGGGCGGCATCGCCTTCATCCTCGCCACGCTCATCGCGTACGCCGTCACCAAGGTCGCCACCGGCGAACCGCCGTCGATCTCCGGCCTGCTCGTCCTCTTCCTGATGGCGGGCATGGGCCTCGTCGGCTTCCTCGACGACTACATCAAGATCGTCCGCCGCCGCAGCCTCGGCCTGCGGGCCGGGGCGAAGATGCTGGGCCAGTTCACCGTCGGCGTCGCCTTCGCGATCCTCTCGCTGAACTTCGCGGACTCCCGCGGCCTCACCCCCGCCTCGACCCACCTGTCGTTCACCCAGGACTTCTCCTGGTCGATCGGCCCGGTGCTGTTCGTCGTCTGGGCGCTGTTCATGATCCTGGCGATGTCGAACGGCGTGAACCTGACGGACGGTCTGGACGGCCTCGCCACCGGCGCGTCCGTCATGGTCTTCGGCGCCTACGTCTTCATCGGCGTCTGGCAGTACGGCCAGACCTGCTCCGAGTTCCTCACCGCGGGCGCGGCCTGCTACGAGGTACGGGACCCGCTCGACGCGGCCGTCGTCGCCGCCGCGCTGATGGGTGCGCTCTTCGGCTTCCTGTGGTGGAACACCTCACCGGCCAAGATCTTCATGGGCGACACCGGCTCCCTGGCCCTCGGCGGCGCGATCGCGGGCCTCGCCATCGTCTCCCGCACGCAGCTGCTGATGGCCGTCCTCGGCGGCCTGTTCGTCCTCATCACGATGTCGGTGGTCATCCAGGTCGGCTCCTTCCGCATGACCCGCCGCCGCGTCTTCAAGATGGCGCCGCTCCAGCACCACTTCGAGCTGAAGGGCTGGAGCGAGGTCCTGGTCGTGGTCCGCTTCTGGATCATCCAGGGCATGTGCGTCATCGTCGGTATCGGCATCTTCTACGGCACCTGGGTGGCGGACTGGTGAGCGAGTTCTCCGGACAGCGGATCACCGTGGCCGGCCTCGGCGTGAGCGGCGTGAGCGCCGCCCGCGCCCTGGCCGGGCTCGGCGCCCTCGTCACCGTCGTGGACGGCGGCGACGGGCCGCGGCAGCGCGCCCGCGCGGCCGAACTCGCCGCCGAGGGCATCGAGACGCGGCCCGGGGACGGCGACACCCTGCCCAAGGCGACCGACCTGGTGGTCACCTCGCCCGGCTGGCGGCCGGACAGCCCGCTGTTCGCCGCCGCCGCGGCGGCGGGTGTGGAGGTCGTCGGCGACGTGGAGATCGCCTGGCGGCTGCGCGGCCCCGGCGCCGCGCCCTGGCTGGCCGTCACCGGCACCAACGGCAAGACCACCACCGTGCGCATGCTCGCCGCCATCCTCGGCGCGGCGGGCCTGCGCACGGCCGCCGTCGGCAACATCGGCACGCCCATCGTGGACGTCGTGCGCGCCGACCCGCCGTACGACGTGCTGGCCGTCGAGCTGTCCAGCTACCAGCTGCACTGGGCGCCCTCCGTCCGCGCCCACTCGGCCGCGGTCCTCAACCTGGCGCCCGACCACATCGACTGGCACGGTTCCATGGCGGCGTACGCGGCCGACAAGGGCAGGATCTACGAGGGCAACGCCGTCGCCTGCGTCTACAACGCCGCCGACCCCGCCACCGAGGCCCTGGTCCGCGCCGCCGACGTCACCGAGGGCTGCCGCGCCGTCGGCTTCACGCCCGGCACGCCGGACATCTCCCAACTGGGCGTCGTGGACGGCATCCTGGTGGACCGCGCGTTCCTCGACGACCGCCGCGAGCGCGCGCAGGAACTGGCGACCACCGACGACATCGACGCCGCCTCCTCCCAGCCGGCCGCGCCCCACAACATCGCCAACGCCCTGGCCGCCGCCGCCCTGGCGCGCGCCTACGGCGTCCCGCCCCGGGCCGTACGCGACGGCCTGCGCGCCTTCCGCCCCGACCCGCACCGCATCGAACACGTCGCGGACATCGACGGCGTGGCCTGGGTGGACGACTCCAAGGCCACCAACACCCACGCCGCCGAGGCGTCCCTCGCGGCCTACCCCTCGGTCGTGTGGATCGCGGGCGGCCTCGCCAAGGGCGCCGCCTTCGACGACCTGGCCGCGGGCGCCGCGGGGCGCCTGCGCGGCGTCGTCCTGATCGGCGCCGACCGGCGCCTCATCGGGGACGCGCTCGCGCGACACGCCCCGGATGTGCCGGTCGTGGACCTCGACCGGACCGACACTGGGGCGATGGCGGCGGCGGTCCACGAGGCGGCACGGCTCGCCCGGCCGGGGGACACCGTCCTGATGGCCCCGGCCTGTGCCTCGATGGACATGTTCGCCCACTACAACGAGCGCGGCGACGCCTTCGCCGCGGCCGTCAGAACCCTGGCCGCCGGCCGGGGCGGGCACGAGGAGTAGCCCCCGGTGGCCGCGGACCGCCGGGGACGGGGCCGAGGAGGGGTCGAGATGACGCGAGCGCCACGACCGGCGGCGACCGATCCGGTACGGCGCGGACGCGCCGCCACACGCCCCCTCCCGCCCCCGCGCCCCGCGGCGCGCGCCTTCAGGCGCCCGGGGCCGCCCCGCAGCCCCAAGGCCCTCGACCGGCTGCGCCGCGCCTGGGACCGCCCCCTCACCGCGTACTACGTGGTGCTGGGCACGGGCCTGCTCATCACGTTCCTCGGCCTCGTGATGGTCTTCTCCGCCTCACAGATCCAGGCGCTGCGCTACGACCTGCCCGCCACCCACTACTTCCGCAAGCAACTGCTCGCCGCCGTGCTCGGCACGGTCCTGCTGCTCGTCGCCTCCCGCGTCCCCGTCCGCCTGCTGCGCGCCCTCACCTACCCCTTCCTCGCCTGCACGGTCGTGCTGCTGGTGCTCGTCCAGGTGCCGGGCATCGGCGTGCGGATCAACGGCAGCACCAACTGGATCGCCATCGGCGGCTCGTTCCAGATCCAGCCCAGTGAATTCGCCAAGCTGGCCCTGCTGCTGTGGGGCGGCGACCTGCTCGCCAGGAAGGGCGACAAGAACCTCCTCACGCAGTGGCGGCACCTGCTGGTCCCGCTCATTCCGGGCGCGCTGCTGGTCTGCGGCCTGGTGATGATCGGCGGCGACATGGGCACGGTGATGATCATCGTCGCCGTCGTCTTCGCCCTGCTGTGGCTCGCGGGCGCGCCCACCCGCCTGTTCGTCGGCGTCATCGGCACGGTCGCCGTCCTCGGCGCCCTCTTCATCGTCACGAGCGCGCACCGCATGGAACGGCTCGCCTGCCTCGGCGCCACCGATCCGGGGCCGGACGACAACTGCTGGCAGGCCGTGCACGGCATCTACGCGCTGGCGTCCGGCGGCTGGTTCGGCTCGGGCCTCGGCGCGAGTGTGGAGAAATGGGGTGAACTGCCCGAGCCGCACACCGACTTCATCTTCGCCATCACCGGCGAGGAACTGGGCCTGATGGGGACGCTGTCGGTGCTCGGCCTCTTCGCGGCTCTAGGCTATGCGGGTATCCGCGTGGCAGGGCGCACGGACGACCCGTTCGTCAGGTATGCCGCGGGAGGGGTCACGGCGTGGCTCATGACCCAGACCGTGATCAACATCGGCGCGGTGCTGGGCCTGCTGCCCATCGCCGGTGTGCCGCTCCCGCTGTTCTCCTACGGCGGCTCGGCCCTGCTGCCCACCATGTTCGCCATCGGACTGCTGATCGCCTTCGCGCGCAGCGATCCGGCGGCCAGGGCGGCGATGGCCGCGCGGGGACCCCGGCTCAGAAGGAAGACGATGGGACGGCTCCGCAAGCGGGCGCCGTCCGGAGAGCGGTGAAATACCGGTGCATGTTGTTCTCGCCGGCGGGGGGACCGCCGGCCACATCGAGCCAGCGCTCGCCCTCGCGGACGCCCTGCGCAGGTACGACCCGACCGTGGGCATCACCGCCCTCGGCACGGAGCGCGGCCTGGAGACCCGGCTGGTGCCGGAGCGCGGCTACGAGCTCGGCCTCATCCCGGCGGTCCCGCTGCCCCGCAAGCCGACGCCGGAGCTGTTCACCGTGCCCGGCAGGCTGCGCGGCACGGTGAAGGCGGCCGAGGAGATCCTCGAACGCACCAAGGCCGACTGCGTGATCGGCTTCGGCGGATACGTCGCCCTGCCCGGCTACTTCGCCGCGCGCCGCCAGCGCGTCCCGATCGTGGTGCACGAGGCGAACGCCCGCCCCGGGCTCGCCAACAAGATCGGCGCCCGCTACACCCGTTTCGTCGCGGTCTCGACGCCGGACAGCAAGCTGCGGAACGCCCGTTACATCGGCATCCCGCTGCGCCGTTCCATCGCGACCCTCGACCGCGCCGCGATGCGCGACCAGGCGCGCGCCTACTTCGGCCTCGACCACAACCTGCCGACGCTGCTGGTCTCCGGCGGCTCCCAGGGCGCGCGGCGGCTGAACGAGGTGATCGCGAGCGCCGTCCCCGTCCTCCAGCGCTCCGGCGTGCAGGTCCTCCACGCGGTCGGCCCGAAGAACGAACTGCCGCAGGTGGACACGATGCCCGGGATGCCCCCTTACATCCCGCTATCTTATGTGGACCGCATGGACCTCGCGTACGCGGCGGCCGACATGATGCTCTGCCGCGCGGGCGCGATGACCGTCGCCGAACTGTCCGCCGTCGGGCTGCCGGCCGCCTATGTCCCGCTGCCGATCGGCAACGGCGAGCAGCGGCTCAACGCGCAGCCGGTCGTCCGGGCGGGCGGCGGCGTCCTCGTGGACGACGCGGAGCTGACGCCGGAGTGGGTGCGGGGCAACGTGCTCCCCGTCCTCACCGACCCGGCCAGACTGCACGCGATGTCCAGGGCCGCCACGGAGTTCGGCCGCCGGGACGCCGACGACCTGCTCGTCGGGATGGTCCACGAGGCGATCGCCGCGCGCCGGGCCTGACCCCCGGCACACGGCACCCCACGGCACGGCACCGCACGACACGACACGACACCGCACGGCACGGGCAGCAGGGCACAGGGCACAGCGCGCGAACGGGAGCTGAGGGAGCGTGGCCGGAACGACAACCGCCCAGCGGGGCGGGCAGAGCCGCACCGGCCCGCCCCCGGCCCCCGGCCGTCTGGCGCGCCTCCTGCGCCCCCGGGGCCGCCGCCTCCTCGTCCTGGTCCTCGTCCTCACCGCCGCGCTCGGCGGCTTCAGCACCTGGGCGCTGTACGGCTCCGGCTGGCTGCGCGTCGAGGATGTCGCCGTCGAGCGGGACGGGGGGCCCCGCGAGCTGACGGAGGCCCAGCTCCTCGAAGCCGCCGCCGTCCCGGTCGGCTCCCCGCTGGCCTCGCTCGACACCGGCGCGGTCCGCGACCGGCTGCTCGCCGCGCTGCCCCGCCTGAAGTCGGCCGACGTCGAACGCTCCTGGCCGCACGGCGTCGCGCTGCGCGTCACCGAGCGCGAGGCGGCGCTCCTCCAGGCCACCGGCGACGGCTTCAGCGAGGTGGACGAGGACGGCGTCGCGTTCGCCGAGGTCCCGGAGGCGCTCCCCGGCGTGCCGGTGCTCGAACTCGACCTGTCCGACAGCCCGTCGGCCCGCCGCTTCGGCGAGGAGCGGGTGCGCGGCGCGGCCGTCTCGGTCGTCCGCGCCCTGCCGGACGCGGTGCGCGGCGAGCTGCGCCGGGTCCGCGCGACGTCGTACGACGCCATCACCCTCGAACTGTCCGGCGACCGGACCGTGCGGTGGGGCAGTGCCGAGCGGGCGGGCGAGAAGGCGGACGCCCTGACGGCGGTGCTGGAAGCGGCGCCCGGCGCGGCCCACTTCGACGTGAGCGCCCCCAGCGTGCCCGCGGTGTCAGGGCCTTGACCGGCTCGACCGGGTTGACGCCCCGTCACGTCGCCGCAGGTCGGGCCCCTGGTTGGTGCGCCCGCGCGTGATCACATAGGGTGAAAAGAAAAGCAGGAGGTCCGGCGTGTTCGTTGAACGCCCACCAGTTATCGACTTAGTGTCCGTTCCGAGGAATACAAGGAACGACAAGCACAGGTAACCCTAAACTGAAGCGTTAGGGTTCGGGGTGGCCCTTCCTCCGCCCCATCGGCATCCGTCGGCGCACTGCGGCTCACGCGGGCGGCGACACGTAACTCGAGGCGAGAGGCCTTCGACGTGGCAGCACCGCAGAACTACCTCGCAGTCATCAAGGTCGTCGGTATCGGCGGCGGTGGTGTCAACGCCATCAACCGGATGATCGAGGTCGGTCTCAAGGGCGTCGAGTTCATCGCGATCAACACCGATGCGCAGGCGCTGCTGATGAGCGACGCCGACGTCAAGCTCGATGTCGGGCGCGAACTCACCCGGGGACTCGGCGCGGGTGCCAACCCGGACGTCGGCCGCAAGGCCGCCGAGGACCACCGCGAGGAGATCGAGGAGGTCCTCAAGGGGGCCGACATGGTCTTCGTCACCGCGGGCGAGGGTGGCGGCACCGGCACCGGCGGCGCCCCCGTCGTGGCCAACATCGCCCGCTCCCTCGGGGCCCTCACCATCGGCGTGGTCACCCGCCCGTTCACCTTCGAGGGCCGCCGCCGCGCGAACCAGGCCGAGGACGGCATCGCCAGCCTGCGCGACGAGGTCGACACCCTCATCGTGATCCCGAACGACCGGCTGCTGTCGATCTCCGACCGTCAGGTGAGCGTGCTCGACGCGTTCAAGTCCGCGGACCAGGTGCTGCTCTCCGGTGTCCAGGGCATCACCGATCTGATCACCACACCGGGCCTGATCAACCTCGACTTCGCCGACGTCAAGTCCGTCATGTCCGAGGCCGGTTCCGCCCTGATGGGCATCGGCTCCGCCCGGGGCGACGACCGCGCGGTCGCCGCCGCCGAGATGGCGATCTCCTCGCCGCTGCTCGAAGCCTCCATCGACGGTGCCAGGGGGGTCCTGCTGTCCATCTCGGGCGGCTCCGACCTCGGCCTCTTCGAGATCAACGAGGCGGCCCAGCTCGTCAGCGAGGCCGCGCACCCCGAGGCGAACATCATCTTCGGCGCCGTCATCGACGACGCGCTCGGCGACGAGGTCAGGGTGACCGTGATCGCCGCCGGGTTCGACGGCGGACAGCCCCCGTCCCGCAGCCGCGAGAAGACGCTCGGCGGCTACGGCGGCGGCAAGGACGACGCCCACACCTCCCTCGCCCAGGAGCGGCCCGCGCCCGAGCCCGAGCCGGAACGCCCCGCGTTCGGCGGCCTCGGCTCGCTGCCCGGCCGCTCGGCGGGACCGCTCGGCGACCGCGACGGCGTGTCCGACGCCCCCGAGCCGGTGCGCGACCCGATGAGCCCGCAGGTCCCGCCGGCCCGGCCGTACGACGGCCAGGTCGAGGAGCTGGACGTACCCGACTTCCTGAAGTGACCCGTCCGGCGGACCCGTCCGCCGGACGCGCACCCGCCGCACACCGAACAGCTGTACCGAGAGACGTTCTGGGTTGACGTACTGACGTGATAGGGAACCGCGAGTCGTCCGGCGGCGCCCACTTCGCCTTCACCGACAGGTGGGGCGGGGTGAGCGCCGCTCCGTACGCCATGCTCAATCTCGGCGGCGCCGTGGGGGACGAGCCCGCCGCCGTCCATGCCAACCGGCGCCTCGCCGCCGGGGCACTGGGGCTCGACCCCGCCGCCGTCCGCTGGATGCACCAGGTCCACGGGAACGACGTCGCCCTCGCCGACGACCTGTCACCCGGTGGTGAACCGCCGCCCGCCGACGCGATGGTCACCGCCCGGGGTGGAACCGCCCTCGCCGTGCTGACGGCGGACTGCACCCCCGTCCTGCTGGCCGACCCCGTCTCCGGGGTGGCCGCCGCGGCGCACGCCGGGCGCCCGGGACTGCTCGCCGGAGTGGTGCCCGCCGCCGTCGCGGCGATGCGCGCGCTCGGCGCGGACCCCGGCCGGATCGTCGCCAGGACCGGCCCGACCGTCTGCGGGCGGTGCTACGAGGTGCCCGCCGCCATGCGCGACGAGGCCGAGCGGACCGTCCCCGGCTGCGGCGCCGTCAGCGCGACCGGCACACCCGCCATCGACATCCCCGCCGGAGTGCGCGCCCAGCTCGCGGCGAGCGGCGTCCGCGACATCGCGCTCTCCCCGGTCTGCACCCGCGAGTCGGCCGACCACTTCTCCTACCGCCGCGACCGGACCACCGGCCGGCAGGCCGGGTACGTCTGGCTGGACGCCGCGTGACCGGCCCTCAGCGGCCCCCGGGCGCCGCGTCCGGCGAGGCCAGGCGGATCGAACTGACGACCGGTCTCGCCCGGGTCGAGGAGCGCATCGACCGGGCATGCGCCGCCGCCGGCCGCGCCCGGGACGAGGTGACCCTCGTCGTCGTGAGCAAGACGTACCCTGCCGAGGACGTGCGCATCCTCGCGGAACTGGGCGTACGTCAGTTCGCCGAGAACCGCGACCAGGAGGCGGCGCCGAAGGCGGAGGCGTGCGCCGATCTGCCGCTGACCTGGCACTTCGTGGGGCAGTTGCAGACGAACAAGGTGCGCTCCGTCCTCGGCTACGCCGACTACGTGCACTCGGTGGACCGGGTCCGCCTCGTGTCCGCGCTGTCCGCCGAGGCCGTCCGGCGGGAGCGTGCGCCGCTGGAGTGCCTGATCCAGGTCGCCCTGGAGAAGGAGTCAGGACTCGGCGGCGGCCGGGGCGGCGTCGCGCCGGACGGCGTGGGCGAGTTGGCGGAGGCGCTGCTCGCCGCTCCCGGGGTGCGCCCGGCCGGGGTGATGACGGTCGCGCCGCTCGAAGGGGCGTACGCCGGTTCGCCGGGGGCCGCGTTCGAACGACTGGCGGAAATCTCAAGGGACCTGCGCACGCTCGATCCTGCTGCCACCATGGTTTCCGCGGGCATGAGCGCGGATGTCGAGGAGGCGATCGCCGCCGGAGCGACACACGTGCGTGTAGGAAGCGCGGTACTCGGTGTCCGCCCCGCCCTCGGGTAACGTCGCCAGGCGAGGGGCCAGAGCCGAAAATATGGTCATTCCCGGAGAATTCGGGCAAGTTACGTGGATCTCCCTGGCCCCGGCGGACGGAGCCGATCCACCACAGAGCGGAGGACGCAGTCGATGGCTGGCGCGATGCGCAAGATGGCGGTCTACCTCGGCCTCGTGGAGGACGACGGCTACGACCGCCCGGGGTACGGCCCCGACGACGATTTCGAACCCGAGCCGGAACCCGACCGGGGACAGCGCCGCCAGACGCTCGAACCCCCGCCCAGGGAACGGCCGGAGGAGCCGGTGCGGGTCGTCCACCCCCCGGCTCAGCGGGAGACGGAGCCCACGCCCGCTCCGGTCCTGGCGGAAAGCAGGCGGCCCGGGAGGATCGCTCCCGTGTCTTCCATCACATCAGAACGGCACAACGTGGAGAAGAACGCGCCGGTGATCATGCCCAAGGTCGTATCCGAGCGGGAGCCCTACCGCATCACGACGCTCCACCCCAGGACCTACAACGAGGCCCGTACCATCGGGGAACACTTCCGTGAGGGCACTCCGGTGATCATGAACCTCACGGAGATGGACGACACGGACGCGAAGCGACTTGTCGACTTTGCCGCTGGTCTGGTCTTCGGTCTGCATGGGAGCATCGAGCGAGTGACACAGAAGGTGTTCCTGCTGTCGCCTGCTAACGTCGATGTAACGGCGGAGGACAAAGCCCGGATCGCCGAGGGTGGGTTCTTCAACCAGAGCTGAGGGAAGACAGCGGACCGAAGGGAGTCCCGGCCGGTCGGCCGGGGCGGGAACAGGGGAGAGGGACAAGCGGGATGGGGATCGTTCAGCAGGTGATCCTGATTGTCTTGTACTGCCTGCTCGGACTGCTGCTGTTCCGGCTGGTGATGGACTACGTCTTCATGTTCGCGCGGTCCTGGAGTCCCGGCAAGGCGATGGTCGTGGTGCTTGAGGCCACCTACACTGTCACCGATCCGCCGCTGAAGACCCTGCGGAGGATCATCCCTCCCCTACGGTTCGGGGGTGTGGCGCTTGATCTGTCCTTCTTCGTACTGATGATCATCGTCTACATCCTGATCAACGTCGTGGCCGGGCTGTGAACGAGTGCGGCCTTGCCTATATCCGACGAAACACGCTGAGGTGAAGAGATGCCGTTGACCCCCGAGGACGTTCGGAACAAGCAGTTCACGACCGTCCGTCTGCGAGAAGGCTATGACGAGGACGAGGTCGATGCCTTCCTCGACGAGGTCGAGGCGGAGCTGACCCGGCTGCTCAGGGAGAACGAGGATCTGCGCGCCAAGCTGGCCGCCGCCACGCGTGCCGCCGCGCAGAACCAGCAGAACATGCGCAAGCCCGAACCGCAGGACCGGCAGGGGGGCCCGCCGGCCATATCGGGACCGCAGGGGATGCAGCAGCAACAGCAGCAGCAGATGGGCGGCCCGCCCCAACTGCCCGCCGGTCCCGGCGGTCCCCAAGGGCATCCGGGCGGCCCCGGTCCGATGGGACAGGGCGGCCCGATGGGTCAGGGCGGTCCCATGGGCCAGCCCGGCCAGATGGGTCAGGGCGGTCCGATGGGCCAGGGCGGTCCCGGTGGTCCCGGTGGTCCCGGTGGTCCCGGCCAGATGGGACAGGGCGGTCCGATGGGGCCCGGCGGTCCCGGCCAGATGGGACAGGGCGGTCCCATGGGCCCCGGCGGCCCGCAGGGGCACCCCGGTGCTCCGGTCCCGATGAACCAGGGCATGGCCCAGCACGGCGGCCCCGGCATGGGCATGGGCGGCCACGGCGGTCCCGGCATGGGACAGCACGGCGGCCCCATGGGCGGTCCCGGCCCGATGCAGCAGCAGGGCGGCAACGAGAGCGCGGCCCGCGTGCTGTCGCTCGCGCAGCAGACCGCGGACCAGGCGATCGCCGAGGCCCGTTCCGAGGCCAACAAGATCGTCGGCGAGGCCCGCAGCCGTGCCGAGGGCCTGGAGCGTGACGCGCGCGCCAAGGCCGACGCGCTGGAGCGGGACGCGCAGGAGAAGCACCGTGTCGCGATGGGCTCCCTGGAGTCCGCCCGCGCCACGCTGGAGCGCAAGGTCGAGGACCTGCGCGGCTTCGAGCGGGAGTACCGCACGCGCCTGAAGTCGTACCTGGAGAGCCAGCTCCGCCAGCTGGAGAGCCAGTCGGACGACTCGCTGGCGCCGCCGCGCACCCCCTCGTCCGCGCCGTCGCTGCCCCCGTCGCCGCCGTCCCTCGCGTCGGCCGGCGCCCCGAACGGCTCGTCCCTCGGGCACCAGACGATGGGCGGCAACCAGACGATGGGCGGCGGACACGGCCCGCACGGCGGGCACGCGCCCGCCCAGGGACCGTCGTACGGCGGCGGGCAGCAGCAGATGTCGCCCGCCATGACACAGCCGATGGCCCCGGTGCGCCCGCAGGGTCCGCAGCCGGTGCAGCAGGCGCCGTCGCCGATGCGCGGCTTCCTGATCGACGAGGACGACAACTGACGGCCCGACGCACGAGGCCTGACGGACAGAACAAACAGAACAAAGGGGTGGGCCCCCGGACCGACGAGGTCCGGGGGCCCACCCCTTTCTGCACAGGGTCAGTTCTTGCGCAGGCGGAACGTGATGCCGAGCGCGCTGTCGCCGAACTCCTCGCCGAGACCGTCACGTTCGGCGGCGGCGGTCTCCTCGGCGAAGTCCGTGGCCAGCACCTCGGAGCAGAGCAGCGCCTGGTGGTCGGCCAGGGCCCGGCGGACCTCCTGGTCGTCCGACGCCCAGCGCACCGTGATGCGGTCCGCGACGTCCAGGCCGCTGGTCTTGCGCGCCTCCTGGATCAGCCGGATGACATCGCGCGCGAGGCCCGCGCGGCGCAGTCCGGGCGTGATCTCCAGGTCGAGCGCCACGGTGGCGCCCGGGTCGGAGGCCACCGACCAGCCCTCGCGCGGCGTCTCGGTGATGATGACCTCCTCGGGGCTCAGCATCACCTCCTCGCCGTCCACGACGACCGAGGCCGTCCCGGCGCGCAGCGCCGCCGACAGCTCCGCCGCGTCGGCCGCCGCGATGGCCTGGGCGACCGGCTGGGTGCCCTTGCCGAACCGGCGGCCGAGCGCGCGGAAGTTGGCCTTCGCCGAGGTGTCCACCAGCGAGCCGCCGATCTCGGAGAGCGCGGCGAGCTCCGACACGTTCAGCTCCTCGGCGATCTGCTCGCGCAGGTCGTCGCCGAGCAGTTCGAAGCCCTGCGCCGCGACCAGCGCGCGGGACAGCGGCTGGCGGGTCTTCACACCGGACTCCGCGCGGGTGGCGCGGCCCAGTTCGACCAGGCGCCGCACCAGCAGCATGTCCTGGGACAGGTCGGCGTCGATCAGCGTCAGGTCCGCCTCTGGCCAGCTCGCGAGATGCACGGAGTCGGGCGCGCCCGGAGTCACCGGCACGACCAGGTCCTGCCAGACCCGCTCGGTGATGAACGGGACCAGCGGCGCCATCAGCCGCGTCACGGTCTCCAGCACGTCGTGCAGCGTGCGCAGCGCCGCGCGGTCGCCCTGCCAGAAGCGGCGGCGCGAGCGGCGGACGTACCAGTTGGACAGGTCGTCGACGAAGGTGGAGATCAGCTTGCCCGTGCGCTGGGTGTCGAAGTTCTCCATGGCCGTGGTGACGGCGGCGGTCAGCGCGTTCAGCTCGCTCAGCAGCCAGCGGTCGAGCAGCGGCCGGTCGGCGGGCGCCGGATCCTCCGCGCCGGGGGCCCACTCGGCGGTCCGCGCGTACAGGGCCTGGAAGGCGACGGTGTTCCAGTACGTGAGCAGCGTCTTGCGGACGACCTCCTGGATCGTGCCGTGCCCGACCCGGCGGGCCGCCCAGGGGGAGCCGCCGGCCGCCATGAACCAGCGGACGGCGTCGGCGCCGTGCTGCTCCATCAGCGGGATGGGCTCCAGGATGTTGCCCAGGTGCTTGGACATCTTGCGGCCGTCCTCGGCGAGGATGTGGCCGAGGCAGACGACGTTCTCGTAGCTGGAGCGGTCGAAGACCAGGGTGCCGACCGCCATCAGCGTGTAGAACCAGCCGCGCGTCTGGTCGATGGCCTCGGCGATGTACTGCGCCGGATACCGCTTCTCGAAGACCTCGCGGTTGCGGTGCGGGTAGCCCCACTGCGCGAACGGCATGGCACCCGAGTCGTACCAGCCGTCGATGACCTCCTCGACGCGCGTCGCGGTCAGCGCGCAGCCCTCGGCGGGGCAGGTGAACACCACCTCGTCGATGAACGGGCGGTGCGGGTCCAGGCGTGACTGGTCGGTGCCGGACAGCTCGCCCAGCTCGGCCAGCGAGCCGACGCAGGTGAGGTGGTCCTCGGGGCAGCGCCAGATCGGCAGTGGGGTGCCCCAGTAGCGCTTGCGCGAGAGGGCCCAGTCCACGTTGTTGGTGAGCCAGTCGCCGTAGCGGCCGTGCTTGACGGACTCGGGATACCAGGTGGTCTTCTCGTTCTCCCTGACCAGGGCGTCCTTGATGCGGGTGGTGCGGATGTACCAGGACGGCTGTGCGTAGTAGAGCAGCGGGTTGTGGCAGCGCCAGCAGTGCGGGTAGCTGTGCTCGTAGGGCAGGTGGCGGAAGAGGAGGCCGCGGCCGGCCAGGTCGGCGACGAGCGCCTCGTCCGCCTTCTTGAAGAACTGCCCGCCGACCAGCGGGAGGCCCTCCTCGAACGTGCCGTCGGAGCGCACCGGGTTGACGACCGGCAGGCCGTAGCGGCGGCAGGTCAGCAGGTCGTCCTCGCCGAAGGCGGGGGACTGGTGGACGAGGCCGGTGCCGTCCTCGGTGGTGACGTAGTCGGCGGTCACGACGTAGTGCGCGTCGGCGCCGCCGAAGTCGACCAGCTCGAACGGGCGGCGGTAGCGCCAGCGTTCCATCTCGGCGCCGGTGAACGTCTCGCCGGTGGCGGTCCACTCCTCGCCCAGGGCCTTGCCCAGCAGCGGCTCGGCGACGACGAGGCGCTCGTCGCCCCGGGCGGCGACCGCGTACGTCACCTCCGGGTGCACGGCGACGGCGGTGTTGGACACGAGGGTCCAGGGCGTCGTCGTCCAGATCAGCAGCTCGGCGCGGTCGGCCAGCGGCCCGGACAGCAGCGGCAGCCGCACGTAGACGGACGGGTCGACCACCGTCTCGTAGCCCTGCGCCAGCTCGTGGTCGGACAGGCCGGTCTCGCAGCGCGGGCACCAGGGCGCGACGCGGTGGTCCTGGCCGAGGAGGCCCTTGGCGAAGATCTCCTTCAGCGACCACCACACCGACTCGATGTACTGCGGGTCCATGGTGCGGTAGGCGTCGTCGAGGTCGACCCAGTAGCCCATGCGCGTCGTCAGCTCGGCGAACGCGTCGGTGTGGCGCGTCACGGAGGCGCGGCAGCGCGCGTTGAACTCGGCGATCCCGTACCGCTCGATGTCCTGCTTGCCGCTGAAGCCCAGCTCCTTCTCGACGGCCAGCTCGACGGGCAGGCCGTGGCAGTCCCAGCCGGCCTTGCGCGTCACGTGGTAGCCCCGCATCGTGCGGAAGCGCGGGAACACGTCCTTGAAGACGCGGGCCTCGATGTGGTGGGCGCCCGGCATGCCGTTGGCGGTGGGCGGGCCCTCGTAGAACACCCACTCGGGCCGTCCCTCGGACGCCTCCAGGGTGCGGGCGAAGGTCTTGTCCCGCTGCCACAGGTCGAGCACGCCGTGCTCCAGCTCTGGCAGGTCGACCTGGGCGGGTACGGGTCGGTACAGCGACATCGGATCGTCCTCCGGCGGACACACAGTGCGTTCTCCGACGGAGGGACGAGAGCGCTGGGCTCCCGCGGTACCACCCTCCTTGGCCCCCGGTGGTCACCGGCGGCCCCCTCATTGGGCCGCGACGCCGGTTCTACTCGCGCCGCCGTTCCGTGCGGGCACGGATCGGCGGGCTTTCCTCCGGCGGCTCCGGGGTGATCTTCGCGTCGCGCACGCCCCCGGGCTCGCACCGTCCCCGGGTCGCTCCTGGCTGCCGGACGACGCTACTCGTCCCCATCCACGCCTTTCGCTGCCCACAGTGTACGGGCCGCCGCCGCGGGACGACGACCGGTTGGGCGGGGGCCGGGTGGGGCACAACGCAGGCAGACCGGCGCGCCCTCGTTGCCGCGCATCCGCGGGCCGATTTATCGTTCCGGTCACGATGCGCGAGCACGATCACACCATGTGACCGGCCGCTGTCCCCCGTGGCCGCCGAACAGCCGGAAAGACAGGAGCCGTAAGTGGCAGCGAAGAAGACCACGGCCGACGAGTCGGCCACCGCGGTGTCCACGGCCCGTGCCGGTGACCTGGCGGTCAGGACGGGCGAGGACCCGTGGACCGAGGAAGAGGTCGCCGCGGCCCGCGCCGCGCTGACCGCCGAGGCCGACCGGCTCGGCGCCGAGATCGCCGCGTCCGAGGCGGCGCTCACCGGCCTGATGCGCGACTCCGGCGACGGCGCGGGCGACGACCAGGCCGACACCGGGTCCAAGAACGTCACGCGCGAGCACGAGATGGCGCTCGCCTCCAACGCCCGCGAGATGCTGTACCAGACGGAGCGCGCGCTGCGGCGCCTGGAGGCCGGGACGTACGGCCTGTGCGAGAACTGCGGCAACGCCATCGGCAAGGCGCGCATGCAGGCGTTCCCCCGCGCCACGCTGTGCGTGGACTGCAAGCAGAAACAGGAACGGCGTCCCTGACGGCCCTCCGCTGATCGCACAGGAGTGTCGTACCCTCATCCCGTGAGCGAAGCGGAGCGGACCATCGAGACCCCCGACGATCCCCCGCCGGCGGAGGGACCGGACGGAACGGACGCCGCCGGTGAGCCCGGCGGGTCCGGTGGGACCGCCGGCGCGGAGGCCACCGCGGCCGGTGCGACCCCGGTCCGCGGCCCGCGCCGGGTGGTCGTCGTCGCCTGTGTCGCCGTCTTCGCCTACGCGCTCGACCTCGCCGCGAAGATCTGGGTGGTCACCAGCCTGGAGAACGAGCGCAGCATCGATGTCATCGGCGAGTGGATGCGCTTCCGCGCGGTGCGCAACGCCGGTGCCGCCTTCGGCCTCGGCTCCGCGTTCACCGTCGTCTTCACCTGCATCGCGGCGGCGGTGATCGTCGTCATCTTCCGGCTCGCGCGCCGCCTCTACAGCCTGCCGTGGGCCATCGCGCTCGGCCTGCTGCTCGGCGGCGCGCTCGGCAACCTGACCGACCGCCTGTTCCGGTCGCCGGGCGTCTTCGAAGGGCATGTGGTCGACTTCATCGCGGTCCAGCACTTCGCCGTGTTCAACCTGGCCGACTCCGCGATCGTCTGCGGCGGCATCCTGATCGTCCTGCTGTCCTTCCGCGGCATGGACCCGGACGGCACCGTGCACCGCGACTGACGGGACGTCCGGCATACTCGGACAGGTGAGCACGCTTCCGGAGACGCCCGAGACCCGCACGCTGCCCGTACCGGAGGGACTGGAGGGGGAACGCGTCGACGCCGCGCTCTCCCGCATGCTGGGCTTCTCCCGCACCAAGGCCGCCGAACTCGCCGCCGCGGGGAAGGTCAGGCTCGACGGCGCCGAGGTGGGCAAGTCCGAACGCGTCACCGGCGGTGCCTGGATCGAGGTCGAGATGCCCCCGCCGGCCGTGCCCGTCCGGGTGGTGGCCGAGCCGGTCGAGGGCCTGGACATCGTCCACGACGACGACGACCTCGTCGTGGTGGACAAGCCGGTCGGCGTCGCCGCCCACCCCAGCCCCGGCTGGACCGGCCCGACCGTCATCGGCGGGCTCGCGGCGGCCGGTTACCGCGTCGCCACCTCGGGCGCGGCCGAGCGGCAGGGGATCGTGCACCGGCTCGACGTCGGCACGTCGGGGCTGATGGTCGTCGCGAAGTCGGAGCGCGCGTACGCGCGGCTCAAGCAGCAGTTCCGCGACCGGACCGTGGACAAGCGCTACCACGCCCTCGTCCAGGGCCACCCCGACCCGCTCAGCGGCACCATCGACGCCCCCGTGGGCCGTCACCCCCAGCACGACTACAAGTGGGCGGTCACCGCCGAGGGCAAGCCGGCCGTCACGCACTACGACCTCATCGAGGCGCTGCGCTCCGCCAGCCTCCTCGCCATCAAGCTGGAGACCGGCCGCACGCACCAGATCCGCGTGCACATGTCCGCGCACCGGCACCCGTGCGTCGGCGACCTCACCTACGGCGCCGACCCCACGCTCGCCAAGCGCCTGCGGCTGACCCGCCAGTGGCTGCACGCCAAGGAACTGGGCTTCGCCCACCCGGCGGACGGCCGCTGGGCCGCCTTCTCCAGCGACTATCCGGGGGACCTGCGGTCCGCGCTCGACGTGCTGCGCGCCGAGAGCGCGTAGGCACGTGGACCAGCTCTCCCTGCTCTTCGCCCTGCTCCTCGGGTCGCTGCTGACCGTGCCGCTCGGCGAGCGCCTCGCCCTGCCGTCGCCGGTGCTGATGACGCTCTTCGGCGGGCTGGTGGCGTTCGTGCCCCCCGTCCCGCAGGTGGACATCGATCCGGACCTGATCCTTCCGCTGGTGCTGCCGCCCCTGCTGTACGCGGCGGTGCGCCGCACGTCCTGGCGGCAGTTCACGGCGAACCTGCGGCCGATCCTGCTGCTGGCGGTGGCGCTCGTCTTCGTGACGACGGCCGCGGTCGCCGCCGTCGCCGACGCCGTGCTGCCGGGCCTGCCGCTGGCCGCCGCCGTGGCGCTCGGCGCGCTCGTCGCGCCGCCCGACCCCATCGCCGCCACGGCCGTGGCCGGGCAGCTCGGGCTGCCGCGCCGGATGGTGTCGATCCTGGAGGGCGAGGGGCTGTTCAACGACGTCACGGCGATCACGCTGTACCACGTCGCGATCGGGGCGGTCGTCGCCGGTTCGTACTCCTTCCCCGCCGCGGGCACCGACCTCGTGCTCTCCGCGGTCGTCGCGATCGCCGTGGGCCTCGTCCTCGGCTGGCTGATCTCCCGGCTGCGGCCCGTGCTCGCCGACGTGACGCTGCGGGTCGGCTTCACCCTGCTGCTGCCGTTCGCCGCCTACGTGCTGGCCGAGGAGCTGCACGGCTCGGGCGTGCTCGCCGTGCTGGTGATGGGGCTCTTCCTCAGCGAGCAGGCGGACCCTGACGACGTCGCGGGCCGGCTGACCGGCGGCAGCTTCTGGGCCGTCGTGGACACCATGGTGACGGGCGTCGCCTTCGGGCTCGTCGGGCTCGAACTGCACCGCGTCCTGGACACCACCCTGAGCCGCTGGGACGACCTGCTGCCCGCCGCGCTCGCCGTGCTCGGCGCGGTGATGGGCGTCCGGCTGCTGTGGCTGCTGCCCGCCGCGTGGATCACCCGCCGCCTGCACAAGGACGCCGACTCCGACGAGGACGTGCCGCTCAGCTGGCAGGAGACGGTGGTGATGTGGTGGTCCGGGATGCGCGGGGTGGCCACGGTCGCGCTGGCACTCGCCGTGCCGCTCGGCCTGGACGACGGGGGCGGCTTCCCGCAGCGCGACGCCATCATCTTCATCGCCTTCGTCGTCGTGCTGGTCACGCTCGTGCTCCAGGGCCTGACGCTGCCCTGGCTCGTCGGGCTGCTCGGCGTGCAGGCGGACGCCGACCTCGCCGACCGGCAGGAGCACGAGCTGGCCGTCCGCGCCGCCAAGGCCGCCAAGCGGCGGCTGCGGGAGCTGGGCGAGAACGAGGACCTGGACGAGGACGTCTCGGAGGCACTGCTGCGGCGCGCGTACGACATCGGCGTGCGGATCTCCCCGGCGCTCGCCGAACGCGACCTGCGCGAGCAGGCCGCCGAACGGGCCAGGCACATCCGCGAGATCGACGAGATGTACGCCGAACTCCTCGCCGCAGCCCGGCGCGAGGTCCTCGACGCGCGCAGCGAGCCGGGCGCGGACCCCGGTGTCGTGGACCGCGCGCTGCGGGCGCTCGACCGGACGAGCCTGCCGCACGGGGAGTAGGGCACGCCGGCAGGGCGGGGGATCGGCCCAGGGCGCGGTGCGCGGGCCGGCGACGCTGCGGCGTTCCCGCACGGCGGGCGGCCCCGGTCGCCCGGTCCGGCCGCCGGGAAGCCTCAGGGCGGGAGTTGCCCGCGGAGGGGCCCGGCGGGCCGCCTCCAGGAGCAGGTGGAGATCGTCGTCGGTGACGGCGGCCGAGGGCGTGAACGCGCGGGGCTGAACCGGCCTGCCGGCCAGAGGGTGGAGCCAGGCGGCCGGGGCGGGGCCGGGGGACACACCCTGCCGCAACCCCCGCCGCGCCGCCGCGTTCCCGGGGCGGCGGTTTCAGTGCACGCGGCCGTTGTCCAGGTTGTGCGCGCGGTGGCCGTCGCCGTCGTGGTGCCGGGTGTGCTGGTGCGGCAGGCGGTGGTCCGGCGCGACGGCGGCGGGTGACGTCGCGACCCGGGGGAGCGCGTACGGGTGGTGGTCGCGCAGCCAGGCGATCAGTTCCTCGCGGACGGCGCAGCGCAGGTTCCAGGCGTCGTCGGAGTTCTTGGTGGACATGGCCGCGCGCAGCTGGATGGCGGACGGCGTGGTGTCCGTGACGACCAGGCCCCAGTGGCGGCCGTCCCACTCCCTGCGGCCGAGAAGGAACTCCTGGAGATGCTTGCGCAGCTCGGGCACGGGCGTCGCGTGGTCCACGTAGAGGAAGACCGTGCCGGTCAGCTCGTTGCCGCCGCGCGACCAGTTCTCGTACGGCTTGCTGTTGAAGTACGAGACCGGCATCGTCAGCCGGCGGTCGTCCCAGATGCGGATGGTCAGGAAGGCGAGGGAGATCTCCTCCACCACGCCCCACTCGCCGTCCACGACGACCGAGTCGCCGATCTTCACCGAGTCGCCGAACGCGACCTGGAGGCCGGAGAAGAGGTTGCCCAGCATCGACTGGGCGGCCACACCGGCGATGATGCCGATCACACCGGCCGAGGCCAGCATCGAGGCGCCGAGGGCCCGCAGGCTCGGGAAGAGGAGCAGTATCGTCACGGCCGCCGCGACGACGGCGAGGACCGTGGTCACCACGCGGCGCAGCATCTGGAGCTGGGTGCGGAACTGCCGGACGCGGGCCTGGTCCTGCGTGCGCGTCTCGTAGCGGGCGAGCGAGTTCTCCGCGACGGCGCCCGCCATCCTTATGGTCAGCCAGGCGGCGGAGGCGATCGCGACCGTGGCCAGCAGGCTGTCCAGCATGTCGCCGCGGCGCACGTGCAGGTCGAACGCCTCGTAGGCGATGCTCACCGAGGACGACGCCAGCAGGATCTGGAGCGGCACCCGGCAGCGGCGCATCAGTCCCCACAGCCGTGTGTCCGGGTGGCGGGAGTCGGCCGCGCGCAGCGCGCGGTCGATGCCCCAGCCGACCACCAGGGTGAGTGCTAGGGTGCCGCCGATCACAAGAAGTGACCGCAACACATCGTCCATGGGGGTCCTCCAGCCTCCTACGCGCACAAGTCCTTCCGCCAGGCTAACGGGGTCGTACGCCGCGGCGGAGAGTCCGTACCGACGCGTACCACCCGAAGGGCGTTTTCAGACCGTGACCGAAATCATCCTCTTCCCTTCCGCCTACGGGCTGCGGCCGGCCGTCGGGGAGGCCGCCGGGCGGCTGCGCGCCGCCGGGCACCGGGTGCACGTGCCCGACCTGTACGACGGGCGGACGGCCGGGACGCCGGCGGAGGAGCTGGAGATCCGGGAGGAGATCGGGCGCGACGAGCTGCTGCGCCGGGCCGTCGCCGCCGCGGCGCCGCACTCGGACGCCGGACTGGTGTACATGGGCTTCTCGATGGGGGGCTCGCTGGCGCAGACCGTGGCGCTCGGGGACGAGCGGGCGCGGGGGCTCGTGCTGCTGCACGGGACGGCGGACATCGCCGAGGACGCGTCGGTGGACGACCTGCCGGTGCAGCTGCACGTCGCGGACCCCGACCCGTTCGAGACGCACGACTGGCTGACGGCCTGGTACCTGCGGATGCGGCGGGCGGGGGCGGACGTGGAGGTCTTCCGCTACCCGGGCGCGGGCCACCTGTACACCGACCCCGGGCTGCCGGACTGGGACGCCGGGGCGGCGGAGGAGACGTGGCGGCTGGTGGAGGCGTTCCTCAGCCTGGAGGAGTGAGGGGGCGGGCGGCGTTCAGCGCTTGGGGGTGACGAGCCCGGCGTCGTAGGCGGTGATCACCAGCTGGACCCGGTCGCGGGCGTCCAGTTTGGAGAGCAGCCGCGCCACGTGGGCCTTCGCCGTGGCGGCGCTGATGTGCAGCCGCGCGGCGATCTCCGCGTTGGACAGGCCGTGGGCCACCAGGGTCAGCACCTCGTGTTCCCGGCCGGTCACCCCCGGCAGGGCGCGGGGCGGCGCGGGCGGGCGGGGGCGTGCCGCGAACTCCTCGATCAGCATGCGCGTGACGCCGGGCGCGAGCAGGCCGTCCCCGGCGGCGACGACGCGGACGGCGTCGAGGATGTCGTCCAGCGCCATGTCCTTCACGGCGAAGCCGCTCGCCCCGGCGCGCAGGGCGCCCAGCACGTTGTGGTCGTCGTCGAAGGTCGTGAGGACGAGGACGCGCGCGGTGCCGTCCGCGGTGATCCGGCGGGTGGCCTCGATGCCGTCCACGCCGGGCATGCGGATGTCCATCAGCACCACGTCGGGCCGGTGCGCGGCGGCCAGGGCGACCGCCCCCGCGCCGTCCCCGGCCTCGGCCACCACGTCGAAGCCGGGCGTCTCGGACATCAGGACGCGCAGGCCCGTGCGGATGAGCGGCTGGTCGTCGGCCAGCACGACGCGGATGGGCCCGGCGGTCACGCGACGGCCGCCGGTACGGGCAGCCGGGCCGTCACCCGGAAGCCGCCGCCGGGGCGTGGCGCGGCGGCGAAGTCGCCCCCGAGGAGGGTGACGCGTTCGCGCATCCCGGTGATGCCGTAGCCGGGCGCGGCGGAGGCGGCGGGAGTGGCCGGGCCGTCGTTCTCGACCAGCAGGGACAGGGCGGGGTCGCCGGGGGCGCCGTGGTCGAGGACGACGCGGCAGGAGGAACCGGGCGCGTGCCGCGTCACGTTGGTCAGCGCCTCCTGCACGATGCGGTACGCGGCCAGGTCGACGTCGTGGGGCAGCGGGCGGGGCGTGCCGCGTTCGGTGATCTCCACGCGGATGCCCGCGCCGCCGGTGGCGGCGACGAGGCGCGGGAGCGTGGCGAGGCCGGGGGCCGGGCCGTCGCCGTCGGGGCCGCCGTCGCGCCGCAGGGCGCCGAGGGTGCGGCGCAGTTCGGCGAGGGTCTGCCTGCCGGTGTCCTCGATGCCGGCGAGCGCGTCGCGCGCCGCGTCAGGGCGGCTGCCGATGACCCGCCGGCCCACGCCCGCCTGGATCGCCATGACGCCGACGCTGTGGGCGATCATGTCGTGCACCTCACGGGCGATGCGCAGCCGTTCCGCCGTGACGGCGTCGGACGCCGTGCGGGCGCGGAGTGCCTCGGCGTGCGCGCGGCGCTCGGCGAGGGCGCGGCCGGCGACCAGCGCCGTGACGTGGAGGAGCAGGAGCAGCAGGGCCGTACCGGGCAGCGGTCCCTGCGCGAGCGGACCGGTGACGGGCTCCGCGGCGTCGGGTGGGAGGCGGGACGGCGGGAACGGGTCCGGCGGGAAGCGGTCCGGAGTGACGGGCTGCCCCGGGCGCAGCAGCCAGGCGGTGGCCAGGTGCGCGGCGAGTGCCGTGGACGCGGCGGTGAGGGCCGCGCGGCGGGTGCGCGTTGCCGCGACGACGGCGACGGCCGCGGCGGACGCGACGACGGGTATGCAGGCCAGGGTCCAGGAGGGCACCAGCGGAGCGGTGCAGAGCGTACCGGTCAGCAGGGCGTACAGCGCGGGCAGCGGATGGCGGCCCAGCAGCGGGACCACCAGCAGCGTGACGCAGCCGGTGAGGAGCAGGCGCAGGAGTGTGGAGTTGTCCGGGCCCGCGTTCATCGCGAGGAACAGCGCGACGGGGTACGCGACCGCGCCGCACCAGGGCAGCGCCGCCTGTACACGGGACGTCGGCGGGGCCGACGGGTCGGGGGTGCGCATGGGGGCGATCGTAATGACCGGGTGGCGTCCGCACATTGGCCCGCGGGCGTACGCCCCTGGGCCACGCGGCCTCGGGACGGTGTGGCCCGTGGCCCGATGCGGGAGCGGGGCCTGGCCCGGAAGTCTGGTCGGCATGATCGAAGTCGAGGGGCTCACCAAGCGGTTCGGTGGGCGGACGGTGGTGGACGGGCTGACCTTCGCGGTGCGGCCCGGACGGGTGACGGGCTTTCTCGGCCCGAACGGCGCGGGGAAGAGCACGACGCTGCGGATGGTGGTGGGGCTGTGCGCGCCGTCGTCCGGCGCCGCGCGGGTCGGGGGCGTGCCGTTCCGGGACCGCGCCAGGGGCCTGCGGAGCGTCGGCGCGCTGCTGGACGCGGGGGACGTGCACGGCGGGCGGCCGGGCCGCGCGCACCTGTGGGCGCTGGCGCGGGCGAACGGGCTGCCGCGCGGGCGGGTGGACGAGGTGCTGGCCGAGGTCGGGCTGACGGACGCGGCCGGGCGCCGGGTCGGCGGCTGGTCGCTCGGCATGCGGCAGCGGCTCGGGATCGCGGGCGCGCTGCTCGGCGATCCGCCCGTGCTGCTCTTCGACGAGCCGCTCAACGGGCTCGACCCGGAGGGCGTGCGGTGGGTGCGCGGGCTGTTCCGGCGGCTGGCGGACGAGGGGCGCACGGTGTTCGTGTCGAGCCACCTGATGAGCGAGATGGAACACACGGCGGACGACCTGGTGGTCGTCGGGCGTGGCCGGCTGATCGCGGCCGAGAGCCTCGCGGCGTTCTCCGCGCGTGCCGGTGGCGGCGGCGTACGGGTGCGGGCGGACGACCAGGAGAACCTCGCACGGCTGCTGACGGCCGAGGGGGCGGCGGTGACCCGGCGGGACGGCGGGCTGCTGGTGACGGGCGTCGACGCACGGCGGGTGGGCGAGCTGGCGGCGCAGCGGCGTGTGGTGCTGACCGAACTGACGGCGCGCGCGTCGTCGTTGGAGGACGCGTTCATGGAACTGACGGCTGACAGCGTCGAGTACGGGGCGGGGGAGAAGCGATGACGGCCCCCACCCGGTCCGCCGGTCCCGCGCTCGCTCCCGACACCGCCGGTGAGCCCCGGGCGGCGTTCACGGATCTCGTCGCCGCCGAGTGGATCAGGTTCCGCTCCCTGCGCTCCACGTGGTGGGTGCTCGGCGTCTGCGGGGCGCTCGTGGTCACCATCGCGGTCAGCGCCGCGTGGAACGACCAGTCGAACTGGCACAACTACCCGCCGGGCGTCCAGCGGATCTTCGTCCCCGTGTGGGCGATCCGGGACGCGTACAACGACAGCGCGGCGATGATCACGATGCTGATGACCGGCCCGCTGGGGGCCACCGCGATCGCGGCCGAGCACGCCACCGGGCTCGCGCGGACGACGTTCACCGCCGTACCGGCGCGCCGCCAGGTGCTGACGGCCCGCGTGCTGGTGGTGACGGCGGTCACCGGCCTGTTCGGCGTCCTCGTCGCCGGGGTGAGCTTCTGGGGCAGCCAGGCGATCCTGGCCCGGCAGGACATCGGCATGGGGATCGGCGACGACGGGGCGCTGCGCGCCGTGGCCGCGTCCGCGCTGCTGGCGCCGGTCTCCGCGCTGACGGGGATGGCCCTCGGCGCGCTGCTGCGGCACACGGCGGGCGCGGTCGCCGGGACGGCGGCGCTGCTGCTCCTGGCGCCCTCGCTCGTCAACGAGAGGTACGTGTGGACGGCGGCGGTCGACCACGCGCTGCCGCTCAGCTCATGGGAGTTCCTGACGGGCCTGGGACCGGTGATGTCCCCACCGGAGCACGGGGCCACGGCCGGCGGGTCCTGGACGGTGTACGCGCTGTGGCCGCTCGCGGCCGTGGCGGTC